>NZ_JBEOWQ010000012.1:0-164476 GCF_040296145.1 Micromonospora sp. NPDC002296
GCCGGCGCGGCCCCGCTCACCCCGTCGTCCGGGCCCCCCCGGGCGGGGCCGGGACGACGGACCACCGGACGAACCGGGGCGGGCGCGGCCGTGCCACGCCCGCCCGGCCGGAACGCCGTCGGGCTACAGGCCGTTGGCCCGGATCACCTCGCGGTACCAGTGCGCGCTGCGCTTGGGTACCCGGCGCTGGGTGGGGTAGTCCACGTAGACCAGGCCCCAGCGCTGGTCGTACCCCTCGGCCCACTCGAAGTTGTCGAGCAGCGACCAGACGTGGTAGCTCTCCAGCGGCACCCCGTCGGAGACGGCCCGGTGCGCGGCGGCGATGTGGTCGCGCAGGAAGCTGATCCGCCCGGCGTCGTCGACCGTGCCGTCGGCGGAGAGGGTGTCCGCCTGCGGCAGGCCGTTCTCGGTGACGGTCAGCGGGACGGGTCCGTAGTCGCGGGTGACCCGGGTCAGGATGTCGTACATGCCGTCCGGGTAGATCTGCTGCCAGTCCGCCTGTGAGGTGGGCCAGCGCGTGACCGTCGCGCCGTCGCCGGTGAGGTAGTACGGGGTGTAGTACTGCACGGCGAGCAGGTCGATCGGCGAGGAGATGATCTCCAGGTCGCCGTCGGCGACGCCCCGGGCCAGCCGGCTGTCGGCGCCGAGGTCGTCGAGCACGTCGGCCGGGTAGCTGCCCTTGAGGATCGAGTCGAGGTAGAGGCGGTTCTCGTACCCGTCGTAGAGGCGCGCGGCGCGGGCGGCCTCGGGGCTGTCGTCGGCGGCGTAGCAGGGGTGCAGGTTGAGCGCGGGGCCGATCCGGCCGGCGCTGCCGGTGGCGCGCAGCGCCCGCACGGCCAGCCCGTGGGCGAGCTGGAGGTGGTGGGCGACCAGGTACGCCGCCTGCGGGTCCTGGAAGCCGGGGGCGTGGTGCCCGGTCAGGTAGCCGTTCTGCACCACGGTCTTCGGCTCGTTGACGGTCAGCCAGACCGGCACCTGGTCGCCGAGGCCCCGGAAGATCGCCTCGGCGTACTCGGCGAACCGGTACGCGGTGTCCCGGTTCTCCCAGCCGCCGGCGTCCTGCAACGCCTGCGGCAGGTCCCAGTGGAACAGGGTGGCCATCGGCGAGATGCCCCGCTCGTGCAGCCCGTCGACCAGCCGGCGGTAGAAGTCGAGGCCGCGCTGGTTGACCGCGCCGGCGCCGTCGGCCTGGATGCGCGGCCAGGAGATGGAGAACCGGTAGCTGCGCAGCCCCAGGTCGCGCATCAGGTCGAGGTCGTCGGCGTAGCGGTGGTAGTGGTCGGCGGCCACGTCGCCGGTGTCGCCGTTGCGGGTGCGGCCGGGGGTGCGGCTGAAGGTGTCCCAGACGGACTCGCCCCGGCCGTCCTCCTTGGCGGCCCCCTCGATCTGGTACGCCGAGGTGGCCGCGCCCCAGCCGAAACCGGTCGGGAAGCGCAGCGCGTCCCGGGGCCGGTCGGTCGGGTCGGTGTCGGGGTCCGACCCGGTTCCGCAGCCGGCGGCCGGGCTGCCGGCGGTCGCGGCGTCGGCGGAGGCGAGGCCGCCGTCGCGCGGGCCGGCGCCGGTGGTCCCGGCGGTGGCGGAGAGTACGGGGCGGCTGAGCATCGACATGGGGCCTTCTCCTTGTGGTGGGTGCCCGCCGCGACCGGCCGGGAGCGCTCCCAGCATAGGGCAGGCGGGGGCGGCCGACCCCACAGCGCCGGGGTCGGCTCCGCTGTGCGGGATGGTTTGACGCGCGGCCGGTGGCGCGGACGCGCAGGCGGGGTGCCAACGGGCGGCGGTCGGGGCGCGCGGGTGTGGACCGAAAGCGAGCGAGGCCGGCCGGGCGGCGTGGCACGCCTGACCCGTCGGCCTCTTTTCCCATCGTGGCGGGGGGTTTAGTGTGGGGACGGGGGAGGGCAACCCCCGTCCCCACCTTTGATGCAAACACGCACGAGTGGAATTGGCGTCCTGCCGTGCGTGTCGCGCGGGAGCCGGGCCACGCGAGTGGCTCTGGTTCCACCTCCCTCCATTGCCGGTGGGTGGCTGGCGGCGGCGTCCGGGCTGGCCCGCCGTCAGCCTTCGGGCAGTGTCCCGGGAACGTCGCGGGCACGACGACCCCGGTCAACATCTTCTGTGTATCTCCATCGATGGAAGCGCTCCCATCGGGGGATGCAGCGACTGTAACGCCCGTCACGGGTTTGTGAAAGACCCAAAACGAGATCGAAACATCTGCCTGCTTCTCCTCGCCGGCTCCTTGTCGTGGGAGCGCTTCCATGCCAGACTGTCGACCTACCGCGACGAGGAGCCAGCTCGCGTGAGCGTGGGTCGCCGAGGGCATCCGGTCACCGGACGGCACCCGACAGGACGGACGGCCGCTGTCTGCCGGCGCCGACGCCCCGTCCCGAACCCGGCCGGGCCGGATCGACCACCATCCCGGGCACCTCCGTCCCCCCGTGCGACCCGCACGTGGAGGTGCTCCCGCCGGGGCCCCGCGCCCCGGCCTGGTCCGAGGAGACACCGCGCACATGAGACTCATGGCAAGACGTCGCCGGACGGCGATGCTCGCCGCCGCCACGTTGGCCGTCGGCGGGGTCGCCCTGCCGGCCGGCGCCGCCCAGGCCGCCCCGGCCTGCGACGTGGTCTACGCCACCAACGACTGGGGCAGCGGCTTCACCGCCAACGTCACCATCAAGAACCTGGGCGACGCCATCAACGGCTGGACGCTCAAGTGGACGTTCCCCAACAGCAGCCAGAAGGTGACCCAGGGCTGGTCGGCGAAGTACAGCCAGACCGGCAGCGAGGTGACCGCGACCAACGAGTCGTACAACGGCAGCCTCGGCAGCGGGGCGTCGACGACCATCGGCTTCAACGGCAGCTACACCGGCAGCAACCCGAAGCCCACCGCGTTCACCCTCAACGGCGTCACCTGCAACGGCACCCCCGCCAACAAGCCGCCGACGGTGTCCCTCGGCGTGCCGGCCGGCCCGTTCGAGGCCCCGGCGGACGTGCCGCTGACCGCCACCGCCAGCGACCCGGACGGGACGATCAGCAAGGTCGAGTTCTACCGCAACGGCCTGCTGGTCAACACCGACACCACCGCCCCGTACGGCTACACCCTGGAGGACCTGCCGGCCGGCAGCTACACCGTCCAGGCCAAGGCCTACGACAACGCCAACGGCATCGCCGTCGACGAGAAGGCGTTCACCGTCACCGCGGCCTCCGGCCCGAGGTTGGTGGCCACCCCGTCCGCGGTCAGCGTGAGCGAGGGCGGAACCGCCACGTTCAACCTCAAGCTCAGCGCGGCGCCGACGGCCAACGTGCAGGTGACGCTCGCCCGCACCGGCGACGCCGACATCACCGTCACGCCGGCCTCGGTCACCCTGACGCCCGCCAACTGGAACACCGGCGCAACCGTCACCGTGGCCGCGGCGGAGGACGCCGACACCGTCGGCGGCACGGCCACCATCACCGCCTCCGGCAGCGGCGTCGCCCCCCTGGCCGTCACCGCCACGGAGATCGACAACGACACCCCCGGCGGGGACAACGCCTACATCAAGCGCTTCCTCGACCAGTACGGCAAGATCAAGAACTCGGGCTACTTCAGCGCCGAGGGCGTGCCCTACCACTCGATCGAGACGCTGATCGTCGAGGCGCCCGACCACGGCCACGAGACCACGTCCGAGGCGTTCAGCTTCTGGCTGTGGCTGGAGGCCCAGTACGGCCGGGTCACCCAGAACTGGGCCCCGTTCAACAACTCCTGGACGGTGATGGAGAAGTACATCATCCCGTCGCACGCCGACCAGGCGACCGCCGGCGCCGCGGGCACCCCGCAGTACGCCGCGGAGTGGCCGCTGCCCAACCAGTACCCGTCGCAGCTCCAGCCGAACGTCCCGGTCGGTGCGGACCCGCTGCGCTCGGAGCTGCAGAGCACCTACGGCACCGGTGACATCTACGGCATGCACTGGCTGTTGGACGTCGACAACACCTACGGCTTCGGCCGCTGCGGCGACGGCACCGCCAAGCCGGCGTACATCAACACCTTCCAGCGGGGCACCCAGGAGTCGGTGTGGGAGACCGTGCCGCAGCCGTCCTGCGACACGTTCAAGCACGGCGGCCAGTACGGCTACCTCGACCTGTTCGTCAAGGAGGCCAACGCCCCCGCCAAGCAGTGGAAGTACACCAACGCCCCCGACGCGGACGCCCGCGCCGTGCAGGCCGCGTACTGGGCCCTGACCTGGGCCAAGGCGCAGAACAAGCAGGCCGACGTCGCCGCCACCGTGGCCAAGGCCGCCAAGATGGGCGACTACCTGCGGTACGCGATGTTCGACAAGTACTTCAAGAAGATCGGCAACTGCGTCGGCGCCAGCGCCTGCCCGGCCGGCACCGGCAAGGACTCGGCGCACTACCTGATGTCCTGGTACTACGCCTGGGGCGGCGCGTACGAGGCCAACCAGAACTGGTCGTGGCGGATCGGCTCCAGCCACAACCACTTCGGCTACCAGAACCCGTTCGCGGCCTGGGCGCTGACCAACGTGGCCGAGCTCAAGCCGCAGTCCCCGACCGCCGTCGCGGACTGGCAGAAGAGCCTCGACCGGCAGCTGGAGTTCTACACCTGGCTCCAGTCCGCCGAGGGCGGCATCGCCGGCGGCGCCACCAACAGCTGGGACGGCAACTACGGCACCCCGCCGGCCGGCACCGCCACCTTCTACGGCATGTTCTACGACGTCGACCCGGTCTACAACGACCCGCCGTCGAACCAGTGGTTCGGCATGCAGGCGTGGTCGATGCAGCGGATCGCCGAGCTGTACCTGGAGACCGGCAACGCCAAGGCCAAGGCCCTGCTGGACAAGTGGGTGCCGTGGGCGATCGCCAACACCACGGTGGGCGCCAACTGGTCGATCCCGTCGGACATGAAGTGGACCGGCCAGCCCACCAACTGGAACCCGGCCAGCCCGCAGCCCAACACCAACCTGCACGTCGAGGTCACCGTCAAGGGCCAGGACGTCGGCGTCGCCGCCGCCTACGCCCGGACCCTGATCGCGTACGCCGCGAAGTCCGGCAACGCGGCGGCCAAGACCACCGCCAAGGGCCTGCTCGACGCGCTGTACGCGGCCAGCGACGCCAAGGGCGTCTCGATGCCGGAGAAGCGCGGCGACTACAAGCGCTTCGACGACGTCTACAACGCCGCCGACGGCCAGGGCCTCTACGTCCCGCCGGGCTGGACCGGGAAGATGCCCAACGGCGACGCCATCGCCGCAGGCAAGAGCTTCCTCGACATCCGGTCCTTCTACAAGAACGACCCCGACTGGCCGAAGGTGCAGGCGTACCTGAACGGCGGCGCGGAGCCGACGTTCAACTACCACCGGTTCTGGGCCCAGGCCGACGTCGCCATGGCGTACGCCGACTACGGGAACCTGTTCCCGAACGGGTGACCCAGGTCCTCCGGGTGGGCGGCGCGGCCCGCCCACCCGGAGTCCGGCCGGGCCAGGGGGAACTGTGAGCCCCGGCCGGCGGACGGCCTGACTTCCACGGTCAGGCCGGGACGGGCCGTCCGTCCGGTCGACGCAGCGGACCGGCCGGCCCGTCCCACCGCCCGAAACCGAAGTTGCCGCGAAAAGCGCCGGGAAAATCGGCCGTCGAGGGATCACGCGACGGTCGCCGACGGAGTAACGTACGTCACCGGAGAGGCCGCTCCCCCCGTGGCGGCCTCTCCCTTTACGTGTCCGGGCCCGGCCTCACCCGTCGGCCCCACCCGCATTCCGGGCGTCGCCCGCCTCCGCCTTGCTCGCAGCGGGGCCGGGCACGGTGACCGGGTGCCGCAGCCCCGGGTGCCCCGCCGGCAGCGACCGGCGGATCACCAGCCAGCTCACCGCCAGCGCCGCCGCCACCAGCGGCCAGGTCAGCGCGACCCGCGCCGCCACCAGCGCCACCACCTGACCGCCGAGGTAGAGCGGCACGAAGACCGCCAGCCGCAGCACGTACGTGGCCGCCCACACCCAGCTCCCCCGCGAGTACGCCCGCAGCAGCGCCGGGTCGCGCCGCCACCGCCCCCGCTGGCGCAGCATCACCCCCACCACGGCGCCCAGCAGCGGCCAGCGGACCACGATGCTGACGACCCAGGCCAGCGTGCTGGCCGCGTTGGACAGCAGTTGGATGAGGAAGAAGTCGGCGGCCCGCCCGGTGCGCAACGCGATCAGCGCGGCCACGCACACCGCGAGCAGGCCGACCAGCACCGAGCGGGGCCGGTCCCCCCGGCGCAGCCGCCAGCCCGCCACCGCCGTCCCGGCCAGCACCGCGGCGGCCACCCCGCCGACCAGTGAGTGACCGGTGGACAGCCAGCCGACCGCGAACGCCACCGGCGGCAGCGTGGCGTCGACCGCGCCCCGCCGGCCGCCGAGCAGGTCCGCGAGCGACTCCGGCCGGTCGGCGGGGCGCGGCTCGCGGGTGGACGGCCCTCGGGGCTCGGGTGTGACGGTCACCGGCAACCTCCTGTCGGTCCGCCCCAAACTAGCGCCAGAGTGTCGGCGGGCCACCGGGAGACGCTCCCGGGCGTGCCGCTACGGTGTGCGGGTGCGTGCGACGGCGAGAGGTTGGACGGCGGTCTGGTTGGTCGTACTGGCCATGGCCCAGACAGCCGCGTTCGTCGTGGTGTGGCGCGCCGCCCTGCACACCGAGCTCGGCCAGTGGGTCGACACGGTGGCGCTGACCGGCAACCGGATCGGCCAGGACACCATCGCCGCACCGGTGGACCGCATCCTCAACACCATGTCGGCCGTGTCGCTGCTGGTGGCGACCGCGGTGATCGGCTTCATCGCGCTGATCCGGCGTCGGGTCGCACTGGCCATCACGGCCACCCTGCTGATCGCCGGGGCGAACGTGTCCACCCAACTGCTCAAGCACTTCCTGGTCCGTCCCGAGTACGGCATCGACCCCGAACGGGCCGTAGCCGGCAACAGCCTGCCCAGCGGGCACACCGCCGTGGCCGCCTCGGTGGCCCTGGCGCTGATCCTGGTCCTCCCGCGCACCGTGCGGGTGCTCGGCGCGTTCGTCGGCGTCGGGTACGCGGCCGTCGCCGGGGTGGCCACCCTCTCCGCGGGCTGGCACCGCCCGAGCGACGCCATGGCGGCGTTCCTGGTGGTCGGGGCCTGGGCGGCACTGGCCGGGCTGATGCTGCTGGTCACCCAGCGGGAACAGGCCCAGGTGGAGCCGGCCGACGCCCACCGCGTCGCCGCCATCGTGCTCGGCCTGGCCGGCGCACTGGCCGTGGTCAGCTCGGCGCTGGCCCTGTCCTGGCTGGTCGACCTGCCCCGGCTGGACCCCGACCAGATGGGCCGCCGGTCGCTCTTCGTCGGCTACGCGGGCAGCGCCGCGGGCATCGCCGGCACCATGGCCATCGTCGCGGCGCTGTTGCTCGCAGTCGTGCACCGGCTCGTCCCCCGGATCAAGGGCTGACCCGGGCCCGACGCCCGGGCACCCGGCCGCCGGCCCGCACAGCCGGTGCGCGGTCAGCGGCGGTAGGTGCCGACCATGGTGCCGCTGGCCAGCTCCCGGCCGGCCAACGCCCGGTGCACCTCACCGGCGGAGGGCTCGGCGGGCAGCTCCAGCGGCCGGTCCAGCGCGTACAGGCGGAAGAAGTAGCGGTGTGCCTCCTCGCCCTGCGGCGGGCGCGGGCCACCCCAGCCGGTCGCGCCGAACCCGTTCGGCCACTCCCGCCCCCCGTCGGGCACCGCGCCCTCGGCCACCCCGCCGCTTTCCGGCGTGATCCCCGTGACCAGCCAGTGCACGAACGGCTCCCGGCCGGCATCAGGGTCCTCGACGAGCAGCACCAGCTCCTGCGCCGAGTCGGGCACGTCGGCCCATTGCAACGGCGGCGAGACGTTCGCGTCGCCACGGGCGAAGCGTCCGGGCAACTGGTCATGATCGTTGAACGCGGTGCTGCGCAGCATGATGCCGGCCATCTCTGGGTGCTCCTCTCCTCGTCTGGGGCGCGCCTACCCGCCGGGGCCGGCGCGAAACGGGCCGCCCCCGACGAGACCTGGTGACAGCCGACCCGCCCGGGCAGTGGCGCCCGGCTCCCGAAGCAAGCCGCCGAGATGGACGGGCAGGCCGGCGGGGGACAGCCGCCGACCTACCCGCACCCGGAGCGCGGCGGACCCGCGGACCGCCCGCCGGTCCGGTTACCGGGTGCAGAGCCATCCGGTAACCGGACCTGGGTCGAGCGGGGTGGTGTTGACGCCGGTCCGCGGGCCCGGTGGGGCAGACGGTCAGCCGCAGGAGGCGGCCCGGCAGGTCACCTCGATCTCGTAGAGCCGCGCCCGGCTGTCCCGGCTGCCGAGCACGTCGAGGCGGACCGCGGTTGCGCGGACCGGCGTGAACGTGTGCGTGGTGAGCTGGGTCGTGTTTCCGGTGATCTCGCTGAGCACCTGCCAGACACCGTCGACGAGGCCCGAGATCCGGTACGCGGTCAGCTCGTACCCGCCGTACTGGTGGAGCTGCACGGTGTCGATCAGCTCCGGGTCGGCGAACCCCACCTGCAGCCAGTGGCTGCCGGCCGGATCGGTGATCCAGCGACTACCGGTGCTGGCCCGGTTGCCGTCGATCACGTGCGCGGGCACGTACTTCTGCCACCAGCCCGACGCGGTGGCCGTGGCGCCTTCGGACGCCAGCGCCACGTTGCGCCACACCGCGCTGACGGTCGTGGTGGCGCTCGCGGTGAACGGGCGGAACGAGCCCGGCAGCACGCCGTGCGGCGCGTCGACCGTGACGGTGGCGCTCTGCTCGGCCGCGAGCTGTCGGACCCCCACGGTCAACGGAACCTCCACCACCGCGAACGGGGCGAGCCGTACCTCGACCGGGGCCGGGCTGGCCCACCCCTGCGGGACGACGGCGCCGAGCTTTGCCGTCACCGGTATGCCGACGTCGTTACGGAGCACCGCGGTGATCCGGGTGTCCACGTCCGAGTCCGGCCGAACCGTGGTTCGCACGGGCAGGGCCGAGACGGTGAGCAGCGCACTGCGGTCGGTGAGGGCGGTGCTCAGGACGAGAGTGGGGAAGGCCTCCAGCTCCTGGTAGCGCGACCAGGCAAGCGTCATCTCCCAGGACTTCAGCCGGTGCACGACGGCGCTCACCTCGTACGAGCCGTTGTTGCCGGCTCGGATCGGGGTGCCGGCGAACTCGTCGGCGAAGAGTTGATCGGCCAGCAGCCTGGTCCGCTCCACCGCGATCTGGTTGGCGCCCTCGAACACCTTCGTCATGTGCTGCGGATCGTCGCCGTTGTTCTGGGCGTACGCCTGGACCTGGCTGAGCACCTGGTTCCGGTAGACATCGGTGTGGGCCAGCTCCTGCAACGTCAACTCGACGTGTGCGGTGGCGGCGCCCAGCAGGATGGCCTGGCGTGCGTTCTGGAAGGGAACCCCCTTCGACTTGCCCGGGAATCCCGGCAGGCGTCCGGTCCGGCTCGCCTGCAACAGCGCCGCGCGGACCACCGACTGGGAGATCGACAGACCGATGTTCCAGCCGGACCAACCGGCCAGTTCCCCGAACCGAATCCGGGGGGCGAGCAGCGAACGTAGCTCGCTGTCCACCTTCCCGGCCACCGCGTCGTCGCCGACTGCGACGAGTCGGCCCCGAGCCACCGCGTCGTGGATCCGGTCGGCGAAGGGTTCCAGATCGCCGCCCCCGGCCGTGTTCGCCATCAACAGGATGTCGGCGTCGGGCCGGTCCGAGGGGCGGGCACCGAGGGTACGCACGTATTCGTCGACCAGGGTGGCGTAGGGGACGTCCTGATAGGGCGCGACCCACTGGTCGCCGGGGGTACGGGACCACTCGACGTCGACCGTCGGGGACTCGCCGAGCCGTTTGGTGATGTGCTTGGCCACCAGCAGCGCGCCGAGGATGTCCGCGCCCGGGTAGATCTTGACCCGGTCCTGGACCCCGAGTTTCGCCGCGAGCGCGGCCAGGCCCGCCTTCTCCAGGCGGTGCGGGCCGTACTCGGTGGCGTCGTCCTGGCCGAGGATCAGATAGTCGACGGTGCCGTTCGCGACCCGTTCGATCATGTCCCGGTTGATCTGGTGGTCCCGAGCCCGGGCGCAGCGGAAGTCCGTCTTGATCTCCTCGGGGATCTCCTTGGCGACCTGCTCGTACTCGGCCCGGTGCTCCTCCTGCCCGAGGTTCTCCACCTGGTCCATCAAGATCGCCCAGCGCCGGATCGGCCCGGAGTACATGCCGGGATAGCTGCTGGTCGGCTCGATGGTGAGGCGCATGATCACGTCGAACGCGTAGAGGGGCTTGTCGGGGTTCTTCCGCTTCACCTCGTCCAGCACGGTGAGCCGCCGCCGCGCGTCGGCCAGGCTGGTGTCGCAGGACCGGGAGGCGACGAGTCCGCCGTAGGCGAGCATCGGGGCCGCGACGACCGAGCCGTCCGCGCCGGCGGCGGCCTTCCGCCACCAGGCGCCGACCGCGTCGGCCTGACCATAGGTGAAGTACTCGCCGAGCAGGTTCTTCGGTGGTGTCAGTGCCTGGTGCCCGCCGGCCTCGGCGACCGCGACCGGCGTGTACGCGGTGAACGGCCGGTCGTCCAGCGGGACGACGGCGAGCTGACCCAAATTGGCCGGCGGTCGGGCGGCTGCGGCCGGCGTGCCCGGGAGGGCGACCGCGAGGGTGAGGGTGACCGCGGTTGTGGTGATGATGCCGAGGGTGCGAGGTATGAGCCGTCTGGTGCGACGCATCGGTTCTCTCTCGTTCGGTGCGGGGGGATGAAGGTCGCCGGTCGGGGGAGGGTCACCGGGTGCCGGCGTAGCCGACCGCCTTGAGGATGCCGAGCCCGTTGTGGGCGATCGGGAGGGTGCCCCGGGTGCCCTTGCACAGGTATTCGGTGGTGTCGGTGTCACCGTCGAGGTCGTTGGTGTCCCGGGTGGGTAGGAACATCGCGACCAGTGAGCGGTCGAGCAGGGCGTAGAGCGCGTCCTGCCGGTCCGCCTGCTGCAACCGTTGGTAACCCGCAGTGAACTTGGCCGGTACCAGCTCCTTGCGCAGCTCGGCGAGGACGCCGAAGCCGACGATGTCGTAGTACTTCGCCTCGGCGTTCACGTTGGGCGAGGTGAGGCGGAAGAAGCCACCGAAGGACAGGTGCGAGTCGTAGTCCCACGCGTCACCCGACGGCGTCGCCCCCTGGTTGTCCGGTGGGTAGTACGGGTCCACGGCTCCGGACGCGGTGTCGTCGACACAGTCGAGCGGGTCGCTGGCCGAGGCGGTGTGCCAGCCAGGGAGGCTGGTGTAGGTGGTGTAGAGGGTCGCTACGGCGGCGGCTGCGGAACTGGCGCCGTTGAGCTGGCGTTCGTGGTCGTAGAGTCCGGCCAGTCCGTACTCGATCATGTCGGTGCCCAGGGTTCCGCCGGCGATCTGGCCGTTGGTGTAGGTGCAGGATCCCTTGCGGTGCCACCGGTTGTCACGGCAGTCCGCGCTGTACGCGCTCTGCGCGACCACCCGGTTCTGGCTGGTGGCGGGGGAGTCGAAGTCGAAGGTGTACCAGTCCGCACCGGCTTGGAGGCCCGTGCTGAGGAACTGCCGGGCAGTGGCGGCCGACAGGCCGTACCTGTTGTCCGGCGGTGCCACGGCTGTCTCCAACCGCTGCATGAACGCGATCGCCGTGAGATTCCAGATCGAGATCGTCGAGTAGAGGTTGCTCCAACTGGAGATCTGGTCCACGTAGCCGCCCGGCGGGGTGGTGGGCTGGTCGAGTGCGTCGACGAACGGATGGATGCCGTAGGACAGGTAGTAGGCGCGCGGGTCCTGCATGCGGAGCAGGAACTCGCCGATGCCGGTGGCCGCGTCGAGGTATCCGGCGGTGCCGGTCGCCTGGTGGGCGGCCAGCAGGGCCTCTCCGCACGCCGCGTTGCCGAACGAGGTGAAGTAGCGGATCTGGCCGTCCGTGGTACTGGCCACCGCATCGTCGAAGATCTTCGGGGCGTTCGGGTTCTTGGTCAGCCGGTGGGCGAGCACCGCGTCGGCGAACTCGTCGATGATTCCGGTCTCCACGCTCGACAACGACCGCTGCTCGTACTCGGCCCGCTGGTCGAGGTAGACCGAGATGAACTGGAGGCTGGTGCAGGCAGCGGTGCTCTGCCGCGGTCCGCCGACGGTGCACGGACTCGCCGGGGAGCATGGCCGGCCGGCTACCGTGAACTGGTTGCCGTAGATGTGTTCGATGTCCCGGCGCAACCCGTTGCGTACCCCGTCGTACGACGCCAGGACCCAGTCGAAGTAGCTGTCGACGAGCGGGACGGGGGTGGCGGCGACGGCCGGAGCGGCCGGGATCGGCACCGCGACGCCGACGATGAGCGTGGCCACCAGAGCCGCTGCCCGCGCCCTCACCGGTGCCCCCGATTCGAGGTCAGGACGATCCGGGGCTCGGCGGCTATCTCGCCGGTACGGTCCCAGGGTAGGTAGATGTGCCAGGCGTCGAGTCGGTCCACGCGGGCCGTCACCGGCGATCGTCCATCGCTGCCGAGGGAGAGCGTGGCCCCGGCGAACTCGTCGGCGAACAGCTTCTCCGCGTACGGGGTGGTGTTGTCGACCGCGTACGCGTTGATCTCGGAGAAGTAGGTCTTGATGATCTGCGGATCCGGCTCGCCCAGCGAGGACGCGTAGGCGGTGGTGGCGGTGCGGACGTTGTTGCGGTACGAGTCGGTCTGCACCAGCTCCGAGACGGACAGTTCGATGCTGGCTCGGGCCGCGTCGTGCAGGAGCGCCCGCCGTGCGGCCAGCACCGGCTCACCGGCGGTGGCCCGCGCGCCGGGCGGCAGGTCACCACGTATCGATCGTTGCCGCAGCGCCCAGCGGGACATCGCCTGGGCAAGGCTGATCCCGACGTTCCAGCCGGAGTAGCCGGCCAGCTCGATGTACCGGATTCGGCCGTTGAGCAGGGACAGCAGTCGCCGGTCGGAGTGTCCGGCGATCGCGTCGTCGCCGAGGGCCACGGGGCGGCCGGCCCGGACGTGGGCCACCAGACGGTCGGCGAACGGCGCCACCGACGCGGAACTGCCACCTGTGTTGGCCATCAGGACCAGGTCGGACTGCTCCGGCTGGTCCACGACCGTCCCGCCGAGGATGTCGACGTAGCCCCGGACGAGCTGGGCGTACGGGATGTTCTGGAAGGGCGCGGTCCAGGCCTCACCCGGCACCCGGGAGTACTCGATGCTCACCTTCGGACGCACGCCGGCGTCGCTGATGGCGATCTTGGCGATGAGCAGGGCGGCCACCACGTCGGCACCCGGGTAGATCACCACCCGGTCACCGACGCCCAGTTCGGCGATGCGGGCGGCGAGTGCCAGGGACTCCGGTCGGTGCAGGCCGTTGCCGGTGGCGTCGTCCTGGCCCACCACGAGGAAGTCGAAGATCCCCTCGGCAGCCCATTCGATCATCGTCAGGTTGACCCGGTGATTCCGGGCCCGGGTGGACAGATAGTCGCTTCGCACGTCGGCCGGGATCTGGGACTCCAGCGCGTCGAGCTGAGGACGCTTCTCCACCATTGCGAGGTTGTCGACCTCGTCCTTCACCGTCGCCCAGACCCGCAGCTCGTTGCGCCACGGCCCCTCGGGGGTGAGCCGCATGATGGTGTCGAAGGCGTAGAGCCGCCGGTGCGGGCGGTGCCGTCGGACGGTCCGTACCGCCGCCAGCCGGGCGAATACCTCGGCCTCTGGTACGGAGCTGTTGCGGGAGTTGAGCAGCCCACCGTAGGCGAGCATCGGTAGGGCGACGACCAGCGCGTCCGCCGACGAGGTGGACGAGGTGAGCCACCGGCCGACGGCGCGACCGTCGCCGGGGGTGAAGTGCCGACCCAGGGTCTTCCGTGGCGGCAACAGGGTGTCGTAGCCGGCGCCGGTGGCGATCTGTTGCGGGGCGTACCAGGTGTAGGGCCGGTCGTCGAGGGGGACAAGGGCGATACCGCCGAGCCGTGGGGTCTTCGGCCGGGCGTGAGCCGGGGGGCCGAGGGCGGTGAGGCCGGCGCCGGTCAGACCGGCGAGGCCTGCTGCCCGGAGAAGGCCACGTCGGGACAAGGCGTGATCAGGCATTTCGGCTCCTTGCGTTGCCGGGGGGTGCGCTGAGTGTTGGATCAATGGGAACCCCGGGTCAAGACCGCCGGAGCCCGTAATTCGTATTACTGCCTCTGTCCACCCTTGACACTGGTTCCGCGGGCCGGGCAGCATCCTCCGCAACAACGGTCGGCAATACCTACTACCTCGGAAGGTGGCCGGTGTCCGTGTCCGCAGGGCGGGGCAGGCTGACGCAGAATGAGATCGCCCGGATGGCCGGGGTGAGCCAGACGACGGTGTCCCTTGTGCTCAACAACCGTTGTGAGGCCGCCTGGCGGATCGCCCCGGAGACCCGGGAACGAGTGCTGCGCGTCATTCGCGAGACAGGATACGTCGCCGACCCGCTCGCCCGGCGGCTGCTCCAGCAGCACAACCAGATCCTGGGCGTGTTCACCTACGAGTCGGTGTTCCCGAGCACCAGCGGGAACTTCTACCACCCGTTCCTGTCCGGCATCGAGGCGTGCGCGGAGAGCATCGGGTGCGACCTGTTGCTGTTCACCAGCGCCCCCGTCAGTGGCGGCAGCCGGCGGATCTTCCACGACAACAACCGCATCCGGCTCGCCGACGGGTGCGTTCTGCTCGGTCGGGAGATTCCCCCCGACGAGCTGGCCCGGATGGTCGCCGAGGACATGCCCTTCGTGTCTGTCGGTCGACGCGACGACGCCTATCTACCCTCCGGCAAGGGCGGTCCGGTGCCCCACGTCGGTGCGGACTACGCCCAGGCCACCGCCGCCCTCGTCCACCGCGCCGTCGACCTCGGGCATCGGGTGATGGCGTACGTCGGCGCCGGTGCCGGCCCGGAGTCCGCCGTCGACCGACTGGCCGGCTTCACCGCCGCGGTCCGGGAGACCGGAGTCGACGGTCGACACGAACCGGTCGGCGGACGGACCCGGGCGGAACTGCTCGACGTACTGTGCTCGGCCCGGGTCACCGCCGTCTTCTGCGAGGAACTGGTCGAGGCGGCGGCGATGGCCGAGGCGGCGCGGGCCCGGGGCCTGTCCGTGCCCGGTGACCTGTCCCTGTTGGCGCTCGGCGATCCCACCGAACAGGCCGAGACCGACCTCGACCTCACCGGCTTCCGCATCCCCCGCGAGGACATGGGCTGGCAGGCCATCGAGGTACTCGACGACATCCTGCACGGCCGGATCAGCGACCACCAACGGCTGCTCCCCTGCGAACTGGTCGAGGGCGAGACCCTCGGTGCCCCGGGCCCCGCCGGGCTGCGCTGGCTCGCTTCTGGCGGCTGACTTCCAGGACGGAGCTGTGCGGCTGTCAGGCTGCGGTCAGGCGTGGTCGGAGGCGGTGCGGCGCGGGTGCGCCAGGACGATCGGGCCGATCCGGCCCGGCGGAACCTTGCCGGGCAGCCCGGCCGGCGGGAGGATCGGCCGGTGACGAACCGATGGGGTATGACCGTGCCGCTGAGCGGCATCCCGCTGGCCGACCACGCCGCCGGCTACGCGGCCCTGCACCGGGCGGGCTTCACCGACCTCTGGTCGTCCGAGGTGGCCGGGGCCGACGCGTTCACCCCGCTGGCGCTCGCCGCCGCGTGGCAGCCCGAACTGCGGCTCGGCACCGCCATCGCCCCGGTCTTCACCCGGGGGCCGGGCCTGCTCGCGATGCACGCCGCAGCGCTCGCCGAGGCCGCCCCCGGCCGGTTCGCCCTGGGCCTCGGCGCGTCCTCGCCGGTGCTGGTGCGGGACTGGAACGCCGTGCCCTTCGACGAGCCGTTCAAGCGCACCCGGGACGTGCTGCGCTTCCTGCGGGCCACCCTGGCCGGGCAGACCGTCGACGGCGCGTACGACACCTTCGCGGTGCGCCGGTTCACCCTGGAACGGCCGCCGGCCGTGCCGCCGCCGCTGCTGCTGGCCGCCCTGCGCCCGGGAATGCTGCGACTGGCCGGCGCCGAGGCCGACGGGGTGATCCTCAACTGGCTCGCCGCCGCCGACGTGCCGACCGCCCTCGGCGCGCTGGGGGAGCGGCGGGACGGGTTCGAGGTGGTGGCCCGGATCTTCGTCTGCCCCACCGAGGACGCCACGCACGCCCGCGCCCTCGGCCGCCGGCTGATCACCAGCTACCTCACCGTGCCCGCGTACGCGGAGTTCCACCGCTGGCTGGGCCGGGCGGAGACGCTCGGGCCGATGTGGCGGGCCTGGGCGGCGGGGGACCGGCGCGGCGCGAGCGCCGCCGTGCCCGACGAGGTGGTCGACGCGCTGGTGCTGCACGGCTCACCCGAGCACTGCCGCGACCAGGTGCGCCGCTACGCCGACGCCGGGGTGGACGTACCGGTGCTGGCCCTGCTGCCCACCCCGGAGCCGACCGGAGACCCGGCCGCGCTGGTCGACCTGATCGCCCGGCTCGGGCCGGCCTGACCGCCCCGCCGGGGCGACGGAGGGAGCTGACATGAACCTCACCGACCGGGTGGTGGTGATCACCGGCGGGGCCGGCGGCATCGGCGCGGCGCTCGCCCACCGGTTCGCCGCCGAGGGCGCGGCGGCCGTCGTGGTGGCCGACCTGGACGCCGCCGGGGCCCGCGCCGTCGCCGAAGACGTCGGCTCGGTCGCCCACGCCGTGCAGCTCGACGTCACCGCCGAGGAGCAGGTCCGCGCCCTGGTGGCCGACACCGAGCGACGGTACGGCCGGATCGACCTGTTCTGCGCCAACGCCGGGGTGGCCACCGAGGCGGGGCTGGACGCCACCGACGCCGACTGGGACCGGGCCTGGCGGGTCAACGTGCTCGCCCACGTGCACTCGACGCGGGCCGTGCTGCCCGGCATGCTGGCCCGGGGCCAGGGGTACCTGCTGCACACCTGCTCGGCGGCCGGGGTGCTCACCGCTGTCGGCGACGCCCCGTACACCGCGACGAAGCACGCGGCGGTCGGGCTGGCCGAGTGGCTCGCGATCACGTATCGGGACCAGGGCATCCGGGTCAGCGCGCTGTGCCCGCAGGGGGTGGACACGCCGATGCTCGCCGAGGGGCTGGCCGCCGGTCACCTCGGGGCGCGGGTGATCGCCGCCTCCGGCGCGGTGCTCCACCCCGACCGGGTCGCCGACGCGGTGATCGCCGGCCTCGCCGAGGAACGGTTCCTCATCCTGCCCCACCAGGAGGTAGCCGCCTACGCCCTCCGCCGCGCCCAGGACCCCGACGGCTGGCAGGCCGGCCTCCGCAAACTGATCCGCCGCCTACGCCCCTGACCCCACCCCACCCCCCGCGTGGGGGTGGGTCAGCGGGGCCAGCGGAGGGGGCCGGGGTGGGCTGACCAGAGCAGGCGGCGCCAGAGGGGGCGGGCTGCGCGTAGCGCCGTGGTGAAGTCCGTTGCTACGGCCACCGCCCGGTCGGCGTGCGCCTCGCCGGCGCTGCCCGGGGCGAAGGCGACCTGGTTGAGCAGGACGGCCAGCTCGTCCACGGAGGGCGTCGGGTCGGGCGTCGGTCCGGCGCCGGCCCGGCCCGGCCCGGTCTCGGCATCGGACCGGGGACGGCCCGCGCGGTCCTCGGCCAGGGCGGCGCGGGCCCGCTCGGCGACCTCCGTGGCGGAGAGTTCCCCGCCCACCGGCCGGCCGGCCAGCCGCAGCGCGTCGGTCAGCTCCCGCCAGGCGCCGGCTATCCGCCGGCCGGGGTCGCCCGTGGACAGCCGGGCCCGGGACCGCGCCCGGCGCAACGCGACCAGCACCGCCAGCACCGCCCCGACGACGAGCAGCAGACCGGCCGTCCCTCCGCCGACCAGCACCGGCGTCGACAGCCCGCCGGAGTCGACCGGCCCGCCCGGCGCGGCCTGCGCCGGCGGGGTGGCCGTCGGCTCCGGCGTCGGCTCCGGCACCTCCGACGGCGGCGGGTCCTCCGGCGTCGGGCGGAAGTCCTCCTCCACCGGGCGCGGCTCGTCGTCCGGACGGGGCAGCGGGTCGAACGGCACCCAGCCGAGGCCGGAGAAGAGCACCTCCGGCCAGGCGTACGCGTCGCCGGCCCGGACCGGCCCGTCGCCGGTGGCACGGAAGCCCACCACCACCCGGGTCGGCAGCCCGGTCAACCGGCCCAGCAGGGCGAACGCCGCCGCGAACTGTTCGGAAGTGCCCCGCTGGCCGCCCGCGTTGCGCGGTCCGAAGAGGAAGAAGCCCAAATTCGGGTACGCGTGCCCGCTCGGCGCGTCCGCCACCATCCGGTAGTGCTCGGCGAGGAACTGCTCGATCGCCGCCGCCCGCGCGTACGGGGCACCGTTGTCCTCGGCGAGCTGGGCGGCGAGCCGGCGCACCGGGTCCGGCACCCCGTCGGCCACCCGCACCACCCGGGCCACCTCGTCCCCGGCCGGCACGTCCGCCATGCCGAGGAGGTTGTCGTCCGGCCGCTCCGCCGCCGAGGTGACCGTGTACCGCAGCCCCGGCGTCAGCCCCTCCGGCCGGATCAGCGTCCCGGTCTGCGGGTCGTACGCCACCCGGGCACCGCTGACCTCGCGCGGGGTGGCCACCGCGGGCAGCAACCGCCCGCTCAGGTCCGCCACGGTGATCTCCTGCCGAACCGTCTCCACCGTGGCCCCGGGGGCGGGCTCGGCCGCCGGCAGGATCCGCCCGGCGTTGCGGTACGTCGCCCCGACCCGCCAGGTCACCCCGTCGTAGTCGCTGAGCACCGCGAGCCGGATCCGCACCGACCGGCCCCCGTCACCGCTGCCCGGCCCGTCACCGCTGCCCGGTGCGGCGCTCCCGCCCGGCGAGGCGCCCCCGCTCGGCCGGGTGCCGCTCGCCGGGCCGGGCGACCCGGCGGGGGTGGGCACCGGGGCCGGGGCGCCGGGGCGGCGCGTCGTCACGTCCAGCAGCTTCTGCTGCGGGTTCAACGCCCAGCCCGAGATGCGGATCAGCGGGTTCTCGTCCAGGGACTCCACCTGCGGCGGCTCCACGTACCGGCGTGGGTCCACCGGCCGGTCGTCGACCCGGCCCGCCACCACCGGACCGAGCAGGGCGGCCAGTCCCACCACCACGACCAGCCCGGCGGCGGTGGTGGCGGCGAGGCGTACCCGCACCGCCGCCCGCACCCTCGGGGCCAGGCCGTCCGTCGGGTCCGGGCCCGACGGACCCGGCCCCTTGGACGGCACGGCCAGCCCGACCGCGGCGACCGCCGCGAACGCCACCGTCGGCCAGATCGCCGGGTCGGCGTTCGGCCCGACCACGTACAGCGCGCCGGCGTAGAGCAGCGCCGGTGGGAGACAGCCCAGCAGCACCCGGCCGGCCCGCAGCGCCACCTCCGCGCCGGCCAGCCCGGCCAGCCACGCCGCGACCAGCGGTACCAGCACCGTGTCCGGGGTCGGCTCGACCGGGATCATCGCGGTCAACAGCCGGGGGATGCCGTTGCGCGCCGCGTCCGCCGCCACCTCGGTCAGCGATCCCGGCAGCCCGGCCGCGTCGGCGGACAGCTTCAGCGACCACGCCGTGAACCCCGCCATGGCGGCCACCGACAGCGGGGCGACCAGCCAGGACGGCAGCCGCCGGGCGGCCAGGCTGACCAGCACCGAGCCCACCGCCGCACCGATCACCAGCCGGGGCAGCAGGCCCCCGGCATACACCCGGCCCAGCACCACCCCGGTCAGCGCGACCATCACGATCAGCGCGAGCGGCAGCGGCACCGCCCGAAGCGCCCTCACCACCGGCGGACCCCGTCCCACTCGGCCGCGAACGCGGCCCCGTCGGCCGCGTCGACGACCACCATCCCGGTCGCGCCGGCCGGCGTCGGCCCCGCCGCCCCGAACACCCCCACCACCACCGACGGGTACGCCCCGCGCAGCGCGCCGAGGTGCCCCAGGTCGCCCCGGCCGCCCGGCCCGGTGAGGAAGACCAGCGTGTCGCCGAGGCGCTGCTGACGCAGCCGGGCCGTCGTCGCGCGCAGCGCCGCACCGGCGTCCCCCGGGCCCAGCCGGACCGCGGCCAGCCGGTCCAGCGGCGGGGTCGCCGCCTCGGCCGCCCGGCTCGCCACCGTGGGGGCCGACGGCGCGGCGGGACGGGCCCGCAGCCGGCCCGCCACCCGGGAGACCCACCGGTCCCCGGCCGACGCCGGCTGCCCGTCGCCGGTGGGCCGCTCCGGGGCCACCAGCAGCAGCACCACCGGCAGGTCAGCGCGCAGCGCCGCCGCGACCACCGACGCCGCCGCCTCGCAGGCCGCCTCGAACGACTCCGGGTCGGGGTGGGCGGCGGCCCGGTCGTCCAGCAGCACCACGATCCGGGGCAGGCTGGTGTCCACGTTCTCCCGCACCATCAGCTCACCCACCCGGGCGCTGGTGCGCCAGTGCACCCGGCGCAGTTCGTCGCCGACCACGTACTCCCGCAACGAGTCGAACGTGATCGACCCGTGCGGCACCCCGTCCACCCGGCCGTCGAGGCTGCGACCGGCGCCCCTCGGCACCGCCGCCAGCGGGTGGATGCGGGGGTGCACCCACACCGGCACCGTGCCCGAGTACGGGCGGGCCAGCGCCACCAGCCCCAGCGGGTCGCGCCGGGTCACCCGCAGCGGCCCGACCGGCACCACGCCCCGCCGGTCCGTCGGCACGTCGTAGCTGATCGTGGTGTCCCGGCCGGGGCGCAGCCGCAGCACCGGCACCGGCACCGTCCGCTCGCCGCAGCGGTCCTCGGCCAGCAGGTTCGCCGCCCGCAGCCGCCCCACGTTGCGCACCGTCAGCACCATCCGGGCCGGCTCGCCCCGGGACACCCGGTCCGGGTCCGCGTGCCGGGTCACCTCCAGGCGGGGCCGCCACAGCGCCACCAGCAGGGCGTACCCCACCGCGACCGCCGCCGCCGCGCCGAGCAGCGTCAACTCCGGGTACGCGAACCGGAACCCGGCGACCAGCAGTGCCACGGCGGCCACGAGCAGCCCGGCGCCCCGGGCGGTGATCCCCACGTCCGTACGGCCCGCCTCAGCCCTGAACCCGGGCCGGGGCGACCTGCCCAGACGGCAGCGGCACCGGCACCGAGGCGACCGCCTGACGCAGCACCTCGGCGGGGGTCACGCCGCGCACCTGCGCGTCCGAGCTGAGCAGCAGCCGGTGCGCGAACACCGGCTCGGCCAGCGCCTTGAGGTCCTCCGGCATGATCCAGCCCCGCCCGTCGATCAGCGCGTACGCGCACGCCGCCCGGGTCAGCGCGATCACCCCCCGGGGGCTCACCCCCACCCGAACCTGCGGGTGGCTGCGGGTCGCGGCGGCCAGCCGGACCGCGTACGCGTACAGCGGCTCGGCGATGTGCACCCGCCGGGCCATCTGCACCATCTCCCCGACAGTCTCGGTGTCGGCGATCGCCGACAGCGCCTCAGGGGAGCGGACCGTCGCCCCGCGCAGCACCTCCACCTCGACCGCCTCGTCGGGGTAGCCGACGGAGAGCTTCACCAGGAACCGGTCGAGCTGCGCCTCCGGCAGCCGGTACGTGCCGTCCATCTCCACCGGGTTCTGCGTCGCCACCACCAGGAACGGCTGCGGCACCGGATGCCGGACCCCGTCCACGGTGACCGTGCGCTCCTCCATGACCTCCAGCAGCGCCGACTGGGTCTTCGGCGACGCCCGGTTGATCTCGTCGGCGATGACGATGTTGGCGAACACCGGCCCCGGGTGGAACTCGAAGCCCCGGGTGGCCTGGTTGAAGATGGTCACCCCGGACACGTCCGAGGGCAGCAGGTCCGGGGTGAACTGGATGCGCCGCCACCGCCCCTTGACGGTGGCGGCGATCGCCCGGGCCAGGGTGGTCTTGCCGACCCCCGGCACGTCCTCCAGCAGCACGTGCCCCTGCGCGAACAAGGCCGTCAGCGCGAGCCGGACCACCTGCGGCTTGCCCAGCACCACCGAGTTGACGTTCTCCGCCAGCCGGGCGGCGAGGGCGGCGAAGCCCTGCACCTCCGGCTGGGTGAGCGGTTCGTTGGTGTTCACGGCGGTGCTCCTTGCCTGGTGGCGCGGTCAGCAGGTGGGCAGGACGTTGATGTTGTCCCCGCCCTCGAGGTTGAGCCAGGCCCACGGGATGTAGTTCTTCCCGTCGAACTCGACCTGCACCCACCAGGTGCTCTGCTTCTGGTTGTTGTAGATCCAGGAGTCGACGTTCTCGCCCTGCTTCCGGCAGTACGCCTTCAGCCGTCGGCCCGGCTTGGCCCAGCCGGCCTGCTGGTCGTTGTCCTGCCGGGTCACCCGGAAGACCTCGTTGCCGTTGCGGCCGTCGACCTCCCTGTCGCAGTACGTCCGCTGGTCGCCGTCGGGACCGTTGTTGCAGGTGGCGATCCCGTACAGCGGGTCGGTGTCCTGGGCGCGGGTCGCGGTGCCCTTGCCGGCGGCGTTGGTCGCCGTCACCGTGGCCGTGTACCTCGTGCCCGGCGTCAGGCCGGGCACGGTCGCGCTGGCACAGTTCCTCGCCTGCACCGGCGCCTCGCCCGGGACGCTGACCGTGCAGTTCGCCTTCCCGCCCCCGGCGTCCACGGTGAAGGTGACCGTGACCGCCGTGGCCGTCGCCGACGAGCCGGTGACGGTGATCCGGGGCTGGGCGACCGTACGCGCGGTCGCGGTGGCCTCCGGGCCCGGGCCGGCCTCGTTGACGGCCTTCACCTTCACGGTGACGTTCTGCCCGTCGCCCAGGCCGTTCACGGTGGCCCGGGTGTCGGTCACCTCGCTGGCCCGGCCGCCCACGTCCACCAGGTACTTCGTCACCGGCCGGCCGTTGGCCGGCGCCGGGGACCACTGCACCGCGACGGTGCCCGGCTGGTCCGCGACCGTCGACGCCCGCAGGTCAACCGGCTGGCCGGGCGCCGCGAACGGCACCACGCTGTTGCTCACCGGGGACGCCGTCGACCCGGCGCCCCGGTCGTTGACCGCGACGACGGTGAACGCGTACTGCGTGCCGTACTCCAGCTCGCCGGCCGGCACCACCAGCTCCGTCTTCGCCGACTCGCCCGCCGGGGCGTTCGCGCCGGCCGAGGCCGCCGTCACCGCGTACTTCGCGATGGTGTTGCCCTGGCCGTTGGCGGCCGGCCATCTGACCAGCACCGTGCCGTCCGGCCGGGCCTCGGCCGTGACGCTGGCCGGCGGGTCCGGCACGGCCGCGGTCGGGGTGACCGGGTTGCTGGCCCGGGCCGGGCCGTCGCCCTTGGCGTTCACCGCGTGCACCGAGAACCGGTACGTCTCGCCGTTGGTCAGGCCGGTGATCTCCACCGACCGCTGGTTGGCCCCCACCTCCCGGCGCTGGCCGGCGCCCTCCACCACGTACCGGATGATCTCCGCGCCGTTCGCGGCGGCCGGCCGCCAGCTCACCCGGGCCTGCGCGTTGCCGGCCGACGCGGTGACGCTGCGCGGCGCGCTCGGCTTGCCCACCTTCGGCTTCTTCGGCGGGGGCGGTGGCGGGGGCACCGGCGGCGGGTCGCCGCCGAGCACGTCGTTGGCGTACTTGTTGACCTCGCGCACCTGGTGCTTGTCGTCGACCACCCGGGCGGTCGACGAGTCCGGCGCGTTGATGAACAGGCGGTTCTCCCGCACCTCCAGCTCCAGCGGGCCCGTCGAGCCCTTGCCGCCGATCGTGTCGACGAGCTGACCGTTGGCGTCGAAGGAGTACACGGTGCCGGTGGTCTCGTCGGCGCAGTAGTAGCGGTCGGCCCAGGCCACGGCCGGGCTGAGCCCGTCGCCCCGGCCCGGCACGGTGAACGCGCGCTCCTCGCCGCCTGCGCCGACCAGGTGCACCGTCCGGTCACCGGGGACGGTCACCGGCACCTTCGGCCCGCTGGTCCGCGCCGGCAGGGCACCCGGCCCGGCGATCGTCAGCGGCGGTGTGCGGCTGACCTCGCCGCGCTGCACCCGCACCAGCTCGCCCGACGTGCGGTCGAGCACCGCCACCCCGTCGTCGAGCGTGGAGACGACCAGCTCGTGGCTGGGCTCGGCGACCTCGTACGTCTCGATCTTCTTCGGGCTGACGCCGGTGTCGGCCGGCGCGGCCGAGCCCGGCTCGGACGGCAGCTCCGCCGCCGTGACGGCCGAGACGGTGCCCTCCGCCGGGACGGCGATCCAGAGCCGGCCCTCCCCGTCGAACGCACCGCCGGTGATGCCCGGGGGATAGCGCACCGGCTCACCGATCGGGGCCAGCGAGCGCGGGTCGAGCTGCCGGACGATGCCCTGCACGGCGTCCACCACGAACGCGGCGTCCTCGTGCAGCGCGACGTTGACGCCCAGGCCGGGGGTGGTCCGGGTGGTGGCGGTGATCTGGAGGGTGGCCAGGTCCAGCGAGCTGACCTGTCCCGTGTTCAGGTCACGCAGGACCAGCAGCCGGTCGGTCTGGATGACCTGCATCGGATGCCGGCGGGCGTCGGGGATCTCCACCCGGGTGTCCACCCGCGCGGTGATGCCGTTGACCCGGGCCATCTCGCTGCGCGCCGCGCTCCACAGCCAGCTGCTGGCGTCGTAGTTGGCCACCGCGTTGTCGGCGGCGCCCAGCCCGAGGACGGTGAGTCCCATCGCGGCCAGCAGCGCGCCCACCGTGCCGACGGTGACCAGGCCACCGCGCCAGCGGGAACGGCGAGCGGGGATCCCCGGCCCGGTGCTCACGGCGTCGTCGATCGTGCCGACGGTGACCAGGCCATTGCGCCAGCGGGAACGGCGAGCGGGGATCCCCGGCCCGGTGCTCACGGCGTCGTCGATGGTGGCCACAAGCGGCTGCCTCCCCGTGTCGTCATGCCGGTCGGCGCGCCGGAGACCGGCGACCCTCCCCTGAGCCGGGTGCCATCATATGGCCACCCTGAGACAGGGGAAACCCGCACGGTCCGGCTGTGGACACCCAGCGTGTGCGGGGTGGACGACCGGTCAGCTCGGTGTCGGAGCCGGACCCCGCGCGGTGCAGACCTGCCCGGACGTGGCGAAGGCGTCGGTGGAGTAGACCGCCAGCACCGTGAAGCAGTAGTCCACCCGTGAGTTGAGGCCGTTGACCGTGTAGCTGGTCTGTCCCGGGTCCACGGTGGCCAGCACGCCCAGCTTCTGCCCGGTTCGCCCGCCGGCCACCATGAACGGCACCGCACCGGAGGAGGGATCCGTCCAGGTGAGGCTGATCGTGCTGCTGTCGTCGCGCAGCTTCAGGCCACCCGGCGGAGGGCCGCTCACCTTCGGACCCGCCGACGCCGATGCCGCTGTCGCGCCCGGGGGAGGGGCCTCATCGCCACCGAACACCAGCACCGCGACGCCCACCACGATCGCCAGGGCCACCAGCGCCACCACCGCGACCAGGACCACCGTCCGGCCGCGCCCGGTCCGCTCCTTCTCCTGGTACGTCGTCTGCCAGGCATCCGGCGGCGAGGGGTAGTCGTCGGCGGCCCGCCAGCCGTCCCGCTCGGGCCAGGCCTGCCCCTCCTGCTGTTGCCCCTGCCCCTGACCGTGTTCGGCCGGCCTGTGCCCGGCCGGCTGCTGCTCCGCCCAGTCGAGCGCGGCCGGTCCCGGCTCGGTCGCGTCGGAGCGGTGGTCCCGAGGCGGAGACGGTGGGACCGGGAGCGGGAGCGGTGGGACCGCGGGCGGGGGCGGTGGGGCGGGGAACGGCACGGCGGGGGACGCGTCGAGCCGCGGCACCGACGGCTCCGGACCGGGTGACCGCGGCGGCGGTGCCGGCGCAGGGCCGGTCTCCTCCCAGCCGACGTACGGCGCGTCCGGCTCCTCGGCGGGACGGTCGACCCCGTCTCGCGGGTCCGGGGCCGCGTCGGGGTCGACGGCCGAAGCCAGCGGCTGCGGCGGCGCGACGCTGCTCCACGGCGGCGCCGTCATGCCCCAGGGCGGCACAGGTGCCCCGCTGACCGGTGGCGCGCTGAAGGGCATGGCGCTGACCGGTGGACCGCTGACCGGCGGTGCGCTGTACGGCGGCGCGCTGAAGGGCATGGCGCTGACCGGTGGACCGCTGACCGGCGGTGCGCTGAAGGGCGGTGCGCCGTACGGCGGCGCGCTGAAGGACGTACCGCCCACGGGCGGTGCGCTGTATGGCGTACCGCTGATCGGTGCTCCGCTCACGGGCGGGCCGCTCACGGGCGGGCCGCTCACGGGCGGGCCGCTCACGGGCGGAGTCGTGAACGGTGTGACGCCCACCGGTGGTCCGGCCACGGGCGGCATGCCGCCCGGTGCGCCGCCCAGGGGTGGTGCGCTGACCGGTGTGCCGCTGGCCGGTCGTGCGGCCGTCGGAGGCGCGCTGACCGGGACAGCCGAGGGGCCGCTCGCGGGCGGTGCGCTGACCGGGGCACCGGCCCCTGACGGGGCACCGCTCACCGCAGCCGCCGGGCCGCCGCCGGCCGGTTCGGCCCGCGTACCGGCCGTTCGGGCAGCCTCCTCCCGCAGCAGCGCGTCGATTTGCCGTACCTGAATGGTCGGCTTGTCCCAACCCGGCGCCGGGACGGGCGGCGCTGCCAGCTCCGCTGCCGGGCCGGCGGGCGGGCGGGGTACGGGCGCGGCCTGCGGCATGGCCGGTGCGGGTGCCGGTGGGGCGGACGTGGGCTGGGTGTCGCTCGACGCGGGCTGCGGCACCCCCGGGGAGGCCGGTCCGGGCGGTGCCGGCGGCTGGGGTGGGGTGACCGGTCCGGTACGCGGAGCCGGCGCGGCCGGCATCGCAGGGAGGGCCTGATGCGGCGGCCCGGGCTGGGCGCTGGGGACCGGCGGTGGGGGGGCCGGGGCCCCGGATGCCGGCGGTGCGGCGATCTGGGCCGGAGCCCACGAGGGGCCAGCCTGCTGGGTCGGCACGCCAACCGGCGTGGTGGGTGGGGGAGCGGGGAGCCGGGGCGTGGGCACGTGCCCCTGCGTCCCCGGTGCATGGGGCGACTCGGGACGATGCGGTGCCGGTGCCGGTGCCGGTGCCTGGGTTCGGGCCTGGGTCGGCGGTGGCTCGGTCGGTGGGGCCGGAGCCCGGGGCGGGGGTGGGATTCGCGGCGGGAGCTGCTGGGGCGGGGCCGGAATCTGGGGCGAGGCCGGAAGGTGATGCTGCGTTGCCGGGACCGGCGGTGGAGCTGGCGACTGCCGTGGCGGGGCGGACACCGGGGGCGGGGGCGGTGCGGCACCCAGCCGGGGCGCGGCGGCCTGCGCCTGCCTCTGCGGCGGGAGCATCGGCACCGGTGCGAGGGCAATGGTCGGACCGTCGAGCTTCGGCGGACCAAGCTGGGCGGCGGGTGGGCCGTGCTGGGGAGCCGGTGGGCCGTACTGAGGGACCGTCGGGCTGGGCTGAAGGGCGGTCGGGTGGTGCTGGGCGGCGGTCGGGTGGTGCTGGGGAGCGAGGGCCGCCGCCCCGGGCGCGGCGGCGCCGAGGTAGTGCCGCGCCTCGCGTACCGCCGGGTGGTCCGCGCCGAGCACGGCGGGCCCCGCACTGGCGATGCGGGAGTAGTGACGACGGGCCTCGTGCCGGTTGCCCAGTTCCTCGGAGACCGAGGCGAGGTCGAGGGAGAGCGCGAGCATCAGCGGGTCGGCGGGATGCCACCGGCGCTCGCCGGCCGCGAGGCATTCCTCCAGTACGCGCCGTGCGGCGGCCGGGTCGTCGGCCTCACGATGCAGGCGGGCCAGGAGGTGCGCAATGCGCAGCACCTCCGGATGGTCCTCGCCGGAGCTGACCCGGATCGGTCCGAGCGCGTCGGCCAGCAGCCGACGCGCGCCGGCGATGTCGCCGGCGGCGCGCTGGGCCAGCGCCCGATGCTGGAGGGCGGCTAGGGGTGAGGGCTGCGACACGTCAGTCATGCTGCCCGGAGAGGGTGGCCCGACGCCACCCGCCCTGCCGGCCATGATCGAATCGGCCTGCCCCAGTCGGGGCCTTCAGCCCTCTGAACTGGGCAAACGGGCCGGCGGGAAGGCGATGTGCATGATCCACCGCCGCCGTGTACAGTAATGCCCCGTGCGGCCCTCCGGGGCGGCCAACGGGCGGCCAAGCCGCCCAGGCCGACAGGGTAGGCTGAACGAGCAGGTCCGGGTGGCGGAATGGCAGACGCGCTAGCTTGAGGTGCTAGTGCCCGTAAAGGGCGTGGGGGTTCAAGTCCCCCCTCGGACACGAACCAAATCCCAACGGTGTGCGCCAAGATCCACTATGGCGCGCACCGTTTGTGTTTCGTCGTTGTACGTCGGCTTGAGCCGGAGGAGCCTGTACAGGTCGAGCTTGTGCTCAGGCTCAGCCTCGGTGAGGGCTCCGGCGATGTAGCCCAACTCGGCAACCAGCGAGGCGATGTCATCAACGGTCATCGCCTCGACGGCCTGAGTTCTAGCCGTTGGTGGGTGCGCTGCGAGCGCTTGGTCCCGCTGCTGTTCGGCCTCGGCGATCCATGCGGTCACGACGGCTGGGCTGGCCCCTTCGTCGAGGGCTTTCTTGTAGCTGGCGATCTTCTTGTCGAACTCGGCACCAGGGTCGCGTGCTGGCTGCTGCTTGGGGAATGCCGCTTCTTCGGGTGTGGCGAGTTGTTGAGCGAGCAGTCTGATGGTCTGATCGCGATTTGACGGATCGAAAGCCGAGGCGAGCCAACGATCGATGTGTCCGGTGACGAGATCTTCGCGCAAGATGGCGTTCTTTGGATGGTCGACGCGGTTGGCAAGCGCGTACTCGGGAGGGTATCGGCATCTGTAGTAGGCGACGCCGTGGGAGTGCTGACCCTGCATTCGGCGGTTGCACGTGGAATGATAGAGGATGCTCTTGAAGACGTAGGGGTGTCTCGTGCGGTGTGGCTTGTGCGCCGCTGGCTTGCAGGATCGGGAGCAGAGAAGGTCGCGAGCCGCGTTGAAGACATCGTCGGTCACAAGCGGCTCGTGGGCGATCTCTTGCGAGGTGATCCACTTCTCTGGTGGATTCCAGCGCATCACAGGCATGTGCCCGAGCGCGATGTCGTCCACGTCCACGAGCACTTCGTCCGGGCCGGCCCGCGATCGGTCTGCGTACTCGCACTTCGGTCGCGTCCATGAGTGCCCGGGGGTGGTGGCCGAGGTGTGCGACCACGTCTGCGAGGGTGCGTAGCCGGATCCCACCGTTAACGCGGCAGCCGCGCTCAGCCAGCAGTGGTCGGACTTCGTTGATGCTGCGGGTGATCGTC
Organism: Micromonospora sp. NPDC002296; assembly: GCF_040296145.1. NCBI lineage: Bacteria > Bacillati > Actinomycetota > Actinomycetes > Micromonosporales > Micromonosporaceae > Micromonospora > Micromonospora sp. NPDC002296. Next base: position 29,083 of record NZ_JBEOWQ010000012.1, read on the forward strand.
GAGCGGTGCACCCCGAACCAGGCGGCGACCACGTCGTGGGTCAACCCGTGCCGCAGGTGCACCAGTGTCGCGAGGAGCCGGTCGGTGAACCCGAACCGGTGCCTTGCCCCGCCGCCGATGGCACGATAACGGGCCCGTGCGGTGAGGCGGTCGCGGTGACGGGCCTGCCATCGTGGCGCCAGCTCGGCGACCAGGCACTCGATCACCTGCCGGGACAGACCCGTCATCCGACGATTCCTCATGATCATCGCACCAGCCATGACCAGCACAACGATCATCGATGCCCGAGGACTCGCAACCGTGCACGAGGTCGTTAGGAACGGTTGGCAAGCGGTCACAGGTCGGTAAGGGGGCGGCGACCAGTTCGGCGACTGCGATTCATCCTTCCGTAGCTGCCCCCTGTAGTGTTCCCTGCCGCGCGGCCACGGGAGCCGGGTAGAGGTCTTCCCCGAGTGCGTCGACGGCCGAGCCCATGCATCGATATCCTTCAGGAGAGGTGCTGGATCTGGGCTGCGGCCATGCAGGATCTCGCAGATCGCGACGTATGCCTACAGCGCGCCGGCGATTGCCCGCATGCGGCGAACCTGGGCCTCAGGCGACAGTCCCGGATCGCCTATGCTGAGGTACACAGTGGTCTTGCCGCCCCCTCCTTCAGCGCGGCAATGCACTCCTCGTTCACTGTGTCAATCGCCTGAACGAGGTCGGACTTCGGGACGACACGACGAGAGAGTTTCAGACTCTGCCGCCGCAATAACCGGCACTCTCGGCGCGAGCGACAAAGACGGTGACGAAGGGGGTGGTGTTACGAGCACCGCAGGTTCCCGCGAGGTGCAGATTCAACGGCTGCTGAAGGAGGCCGGTCCGTGTGATGGCGACACTCTCGTGGCAGTGGTCAAACAGCGGTGGCCGGGAACTCCCGATGCCCGCGTGCGGGCTGTCGTGGTCAAGGCGATCACCGCCGGTCTGATCCGCGACGAGCAGGGGATTCTCTCGGTGGTTGAAGATTCGACCGGGCCAAGCCAGCCGGCACCGAAAGGTGAGCGGCGGCCGGGACCGTTGCGGGCGGTGATCGTGGACGTGGAGGCGGTGGTCCGGGCCAGCGCTGACCGGCCGCAGGGTGATCGGCGAATCTTCCAGATCGGGGCGGTCCGTCTGTCGGCCGACTCGCGTTGGTGCGCTGAGGAGCCGTCGTTCGTTTCTTGGGTCAGGCTTCCGGCCCCGGAGTGGGAGCAGCAGCTACGGTCGCCGGCGGTTCGTGAGCAGTATTCTCACCACGCGGCCGATCCTGCTGAGGTTCTGGATAGGCTGCGCCGCTTCATTGCCGACGCGGACGTGCTGGTGGCCTACAACGGTGTCAGTGCCGACTTCCCGGTGCTCGACGATGCGGCGGTCCGGGCCGGGCAGCAGCCGTTGCACGGCCCGCGACGCGTCGACGCGCTCTACGTGGCCTACGCGGTGTGGCCGCACGCGGGTTCGCACCGGCTTGCTGAGTTGGCCGACACAGTCGGTGTCGACCGGTGCGGGCTGGTGTGGCATGACGCCACCGACGACGCGGAACTGACCGGCCGACTGCTGCGGCACGCCGCCGCCACCGTCGCGGGGTGGGACGCTGAGATGCGGGAGTTGGTGTGCACGGTCGGCGCCGGCAGCCCGGTCTGGGATCTGGTGGCGTCGCTGTTGCCGGTACCAACCTCCCGGACGGCTTTCGACGATCTGACGGTCGCGCAGATCCTCGCCGACGCCCTCGACAGCCTCGGCACCCCGGGCGGGTATGAGCCGGTCCGGCGTGGCCGGTCCCGGCCGGTGCTGCGCCTGCCGGCTGCGGTCCGGGGTCCGGACGGTGACGTCGACCCACACGCGCTGGCGCAGGCGGCCTCGACCCGGCAGGTGGAACGCCGGGTGGCGCAGCAGCAGATGACGGCGCTGCTGAACGCGCAGATCCGGGCCGGCCGGGATGCGTTGTGTGAGGCGCCGACCGGCACTGGTAAGAGCTTTGCGGTGCTGGCGGCCGCGTTGCAGTGGCTCGACGGTGACCCGCGGCGCCGGGCGGTGATCGCGACGTACACCAAGGCATTGCAGACCCAGCTGGGCGCCGACATCGACCGGCTCGCCGCCGGGATTCCGGGTCTGGAGCAGTCGGCGGACCTGGTCAAGGGGGCGGCGAATCGGTTGTCGCTGCGGGCACTGGTCGCCTCGCTCGCCGACGCGGCCGATGCCGCGCAGGCGGGTGTGGGCCTTGGCCGGTCTGTCCGGGCCCGGTTCGCGGCCGTGCCGGGGTTCCGGGAACTGTTGATCTATGTGACCCGCAGGCTGGTCACTGCGGTCACTGCACCGCAGGGATGGCTGGCCCGGAGCGCCGACCCGGTCGACCTGCCGATCTTTCTGGCCGAGTACCTTGCCGCCGGGTACGGGCCGGTCGTGGGGTCCTGGCTGCGCAGCATCAGTCAGGACACCGACGACTACGGCCGCCGGTCCGGCTCGCCGCTGGCGGCGATGACAGACTCGGTTGCCGAAGCGCTGGCCGGGCACCGGTTGGTGATCGCGAACCATGCGCTGCTGGTGAGCCGCCCGGACGTGTTCGGTGACGACACGCTACTGATAGTTGACGAGGCGCACGCGCTTGAGCAGGCGATCACCGGCGCGGCCAGCGCCGTCGTGGAGTATCGACTGCTGGAGAATCTGACCGGTGAACTGCGGCGATGGGCCGCCCAGCACGCGGACATCCCGCCCGGTCTGCAAACGACAATTGCGGACCTTGAGGGGCACCTCGACACGGAAGTCCTACCGCGGTCGGCTCAGGCGGTGTTCGACACCGCTGGCGGCGAGCCGGGGAGCCGGCCGGCGACGCTGGCCAGCCCGTTCGGGGGCCTCGGAGGGGACCGGTCGGCACGGCAGCTGCTGTCGCGGCTCGACGCGATTGCGGTCGTTGCCGCCCAGGTTCACCGGCAGTTGGCCGCATATCTGCAGACGCCGCGCATGCAGGCGGAGTCGTGGTGGGAGCAGGAACGGGCCGGTTCGTTGGCCACTCGCGTCGCGCAGCTCGCTGACGCGGCTGGCCGGATCATCGGTGATGCCAGCGCCGTCCTCGACAACGCACCCGATCCCCCCGACGTGGATGGCAGCAGCACGCCCGGCACCGGTGACCCGGGGGACGACAGCGACGACGAGGGCGAGGTGACCGGGCCGGTCGGTGCGGACGAGGAGGATCTCGGTGCCGACGGCGACGACCTCGGCCCGGACGGGTTGTTCCCGCTGACGGGCCCGGACCTGGGTAACCGGGTGGTGTACGCCGTCGAGCATGACCTGGCCGGTGTCAGCGTGTCCGCCCGCCGATACGGATTCTCGCTGGCGTCCGCTCCGATCGACCTGGCTCGCGAGCCGCAGTGGCTGGACGTCCGGCAGCGGTTCGCCCGGATCTTCTACGTGTCCGCGACGCTCCAGGTGTCCGGCCGGTGGGAATATATCCGTGGACGGCTTGGCCTCGGAGCAACCGTCGACGCGCACACCTTGCCGGGCCCGTTCGACCTGGCCACCCAGGCCCGCCTGGTCTGTTTCACCGACTTCCCGAGCTGGGCGGAGCAGACCGACGGTGCGATCCGCACGGTCGCCCACCAGCTCGCCGGGTACGCCCGTGAGGCGATCTGCCCCGACTCCGAGCAGGTGGGGTTCACTGGTGGGGCGCTGGTGCTGACCACGGCGACGAAGGCTGCGGCTGCGATCACCGAACGGTTGCAGCAGCAGGTGCTCGGGGTGCCGGTCGCGTCGGCGCCGCTGTTGGGTAACGCCCGCGCCGCGCGGGCGTTCACCGACACCGGCGGGTTCTGCGTCGCGACGCGGGGCATGTGGCAGGGCGTCGATTTCCCCGCCGACCGGCTGTCGATGGTATGGATCAACAAGCTGCCGTTCGCGCCGTTCGCGGACCCGGTCGTGGCTGCCCGCCGGGCGGCGGTCGCCCGCCGTGCCGAACTGGGCGGGGCGGCGGACCCCGACCAAGTCGCGACCGAGTCGTACTACCTGCCGCTGGCGGCGATGGACCTGCGGCAGGCAGTCGGCCGACTAATCCGCTCGCGCGATCACCGAGGTGTAGTCGTGATCAGCGACCGCAAACTCGCCGGCCGCACCGCGTTGCGGCGCGCGTCCCGACGGGTGTTCCTGGAATCCCTGGAGCCGGGCCTGCTGGTTGCCGACGATGACACCGGCGAACCGGCGGGCGGGAACCTGACCACGATGGCCGACGGGTGGGAGCGGATCTGGCGGTTTTTCGGTGAGACCGGGCTAGTCGACGCCGGCCGAGTCGAGCAGCTGTGCACACCGCAGGCGCTGGCCGAACAGACCCTGCTGCCGGCGACCCGCAAGATCCGGCAGGCGCAGCTGACCCCCGAGCAGGAGTACGCAGCCCGCGCCGACGGCACCCTGGCACGGTTGCTGATCGACCGGTGCGCGGCGATCGCGGGCCATCTGCGGTTCTCAGACACGCCGCTGGCGTTGAAACCGCAGCAGGAGCGGGTGATCGCTGCGGTCGCCGACGGCACGGATGTGTTGGCGCTGCTGCCGACCGGGTTCGGGAAGTCGTACACGTTCCAATTGCCGGCATTGGCGCTGCCGGGGGTGACCGTGGTCGTGTCACCGTTGATCGCGTTGATGGCCGACCAGGCCCTGGAACTCAACGCGACCGTCGGCGGGGCGGTCCGGGCGCTGGTGGGACCGATGGCCGAGTCGAACAGCCGCCGCGGCAAGACCGAGGTCGCCGAGCAGCTCACCGGCACGTTCGAACACGGTATCAAGCTGGTGTACGTGTCCCCGGAACGGCTCGCCAACCGCCGCTTCCAGGATCTCCTGCGCGCCGCGGCCGCAGCTGGGATCCTGCGGCGGGTCGCCGTTGACGAGGCACACACATTCGTGCAGTGGGGCGACGACTTCCGGCCCAGCTTCCGCCGCGCCGGCCGGCTGCTGGCAGAACTACGGTCCAGGTACGGGGTGCGGGTTACTGCGGTGACCGCCACTGCGAACCGGGCTGTCCGCGAAGGGCTGCGGACCGGGCTGTTCGGGCTGCCCGCCACCACGACGGCCGGTGAACCGCTGGTGACGGTCGCTGCGGACCCGCTGCGCCCGGAACTGGCGATCTACCGGCGGACGATGAGAGCCGCCGGCCCGAACGCCATCGCCGGGCTGACCGAGCAGGTCGCCGCCGCCTGCGACGACCACGCAATCTTCTATTGCCTGACTGTCAAGCAGGTCGACGCGGTCTACGCCCACCTGCGCGAGTTCGTCGGTGACGGCGCCCAGCGCGTGCGGCGATTCCACGGCCGACTGTCGGAGGCGGAGAAGACCGGCGTGCTCGCCGAGTTCCGGGAGGCGCCAGCCAAGGGCGAGGATGGATACGCACCGCTACTGATCGTGGCGACCAGCGCGTTCGGTCTCGGCGTCAACCGCGGCGACATCCGATGCGTGTTCGTGGTGTCCCCGCCGACGGACCTGGCCGCCCTGTATCAGCAGCTCGGTCGAGCTGGCCGGGATCAGGCCGGCCGGCCACCCGGCGAGGTGACCACACCGTCGGCGGGACTGGCACTCGGCTCCGGTCGAGGGTTCCGGACCGTGATGTGGATGGCTGCCCAAGGCCTGCCACCGGAGACGTTGCGCACGATCGGGCAGGCCGTCTTGGCGGCGGCCCGCAACGGTGGGGTCCTGGACCCTGACCGGATCACCGACACGTGCATGACCGCCGACCTCGCCGCCGGGAGGCTGTCCCGCAACGATGCCCGCCGCTCGGGCACCGTGTCGCAGTACCGGTCGACGGTCGTGCGAGCGTTGGCCGTGCTCGCCGAAACAGGAACGGTTGACGATCATGGAGACTTCCCAGCGACGGTGACGATCACACCTCTGGACGACCCGGCCCGCTGCGACGACCACACTCTCACCGCCGCCGCCGGTGCGGTCGCCACGCTCGCCACCACCGCGCCGGGCCGGCACCGACTGACTGAACTGCACAAGACCCTCACCAGGCAGGTACGCGGCTACCGGATGATCGCCGACGACCCGGCACAGACCTGGGCGGTCCTGGCGACCCTGCACGACCTCGGTGTCATTGATCTGTCCCAGGCGGGCAACAACCGAACCCTTATAGCGGTCGGCCCGCGTGGGAACGCCACCCTGCCGGGCGACTACCTGCAGAAGATGATCGGGCACCGGGCCCGGCTGACCGACGACCTGCGGGAACTACGGGCCTGGTACGACGCCGACGGGTGCGCGAACATGGGGTTTGGGAGCTACTTCTCCTTGACAGGGAAGGTGACGCTACCCGACGGGGTCTGCTCCACCACGGCGTGCCGGTGCTCTAGCTGCTGGTCGACCAGCAGTGATCGGTCCCCGCTGCCGCCGCTGCTCACCGCGCTGGACACACCCCGGCCGAAACCCGAGACCCGGCGGGACTCTGCCCCGTACCAGGCCGCCATCCAGCGTTACGTCCGGTCGCTGCTGTGGGACAACTACCGCGGCCTGACCGCCGGAATGATCCACCGGGTCCTGCATGGCGACGAGACGTACCAGGCTGCGGACGGGCGACGGCGACCGCTGTGGCCGAAACTGCTGTATCACCGCCTGCGCGGTGTCGACCCCGGCATCAAGATCACCCAAGTGCAGGAAGCCGTCACCGTTCTCACCACCAACGGAGAGATCGTCGGTGACGGCCGGGTGTGGCGGTTGCGCCGCTACGCCGTACGTGACGCCGCCCGCGCCCGCGTGAAAGCCGGTGCGAAAACACCGGAGGCAACCGGATGACCGTGACCGTGGCCCCCGTGTGGCGGCCATTCGACGACGAGCCGTTGTTCGTCCCAGAGCTGCTGCTGGGCCCGGCCGCAATCCCGAGCGACCTGACCCATCGGATAGTCGGGTACTTAACCGCAGTCGCGCAGACCCGCACCGCGCCTCTGCACACCTGCACCGCGTTCAACGCCCTGCATTTCGGGTTCGACGTCGAAACCCACGGCTACCGGGCGGAGGTGCTCACTCCGGACCTGTTCGTTCCGATCGCCGTGCAACCGCAAGCCCGGCGAGTGCTGCCAGTCGGCACGTTCGTGCACCTCGACCGGGGTGGCCGCCGGTCGCTGCTGGCCGAGGTCGTCGCTCGGTACGGCGCCGACCCGGAGGTTGACGTCGACGGCTGGACGCCGGCCGAGCTGTCCGGCGCCCCGGCCGGCGTCGAGCAGTCTGATGGCACCCGAACCGGTATCGAACGGGTGATCTTGGATGTGCAGGCGTTCGGTGCCCTGAACGCCGCCGACTACAGCGAACTAAGTCGGCTACGCCGCCAGGTCCTCGACAATCGCGGGCATCTGACCGGCCCGGTGCAGTACCTAGCCAGGACCGATAGCCGTGACGATGTCGCCCTGTACGCCGCGTACCTGCTCGGGCCGGCCCGCCCGCTGTTGCTCGGCGGACCGCTCGCCGAGTTGCTCACCGATCCCGGCGATGAGCAGGTTCTCGCTGCGGCTCTGTACCAGGCGTTCGACACCATCGGCCAGTTGCTGGACGGCACAGCCGGGTTACGGCGATGGAACGGATACGCCGTCTGCGGGGACCGGTTCACGCGGCGGTCCCACGAAGGCTGGCCCGGCCTGCCCGCCGCAGACATCGACGATGTCGTCGCAACGGTCCGCCGCAACGCGCTGGACCCCCGCTACACCGCCGTCTGGCCGCTGCTGTCCAGCCGGATTCCCGCCGGCGGCACCCCCGACCCGCTCGGGCTAACCGGCGCCGCTGAAATCGTCGTGCACACCAACCTCGTCGCCGCGGACCTGGCTGGCACCGCTGTCGACGGACTGCTGCCCGAACGGGTGCACCTGCGCGTCGACGATGCCTGGCAGGCCGGCGGTGTGTGGCGTACCCAGCGGGAGCCTGTCTCGGCGCTGGTGGTGGCCGCCGACCCAAGGATCCCTCTCGGCCTTGGTAACAGCTCCGCCATTGACACCGTCGAAACAGTGGCCCCCGCCATCGAACCCGCCGGGCCGGACCCACTCGGCGACAGCGACGGGTCTGCCGTGCCCCAACCCGAACCCGTGGAGCCAGACGCACCCGTCGACGACGACAATCCCGGCGAGAAGCAACACCGGCCGGCGGGGCCGATCATAGACGAGATCCCGCCCGGACCGACCCCAGCTGACACCAGAACCGCAGATGAGGGCGAGACGGATCTCGTCGTCGTCGCGGACAGCCTGGTCGTGTTCACCGTCGCGCTGCGCGAGAGTCACTGGGAAGCCGGAGAGCTGGCCCTTCCGCCTGCGGCCACCGGCGTGCTCGGCGCGGGATCGCTGATCATGCAGCTGCACCACGACGGGGACACCCTTGATGACAGCGAACAGGTTCAACAGATCAACCGAAGCGGCGCCACCCTGACCGGTGTCAGCTGGCCGTGGACCTTCTACGCCGGAATCAAGATCACCGTCGCTGCGGCCCGTAATGCGACCCGGATCAGCGTCACCACGACGCTGCTAGATCAGCCGTTGCCGTATGGCGACCAATACCGTTGGGACGCAGACACCGCGATCCTCGCCGCGTCGATCGGTGCCGAACCTCCCGCTGCGGACGCGGCCGCCGTGCCGCCGTCTCCCGAACCGTTGCCGCCGGGGGTTTCCGAACGCCAGCGCGGCGTACCGCAACTGCAGCCACTGATCATCTCCGCGCTGCATCGGCATGGAGAGCAGGGAGCGTTCGGTGCCCGGCGGCTTACCGGCCCGCAGCTGCTCGCCGCCCTGTTCGGACCCGATCTGGTCGCGCCGCCGCTGATGTGGCAGGTCGTGTACACGTGCGACCGTCTCGTTGACGCTGGCACCCTGACCAAGGAGCCCGGCGAACCAACGGAAGACGGTAAACCCGGCAGGCTCGAGGCGTTTGTCTGGTGGCCCGACGGCACCGCCCGCCGTAACGGCCACCGACCGCAGACTCGGGCGGAGATCCTTGCCGGCCAGGTCCGCGAACACTGGGTGCCTGCGTTCAAGCGACGGCTGCAGCCCGGACATCAGGCCAGTGACACCGCCCGCCGGGAGTACGCCGCCTGGGTCCTCAAGGTGCACGGCCCGGGCGCCGACACCCAACTTCCAGGTGGATACACCTGGGTTCGTGGGCAGCTGCGTGGCTCCGGTGAATCCGCCCCACTGCTTCATCTCGCCGTGCCTCAGCAGCCCCGGCACTGATCCGCATCAACCCTTGGCCGAGCGCGACCCTCCGGAAGTGAGTATCCCTTACGATGGCCTACCCGTCCCGCCGGCATCGGCGCAGGCATGCACAAGCCTGCCTTTGCTGCAGCCCATTCACCCCATTACAGGCCGAGTCCGACTCTGAAGCGGTGACGGCACTGCGGGCAAGCCTGGCAGAGCTCGGCGATCCGGTAACGGACTCTTTGGAATGTCTGAATAGCGAGCAGTTCGCCGCTCTCGCGTGGCAGTTACCTCAGCCAAGTAGAACAAACTTCCTCAATGACTTAGGTGTCCCGCCCGCCAAACGGCCAACCACGGTCTCGGCGGGTTGGGGACTGACGAAACTTCGGGCGTGGCCGACACATAAGCGCTACGACGCAGCCCTTTTTCTCACTGTCTCGGTAGCCGAACGACTCGGAACGCTGTGGCGTCACAATGCTGATGCCGGATTTCTGGAGGCGGAGGAGGCGCTACGGCAAGCGTTGACCAAGGACCCGGCACAGACCGCGATCCTGCGGTTGGCGCTGGTGTGCCACGGCCCGGTCTCCCCGATCATGACCATCGCTCTGCGGGTCGGCCTGGACGCCGCTCTCGGTCTTCCTGGCTGGCCGCAGAAGGCCGTAAACGACATCATGCATGCCTGCCGAGAGATAGAACAGGCCATCTTCGATGCTTATGAGACTGATGACAATGAAGGCGGAGCCGCGCCTTATGGCGACGATGAAATCGACGACGGCGGCAGCACCGAGTCAGCCGGTATCGAAACATTCCGACCGCCCGGTCTCGGCAACGACTCGATAGCAAAAGGATCTGACATCATGCCTGCCGAACCTGGCACCTCCATGGCCGCTGGTGACGTTGCGGCTGCCGCGACGAACCTGACCACCCGCCACACTGCGGCCCGGGAAGCTGCGGAGGCCCTTACTGACGTGCTGCACCGTGGTCAGATCCCGGGTCGAACCGACCTGGACCCGGTCATCGAGTTCCTCGACGCGGCCGACGCAGCTCGTGACCTGCTCACCCAGTTGGGTCGGGACATACCCGCTGACGTAACCGTCGAGGACCTGCTCACCGCACTAACCGCGACCGCCGGTCAGTGCGGTCATCACGACCGGCTCGCCGACATCAGCCGGCTCACCGGACCGACCAGCGAACAGGGCCGAATCACTGCGGCGATACAGCTCGCTGCCGATTTGCAGCAGAACCCGCTCTGGGACGCGGACCAGCAGCGGCAGGCGGCTGGCCTGGTCGCTTTGCTGGACCTGATCATCGCCTCCGAGACCAAAGACATGCAGGCCCTGTCCGCGGCCCTGACCGTCTTCGAATCGCATCTGCCCGCCGACCTCGCCGCCCTGCGCACCGCTGCCATTACCGGGCAGTTGCGGATTACAGGACCCAGCGAAGAGGAGGTCAGCCATACGCCGGTCTCCGAGCCTGCGCCGCAGGCCGCCGCGACCGGTCCTGAAACGGCGGTGGTCGCCTCTCCTGAACCGCAGCCGACCGCTACCGAGGAACCGGAGCCGGCTACCGCTCCGCAGCCGGTCGTCACGGTGCCTCCGCCGGCCGACGAGGCATTCACCGACCCTGCTCCGCTCGGCGAGGACCAGCCAACCACGGCCACCGACGGTTCGGCCGTTCGTGAGGACGTGACCATCGATGTTCCCGAGGACGACCCGGCCGGCGACGACGCTGGCCGGGGCCAAGCCGATGACACGAGTTCTACCGACCCCGCCGCCGGCCGTGAGCTGGTCCGGGAGCTGCTCGGCGCGGGCCGGCTGAGCCTGACCTATCACGCCGCCACCGCGTGCGGGGACCGGCGCCGTGCTGATGCTTTGCGGGTCCTCACCCTGGCCACCGCGGTTCGGAGCGAGACTTCCCCGACCGCCGACGCCTTACGGGTCGCTCTGGAAGCCGAGCAGGGCGCCGCGCCGTCCAGCGACACCACGGCGCAGATGCTGCTGCTGGCCGGTGCCGTCCGGGCCTGCCTCGTCACCGCCGACGCGGGCGCCGGCCAGGTCGCCCGGTCGGTGGCCGAATCCCTGCGCGAGCTGCCGGCGGTGTCCTCGATCGCTGACACGATCGGCACCGCCACGGAGAAGCGCCTACTGTACAGCCCGGAGCTGCTGGCGGCGCTCGCCCCAATCGCCGGAGCGGACAACGACATAGCAGTGACCGTCGAGGCTGCCCAAACCGAGCTCAACAAGCCCCGAAACCTTGCCTTCGACCGCGCTGATCAGATCGCCACCCTGTGGTGGTCCCCGAACGGGGCCATCGGCCGGCTCCTGACCCTCGCGGCAACCGACCAGCGTATCGAGATCGACGCGGTAACCGAGAGCCTGCGCCTGTTCGCCAAGCGTCAGTACGTCGATGACCTGCTCGACCGCGAGGATGCCGAGATGCGCTCCGGTAGCACTCGCCCTCTGCAGGGCCGCCAGCGCCGCAAGCTCAAGGAGATGGCCGGACGGTCCGTAGCCGCCGTGCGAGCCTGGGCTGACGCGGTCCGGGTAAACCAGGCCACCGCACACGGCCCCGTACCGGCCGAACTGGCTCGTCTGCGTGTGGACGTGATTGCCCAGTGGCCGGCCGCCGAGGATGAGCTACAGAACCTGATCGCCTCGTCCGCGGGCACGCCCTGGCTGCTGAAGGCTGAGGCGGCACAGGTGTGCGTGACCAGCCTGCACGGTAGCGTCGGCCTGCTCGACGGGCGCAAACTGGCCGGCTCCGACCGGGATCCCGATGCCGTCATCCATCAGGAGTTGCTGCTCTGCCCGCAGCTACCGTTCACTGCCGAGGGCATTCCTGAGCGGCCAGCCACCATCGAGGAGATCGCCGTCGCGGCTTCCACCGGCTGGTCCGACGCGTTCGCGCAGCGGCTTCGGGCGGAGCAGTACGCCACCGCCGGGTTGCTCATCAGTGCGGTCACGGAGCCGGAGAAGTCCCGGGAGATGAGCCAGCAGCTCACGGCTGCTGCCGCACAGTCGCTGTTAGAGCTGAAGGCCCTGCATCACAGCGTTGCTGAGGACGTGGCCCGCGCCACCCGTCTCGGTCAGCTTGACGAGAACGCCGGCACCGCCGTCACCAGTGTTCTGGCGGCCGGGGACGTCTCCCGACTAGCCGCCGCGCCGGAGCAGGTCAACCTGAGCGACTACCGCCGCCGGCTGATCGACGTTCAGGAACAGTTGCCGATGTATCGGCACGAGGCTCAGGCGGCGTTGCGGCGCCGCGCGGACAGCGAAGTACCACCCGGAGCGGACCGCAGTCAGCGCCTAAACCAGATCCAGGACCGTATCGCCGCCGGCGACCTGGCGACCGCTGAGGAGTACCTGCTTGCCGCGGTGCTCGGCGAGACTCTGCCGTCTGCGGAGCCCTCGGAGGACCTGACCCGTTTCCTGCGGCTGACCGAGCGGGTCCCCGGCGGCCTCACCCGGGACTTGATCGACGCGGTCCGCTACGGCAAACCCCATCCGGCGCTGGACGTCCACGAACTGACTCCCGCGCAGCGGACCACCGCCGACCTGTTGCAGACGTGGCTGGACATGCGCGACATCCGGCACGACCGGGTGCAGCGCAGCAGTCTGGCGGCGGCGTTGCTGCTGGCCGGTATCGAGTTCGCCAGCATGCAGCCGGTACGGGATATGAAGCCCAAGGGCAGTTCCCGCCGTGCCTGGTGGGATCTGACCGACGTACGCCGTGTCGGCGAGACCCAGGGCGTACCGCAGTACAGCCCGCCGCCCGGCGGCCAGCAACGAATCATGTTGTGCTGGGGGGAACCCGATGTACGGGCCATGTTCGGCTGGATCGACCAGGACCCCGGGACCGACCTGCCGGTCATCGTGCTGCTGTTCGCCGCGATGACCACCGGCCAGCGTGAAGATCTCGCCCGGATGTGCGCCCAGCACAGCGAGAAGCCCGTGATCGTGATTGACGACATCGCGATCCTGCACCTGGCGCTACACGGCAGCGGTCAGTTCATCACCACCGCTCGGACCCTGTTGCCGTTCGCGGCCACGAACCCGTACGCCCCGGACGGGCAGGCGGCCCTGCCGCTGGAGATGTTCTTCGGCCGGCGGTCAGAACGTGCCGACATCACTGACCCGAACGGCCCGAACCTGCTCTACGGCGGCCGGCAGCTCGGCAAGACGGCCCTGTTGCAGGAGGCCGCCCGGGCGTTCGGGCGGGTGCCCACGAACCTGCCGATCTACGTGACGCTGCCGAACGTCATCGGCACTAAGGTCAACCCGCTCACACTGTGGGACAAACTGGCCGAGAAGCTCACCGAGAACAGAATCGCGTTGCCAAAGAGGACCCGCGACCCCGTCAAGGACGTCATCGCCGCGATCACCACATGGCTGGACCAGAATCCGGCCCGCCGGATGCTACTGCTTATCGACGAATGTGACGGATTCTTCGACGCGGACGCCGAACGCGGCTTCGAGCACGTTACGCACCTGCGTAACCTGCGCGACAAGTACCCCGGCCGGCGTTTCAAACCGGTCTTCGCCGGCCTGCATCAGGTACAGCGGTTCGCCAACTTGCCGAACCAGCCGTTGGCCAACGCTCACCTCGGTGACCAGGTAGCGATCGGCCCACTCAGCCCCGAACCGGCGTACCAGTTGCTGTTCACGCCCATGGAGGCGCTCGGTATCCGCTTCGCGTCCGACGAACTGGTCCACCGGGTCCTCGCCTACTGCACTTACCAGCCCAAGCTGTTGCAGATGGCCGGCAAAGCCCTGGTCAGCTCGGTTCTGAACCGCCGTGACGGCGGCCCTGTCTACCTGATCGACGAGAACCTGCTGGATCAGGTCCTCGGGTCCGAGTCGCTGAAGCAGCGGATCCGCCAGACCGTCCATCTCACCCTGGACCTGGACTCCCGGTACAAACTCATCGCCCTCGTCGTCGCCTACTTCGCCTTGGAGAACGGCGCCGACCACACCATGACGACCTCGCAGTTGCGCAACGAATGCCAACGGTGGTGGCCGGCGGGCTTCGCCCGGCAGGAGCCCGGCGAGTTCCGGTCTTTGCTCGACGAGATGCGTGAACTCGGAGTTCTTGCGGCCACCGTCGGCGGCACCCGCTGGCGGCTGCGGTCGACGAACGTGCTGCGGCTGCTCGGTACCGCCGACGAGATCTGGGAGGAGTTGTGCAGTTCCCAGTGGCGTAAGACGCCAACGAAGCTGTCCACCGAACAGGCTCGTGGCCACCTCGCCGACGGCCGGATCTCCCCCTGTACCGATCAGCAGCTGTCCAAACTCGTCACCCGCACCGCCGGCAGCACCATCAGGGTTATCGCCGGGGCCAGGGCCACAGCCGTCGATCGGGTGCAGGAACTGCTAGAGCAGTCACGCAAGAGTTTCGGGGCCCGGTTCGACCTGACGGTCACCACCCGGCCACAGGCGTACGGCAAGGCGCTGCGAGACGGGGACATCGGCGGCCGGCACCACGTGGTTCTGAGCCCACTGCTCACCGCCAAACCGGAAACGGTCACCTCCACGATCGTCAACGCGATGCAGATCCAGCCGGCCTCCGGCACGACCCGCACCGTCGCCGTCCTTGTCGACGTTCAAGCCTCCGGCATTCTGGATTTGCTGACCAGCCCGGACCTCGGACTCGGCAGCGATGATGTGATCGCCCTGCGCCGGGCCACCGATATCGGCCTACGCACATGGCTGTCGGACAACGAGCGGATGAAGGTGTTCACCGACGCGACCAGCCAGGCCCAGCTGATGACGTCAACCGGCGGATGGCCGTATCTGCTGGACCTGGCCGCGGAGAAGGCCCGGGAACACACCAGCACCAGAAAGATCTGCGAGCAGGTGGCCACGTACTTGGCGACCGTCGGCGGAGCCACCGAATTCGTCGAGTCGACCGGGCTGAGTACCGACACCGGTGCCGAAGCCGCGTTCCAGGCGCTGCTCGAGTACGCCGCTCCGGTCACCTACGACGAGATGATCGAGCTGTGCGCGCTCACCGGTTCCCAGCCGGACCGGACCGCCCGCATACTTCAGATGCTGGACGTGATCGACCAGAGCGACGTCGACGGGCGATGGGTGCCGGAACCGGTGATCGCCCGGTCCTGGCAGAGGCTGAACAGCGGCGCATAGCGAAGGTCAATGCGGCGCCGGTGGCGTTCAGATATCGCCACCGGCGCAGCGGACGAGAGACCCGCCGACGTCACTAGACATCGGCGGGCCTTCTGGTGCCCGGGGCAGAGACTCGGACGTGTCGCGACCCGTTCGCTAGATCAACGGGATCACCGTCGCCAGCGCCGGACCCTGTTGGGTTTTGGTTTGTGTTGCCCCTCGGACACAATTTTGCAGCATCCCTGCTGTGTTTCACGTACTGGTGGTCAAGCGCGCTTGACCACGCCGATCTGATCTGAGCGACGCCTTCGGTGGCCCCCGCTTCGGGTGGGGGCTGTCGTCGTGGTGATGCCGCTGTGGCTCCCGTGATCCCCCCCCGGTCATGTTGTCGAACCGGGGGTCCGGAAGGTCGTCGACCTGACGAGCGACTGCGTCGACCACCTCTCCCGCTGCCGGTTCTTTCGACGCCGCGGGTGGGCGCGATGGTCTACGGGCTGGCGGCCCTTGATGCCAGCGGTCGGATCGCCGACCGCACCATCGTCCGCGCTCTCGGCCGGAGATCTGGCACTCGGCTGCACATCCACGAGGGCGCAGGACTGATCGTCGTCCGCGAGGACGGGCAGGGTGTCTTCACCGTTACGGGCCAAGGCCATCTCCTTCTGCCGGCGACGGTGCGGCACTGGTGTGGGCTGACGGCCGGTGATCGGGTGCTGCTGGCGGCCAACCCTGCTGACCGGCTGCTCGTGGTGCATCCTCCCGCCGCCCTGGACGCGATGATCTTCCAGCTCCACGCTGCTGTTCTCGGCGGTGATCTGCCGTGAGCGGGACTGCGGCGGGTCGGGCCGAGTTGGATGCTGCCCGGTTGTTGCTGGCGCGGATGGGGATCTCACCGGCTGATCTTGTTGAGGCGGCGTTGGCGCGTCCGCCGGCGCCGACGTTCGCCGAGTACGTGCCGGTCGTGCCGGCGGCGGTGAGCGAAGGTACGCGTCGGGCGTATGGCGCGTACTGGAAGCGGGTGTTGGAGCACTGGGGACAGCAGCGGCTTGACGAGCCGACGCCGTCGGAGATCGAGCGGTTGGCGGAGTACGTCAAGACGCATGTGGTGGCCCGGCGGAACGCGCGGTGGGCGTAGTGCGGCGGAGCATCTGATTGCAGCGTTGCGGTGTCTGTACAAGCGGGCGGTCGCTGATGGGTTCATCGCGGCGGCGGACAATCCTGCTTTGAAGGTGGCCAAGCCGCGGCGGTTGCCGAGTACCAGGCGGGCGGTGGCCGACACGAGGCTGGCGGAGATCAACGCCGTCGCGGCCAGCACCGGTGACGATCCGGCGTCGGACAGCCTGTTGTTGCGGCTGCACACGGAGACGGCGTGCCGCCGGGGTGGTGCGCTGGCGCTGTGCCCGGTGGATCTGGATCCGGATCAGTGCCTCATTCTGTTGCGGGAAAAGGGTGACACACGGTGCGGTGGCAGCCGGTGTCACCGACGCTCATGATGCATCTGCAGCGGCATGCCGAGGAGCGCTATGTGACGCCGGTCGGCGACCAGTCGCCCCCGCCCTGGGTGTGTCCTCATCCGCCCTACGAGGGATCGCAACCCGTTCGACGTCCAGCCGAGGCGCTTCATGGCCTGTTCTCATCCGCCCTACGAGATTGATGCGCGACCTTACGGTCGCCAACGTTCACACGTACTATGTGATAGCCGGCAACACGCCGGTCCTCGTACATAACTGCGGGGATGCTCTATTCGATAATAAGTTCCCAGATGATGTTGTCAGGCCCGCGCGCACCATCGAAAATAGCGAAATACTCTCACAGAGCGGCGCTATGGGTTATGTCGTAACCGCCGATGCAGCTCGTTGTAGGCCGACTCACAAGCACGCAAGTTCACATCGACCTAGCTCAAGGCGCACTGGTTCGCGCAGACGGGGAGTTCAAGGTACACGGCGGCAGGGTGCGCAGCGTGGACAATAAGTCTGGGCGCTACCGGCCGCGCGGCGCTGCGGCGCAGAGTGCCGCAGAGGGAGCGTTCGCGAATAATGGAATCGATATCACGGGGCTCTGCAAGGAGAAGTGGTGATGGTGCTGTCGGCGCATTTAAAACGCTTGCAGACCACGTGGGTAAAGTGCTGGAGCGGCAGTTTCCTGGAGTCGATTATATTGAGATTGAGCCTGCGTTAAGTAGCCTCGTTGCCCTTGTGCTAGACAATCCTAATCTGAATGACAAGTTCGAGAGGGAATTCGAGGAACTTCTTTTGTTGCGGAACTTTGGCGCTGCCGAGATCTTGCAATTCTCGATGCATATCCTGCGTTGGGAATCCGTGAAACGCGCCACTCGGAAAGCGTTGGATGAATGCGACGATGCCAGGAGGGGGCGCATACTGGAAGGCGTATACGAATCGTTCGATCCTGATTGGGAGGACAGGGACCTGTTTCGCCAGTTCCGTAGCCGACGTTAACCTCGCCCCTTCACGAAGGTGATGGCAGCGCGGGCATGACTCACTTCAGATGGGTCACTAGGCCTCGAGAACCTCGATGATCTCATGAAAAGGCCCATGCCCGCCCTGCATCTCCCCACCCGGGCGCGTCTATGTCGACAGACCCAAGCCGGACACACGCCACGACTTTGCGGGCCCCTGGGGCTAACGACCTCGTGCGTGGTTGGCGGTAGCAGGAGCTTCGCCGTCTCATGGGGGACTGCGTTGATTTCGGCTCTGGCTAACTTTCGGTGGTGACATTCGGTAGTAGGCAGAGACGCCCCGGGATTTCCCTCATATGCTGGCGTTTCTCTGAGATGGCCAGCCTCGGGGAAGGAGCTGCAACTGCAGTTCGCCGAGTGGCTGGACACGCTCGCAGCCCCCGACCTGCGATGTCGTACTGCCGTCACCGGAACTGCTTTCTGCTACCACCGAAAGCGAGCCAGAGCAGTTAGCCGAGACAGCCCCTGGCGGATCTCGAGCGGGGAGCCTGGACGTCCCTGCCTTTACGCTTCCGGACATACGGCTCAACGGCTTGCCGGCTGGTGGGCCTTCATACTGCTACTCGGGAGGCTTTGTCCGGCGTCGTAGGTGCGCCGCGACCTCGGGCGGGAGGTCGTCGAGCTGGTCCATGGATTGGCCCGGGCGCAGGAAATCGAACAGCAGGACGGTGCGGGTCTCGCCAGTGTGGATCCATGCTTCATGCTCGACCGTGTCGTCGAACACGAATGTCCTGCCCTCGTGCCAGCGGCGGGTCTGGCCGCCCGCCCTCAGTGCGCAGTCGCCCTCGGGTACGACCAGGCCCAGGTGGGCGCGGTAGACGGTGGTCACCCAGCCTTCGTGGGGCTTGATCCTGGTGCCTGTGGTCATGCGGGAGAATCCGGCGGTGGTCAGACCGGGTATGTGTTGCAGCGCGTCGGCGGTGCGTGGGCAGGCGGACAGGGCTGCTTCGATGCGGGTGCCGAACGCGATCAGTCCGTACACGCTCCAGCCTTCGCCGTACATGTGACGCTGCACCCACGGCTCGAAGGAATCCTCGGCCAGCGCGAGGCACTCGCCGCGGATCTCGCGCCAGTTGCGGCGGAGGTCCTCTAAAAACGAAAACTGGTCCTGATCGACGAACACGCCGCCTCCGAAGCCGGGCCTGACAGGTGTTCCTTCTATCGCACCGATCCGATGACGGCAAGTCCGGCTACTCCGGCCCATCCGCTCGGCCACCGACCGCTTCAACGCCTTCCAAGGTCGCCATCTCCGCCTCCACGGCCTCCTTCGCGATCGTCGCCTCAGGCTCGCTCAGCCTCGGCCGGGTCGCAGGGCGTCGCGCCGCGCAATGCCAGAGAGGCAGGTCCCCGTCAGTAAACGCAAGCAGCGAGGTCTTCGCACCTATGCCCGCCCCCTTCAGCAGTCCGCCGCGCGATGGCGGTTGGCTCCGTACCGGCAGTTGACCATGAAAGCGACCACCTTTGGCTGTAGGGCTCACGCCACCGCAGGCAGACCTCGTCGGCATCGGCGTTCGCGCGGATCGCGGCGGATCAGTGCACCGCTGGGTAAAGAGCGCAAAGGCTTCTGTGCCCTTCTCGAGGGAGACGATGGCGCGCGTACCTTCGCCGCTGTCCTCGCCTGGCAGGCACCCGCCTGTCGTCCGGCGGTGCCGGGGACCGCTAGGGTTTTGATCGTCGCGTACCGTGGCGCCCGTGGGCGGACTTCCCGGGCGGCGTGGGAGCTGACGTGGCTGATGATTCTCTGTTCGTCGTTTGCGTAGTATTGAATGCAGTCTTGAGCGTTTACGCGCTCTGGCAGGTGGTCGTCGTTTGGCGTGCCAAGCGGCGGGGCGAGCACCAGAAGCGGCTGATGATGACGGGTGCGGCAAGGCTGCTCCTTTCCTCCGCTATGTGGATAACGATCTTTCTATACACGCCTTTCAGTCACGACTTCGGCCCGATGACAGGAATCGTGGCCCTCGTTGCATGCTTGGCGCTGTTGACGCTTGCGGTGCTTGTGGACTGCCGTCGAAGGCAGTTAACACGCAGCCTCCAGCGCTGACGGCCTGGCTGATATCGGCGGTCTTGACGCTGCGGTTTCAGTTCTGTCCTCGTCGATAGCGGAACCACCCCCTCGCAGCGGGGGCACCTTTGCATCGACACTCGCACGAATGCGCAACTGGCGGTTAACCCGCACTGTCATCGGTAAGGTCGTGCCTCGAGCGTCGCCTGTTACTCAACGTGACGCCCGATCGGCGGCAGATCCGGATGCGCATAGCGTGTAGCACGCGGCAGGTTGAGTCCTGCCGGTCGCTCCGGGGGAGGACCATCTTTGCCATGCACTATGTCCACGTCGAAGCAGTCCGGTGGATCGATGAAGACTGGCCAGGCTGGGTGGAGGTGCACCTGAACGAGGCAGACGGCACCGTCGTGTCGCTTATCGACAAGGTCCCGGTCTTCGATGACGCCGATCGGCTGGCACCTGGGGTCGAGTTTCCAGTAGGGCTTGAATTCCCGTGTGATGTGCTCGAATGGGCCCGGGACCAGGTCGGGAACCGGTTGGCAGTAATCCGTTTGCACTTCAGCGTCGAGGATGAGAACGGCCGGACGATCTTCACGGTCGGCGCAAGCACTCTCACCTCACGTCCGTGAAGTCTTCACGCACTGTAATCGGTATGACCGGGGGCTGAGGCGTGGGGGTCTGGACACGGAGGCATAGGACAGCTTGGCGCTGGTTGGAGGCGCGCATACCGCAGTGCGGCCGGATGACGGCTGCATGGTCAACCGCCGGCCGTGCAGGATGTCCTATGCCGTGTTGATCGCCTCGTACTCGAAGCCGCCCGCCGGTGCCAGCCGGACAAGGCGATCGAGGGTGGGCTGTGTCTTTGTTCCCCACATCTTCGACAGCACCCACGTGCGGTCCGCATCATGGAGGGGACGTTCGATGAACCACCGACCGATGCGACCGTCTGCGCCCGGATATATAGCGATGAACGCGTCGGCGAGTGCCTGGCCGGACAGGACGCCGTCCAGGTCGAGGAACCGAGAACGGGGCAGCACCCGCGCGAGTGCGTCACCCGGAACGCCGGCGCGGTGCAGGGCCGTGACCATCTCCAGCACGGCCCAACGCTTGCGTAACGGCTCGCTCGCACCGTGTGGGGTCGTGATCACGTACGTGGTCCAGTCCCGATTGTCCGACCGTGTCGCGCGGGCCTGAGTTTCCCGGCGTCGCAGTTGGACGGTCAGCTCGTTGGCCTCCGGCAACGGGATCACCTGCTGCACATCCACCAGCAGACGATCGCCGACCCTGTACGGGCTGAGCCGCACACATCGGATATCCAGTCCGTAGATGTCGTTGAGCCACAACACGGTCGTGGTGATCTCCCGGTCGAACCCGGCCGCGACCAGAACGATGCGCACCTCGCGACTCAACGTGGTGTCCTCGCCGTCGTCCAGCCAGTCGGCCAGCCGGCCACGTGCCTCGTCCACCGCATCCGGCTCTACCCGGGCTAAGTAATGCTCGTAATGGTCCACCAAGTCCGGGAAGGTCATCGCCGACACCATCGCGGCGTACCGCAACGCCTGCAACTCCAGATGCCCACCGTCGATCGTCCGCTTGAGCTCGATGACCACCAAGCGCCCCTGCCGATCCACGCCCAGTAGGTCAATACGACGCCGCGCCTCAGTGAACGCCCCGAACTCCTCCGACACCACCAGCACCTCGTCGGCGATCACACCAATGTGGGCACGCAGCAACCGTTGCAGGTCCGCCCGCTCCAGCACCTGCTCCACCGCGAACGTGGTCGAGGGCACGGCAACGATCGCCTCGGGCTGGATCTCGAACAGCGGCACGACGCCATCCTGCCCCATCGCCACCCGGGCGCAAGCGCATAGCCGACCGACCTCGCGCTCGTATCCGTACTTGCGTTCACTGCCCCTCGGGCAAGCTTCAACCACGAACGCGCACGGTCGGCGGCAGAGCTCCGGTGGCCACCGGAACGTTCCCGGCCCCGCTGCCTGTACGGGATCGAAAACTCTTCCGGAGTTCCTGGAGCGCATTCCGCGCGCGGGCGTGCACGGAACCGAGGGGGTTGCGCACAATCTCCAACGTCAGCTTCAGGTGTAGGTGGGCCGACGGAGGTAGGCGGGCCGGCGTACGCAGGTGGCGTCGCGCAGGGCGAGCAGGTTCACGGCGATGGCATCGGGTGTGGCAGGGCGGTGGCGCGCAGGCCCTGGTCGCGCTGGTGTCTTTCTCGTCTGCTTGATGTGAGCGATAACAGGGTGATCGTCCCATGCGCCCGTGACACCGAGCCGACGCCCCCGACAGCCCGTTCCGTGGCGACGGCGAGGGGCGCGGCCAAGATTCGTTCGGATGGAACGGTGTTCCGGAGGGCACGGGCATGGATGCCCGATCACGTCTTGACGAACGAAATGTTATCGCTCACTCTCGATGTCGAGGATGACGGCATCTGTGGCTCACCGGGCGAGCCGAGCTGGCCGAACCTCGCGTCCAGGGCATCCCCCAGGGCACAGGGATGTCGCTTCAGGACCATCAGCAGCTGTCTGCGACAGCCGGTCGGAACGCCCGAGCCAGCGCGGACCGGCCGACGATGACCGGCGGAGCGCACCTGGAGGCGCCGCCACTCACCCATCTGACCGTCAGCGAACCGGTCTGCCGTCCCGGACCGGCTTCCCTGAGCGAAAGGGCACCACCACACCACCACCGGTGCAAGACAACGAGAAGGAACGACATGAGAACCAAGAGAACTCTGCTGTCGGCGGCGACTATCGCCGTCGCACTGACCGCGGGTATGACGGTGGCGCTGGCCTCGACGGCCAGTGCCGGCACGACCCTGAAAGCGTCCGCCGCCGAGAAGGGCCGCTACTTTGGCGTGGCCGTCGCGACGGGCAAGCTCTCCGACAGTCAGTACGTTGGCATCCTCAACCGCGAATTCAACAGTGTTGTCGCCGAGAACGAAATGAAGTGGGACGCCACCGAGCCGCAACAGGGTCGGTTCAGCTACACGGGCGGCGATCGTCTCGTCAGTCACGCCCAGGCCAACGGCATGAGCGTGCGCGGTCACGCCCTGCTGTGGCACGCGCAGCAACCGGGCTGGGCGCAGGGTCTGTCCGGCACCACCTTGCGCAACGCCGCGATCAACCATGTCACCCAGGTGGCCACCCATTTCCGAGGGAAGATCCATTCCTGGGACGTGGTCAACGAGGCATTCGCCGACGGCGGCAGCGGCGGTCGGCGTGACTCGAACCTGCAGCGTACGGGCAATGACTGGATCGAGGCGGCATTCCGCGCAGCCAGGGCGGCCGATCCCGGTGCGAAGTTGTGCTACAACGACTACAACACCGACGGCGTCAATGCGAAGTCGACCGGTGTCTACAACATGGTGCGGGACTTCAAGGCCCGTGGCGTACCGATCGACTGTGTCGGTTTCCAGTCCCACCTGGGCACCTCGGTCCCGGGGGACTACCAGGCCAATCTGCAGCGCTTCGCCGACCTCGGCGTCGACGTGCAGATCACCGAACTCGACGTCATGACGGGCTCCAACCAGGCCAACATCTACGCCACGGTCACCCGCGCCTGCCTGGCTGTCTCGCGCTGCAACGGCATCACGGTCTGGGGTGTGCGGGACAGCGACTCCTGGCGCGGCACCGACGACGCCCTGTTGTTCGATCGGTCAGGCAACAAGAAGGCGGCGTACACCTCCGTTCTCAACGCCCTCAACGCCGGCGCCAACCCGCCCTCCACGCCTCCGCCGGGCTCCCCGGTGGATACCAGTGCCTGGTACCTGCTGGTGAATCGGAACAGTGGAAAGGCGTTGGACGTGTACAACCTCGCGACCAATGACGGTGCCCGGATCACCCAGTGGTCCCGGAACAACGGTAACCAGCAGCAGTGGCAGTTCGTGGACTCGGGTGGTGGCTACTACCGGTTGAAGTCCAGGCTCTCCGGCAAGGTGCTGGACGTTTACAACTTCTCCACCTCCGACGCCGCGGCGATCGTGCAGTGGAGCGATGGCAACGGCACGAACCAGCAGTTCCGCCTCGCCGAATCAGCCGGGGGTTACGTGCGTGTGATCAACCGCAACAGCGGCAAGGCCGTGGAGGTGCAGGGTGCGTCCACCGCTGACGGGGCGAACATCGTCCAGTACGCCGACTGGGGTGGCAACAACCAGCAGTGGCAACTGATCCGCATCGGTTAGGCCGACCGTTCCGTCGGCACAGAATTGCGGGACGCGTGGCTGTCGGGAGCCAGGCCATGCACCGCCGCGGTCGGCGCGGTCCTGCTCCTCGGCCGGTCCGGGCTGCGGCCGGGACGTGGGCCGGTGGCCGCATCTCCACCCGCACAAACACCTCGATGTGCCGACGCCACCACCAGATGCCGGCACACACGCCAGGGCACGCGCGTGCGTTCTGCTCGTGGGTGACCCCGATCGAAGGAGTGGACCATGAAGGCCATCGGTGAGGCTCGTCTCGCCTCTCCACGCAGGCGTCGCTGGCGGTCAGGGCTGGCCGCGGCGGCGGCCGTGGTCATGGCGGCCGGCACGTTCGTCGCTGTGAACGCGGCGCCCGCAGCGGCTGCGACCGTGGACACCAACGCCTGGTACGTCCTGGTGAACCGGAACAGCGGCAAGGCGTTGGACCTGTACAACCTCGCGACCAATGACGGTGCCCGGATCACCCAGTGGTCCCGGAACAACGGTAACCAGCAGCAGTGGCAGTTCGTGGACTCGGGTGGCGGCTACTACCGGCTGAAGTCCCGGCACTCGGGCAAGGTCCTCGACGTACACAACTGGTCGACCGCCGACGGCGGTGCGATCGTGCAGTGGTCCGACCTCAACGGGACGAACCAGCAGTTCCGGCTGGCCGACTCGGACGGCGGCCACGTCCGGTTGATCAGCCGGCACAGCGGCAAGGCCGTGGAGGTGCAGGGCGCCTCGACGGCCGACGGCGGGAACATCGTGCAGTACTCCGACTGGAACGGTGCCAACCAGCAGTGGCAGCTTGTCCGCGCGGACAGCGGCAACCCGCCGTCAGGTGGCGCCGGGTGCGGCAGGGTGCCGACGCTGTCCAGCGGCACGCACACGATTCAGAGCAACGGCAAGAGCCGCTCCTTCATCCTGCGGGTGCCCGCCAACTACAACTACAACAACCCCTACCGGCTGATCTTCGCGTTCCACTGGCGGGGCGGCACCATGCAGGAGATCTCCTCGGGCGGCACCAGCGGGGCCGCCTGGTCCTACTACGGGCAGCAGGAGCAGTCGAACAACAGCGCGATCCTGGTCGCACCGCAAGGGCTCGGCAACGGCTGGGGCAATGCCGGCGGTGAGGACGTCACCCTCGTCGACGACATGATCAAGCGGGTCGAGAGCGACCTCTGTGTCAACCCGAGGCAGCGGTTCGCCCTCGGCTTCAGCTGGGGCGGCGGCATGAGCTATGCCCTCGCCTGCGCGCGGGCCGACGTCTTCCGGGCCGTCGCGGTGATCGCCGGGGGGCAGATCAGCGGGTGCAGCGGTGGTACGCAGCCCATCGCGTACTTCGGGCTGCACGGCATCTCCGACAACGTCCTCAACATCTCCCAGGGGCGGTCACTGCGCGACACGTTCGTCCGGAACAACGGTTGCGCAGCCCAGAGCCCGCCCGAGCCGGGGGCGGGCAGCCGCACGCACATCACGACCACCTACTCGGGATGCCGGGCCGGCTACCCGGTCCAGTGGGCTGCGTTCGACAACGGTCACCTGCCCGGGCCGGTGGACGGAACCTACGCCGAGAGCGGCATCACGACCTGGACCAAGGGTGAGATCTGGAGGTTCTTCGCGCAGTTCTCGTGATGATGGTCGGTGCCATGGCGATCTCAGGCGGCGGCGCCTGCTCCCGCATTCCGGGGGCGGGCGCCGTTCCCGCCCGGATCGACGTGGCGAAGATCCTGAGTGCGGGCCTTCGAGCCCACCACCGGGGTCAGCGTTGCTCGTAGATACGCCTGTGGCCGAGGTCGGACGTCGACGTCCGGTGCGGCCTGTGTAGCGCGCGGTGTTCATGACCTGGCTCTCCAGCGCCCGTACGACACCGCGGCCGGTGCCAGCAGGACGGTGCCAGCCGATGCCAAGGCGGCATCAACCACCCTGTGTTTCCGCACGAGACCGGGGCGGGCTCGGCCTTGCACCGAGCCCGCCCCTCAGGAACATTCGTGCCGGACCTGTGTCACACCCTCAACGTTGCAGGGTCAGTAGACCCGGCCGGTAGGGCAGGAGGCCGTAGTCGCCGCCGGAGTTGGGGGAACGCCCCTGGTAGAGCAGCTGCAGGTTGCAGGGATCGACGGTCATGGTCTGATCAGCGTTGCTGCGGATCAGTTCGCCATGACTGATGTCGTTGGTCCAGGTGGCGCCACTGTTGGCCTTCCCAGCGAAGGGGTTGCTCTCGGCGGCGGCCTGCGGTGTCCACGTACCGCCCAGGCTGGTGGCCGTGAACGAGCGGAAGTAGCGACCCTGCGAGCCGATCGCCTCGACGATCATGAGGTACCGGTTCTGGCCCTGGAGCTTGTATACCTGAACCGCCTCGAACAGGTTGTTCGTCGTGTCACTCATGATGGTCGTGTAGGTCGAGCCGAAATTGCCCGGGAAGTTCCCGATGGGCATGCTGGCCCGGTAGATTTTGCCGTTGTCTCCGGCGAAGAACAGGTACATGTTCGTGTCGTCACCGATGATTGCCTGATCGATCGGCCCGGTGCCGGAGCCGGAGATGCTGCCGGTGAAAAGCGTCTGCTGCGACGACCACGAGTTCACATTAGTGGGGTCGGTCGACGTCCGGTAGGAGAAGGCGGTCCCACCCCACTGGTAGGCGAGGACCCAGATGTTCCTCGGAGCGAAGTAGAACAGGCTGGGCGCGACAGCGGCGAAAGGCATCGTGTTCTGGCTGGCCGAGCCCATCTCAGACCAGTTCGAGAAGAGGCCGAAGTTCATCGAGCCCCACGACGTCCCCGTGTCGTGCGTCGTCGCGTAGACGAGATGCCTGCCGTTGTAGGGGGCGTGGGTGAAGTCCTTGAGCGAGACCCACCCCGACTTCGGATTCGCCAGCTGGCCCGTCGAGTTCCAGCGGTACGTCGACGGCAGAGCGCAGGTGCCGGGCGGCGGAGTTGTCGGGTTGCCCCCGCCGTCGACGCGGACGAGTTGCCACTGCTGGTTGGCGCCGTTCCAGTCGTCGTACTGCACGATGTTGCCGCCGTCGGCGGTTGACGCGCCCTGCACCTCCACCACCTTGTTGCTGTTCCGGTTGATCAAGCGGACGTGGCCGCCGTCGGAGTCGGCCAGCCGGAACTGCTGGTTGGTGCCGTTGCCGTCGGTCCACTGCACGACGCTGGCACCGTTGGCGGTCGAGAAGTTGTAGACGTCCAGCACCTTGCCGGACAGCCGCGACTTCAGCCGGTAGTAGCCGCCGCCGGAGTCCACGAACTGCCACTGCTGCTGGTTGCCGTTGTTCCGGGCCCACTGGGTGATCCGTGCACCGTCATTCGTGGCCAGGTTGTACACGTCCAGGGCCTTGCCGCTGTTGCGGTTGACCAATACGTACCAAGCGTTCGTGTCCACTGTCGCCGCAGCGGCGGGTGTCGACGCCACCGCCGCCGCGGCAACGCCGGCCATCACCGCCGCCACGCCGACGGCGGCGAACCGTAGCAACCACCCTCGCCGCCGCGACGGCAGCGCGGTCGATGGAGATCTACTTAAGGCAGACATGATCCTCCTTCTGATAACCAAGAGCCGAAC
Organism: Micromonospora sp. NPDC002296; assembly: GCF_040296145.1. Taxonomy (NCBI): domain Bacteria; kingdom Bacillati; phylum Actinomycetota; class Actinomycetes; order Micromonosporales; family Micromonosporaceae; genus Micromonospora; species Micromonospora sp. NPDC002296. The sequence continues at coordinate 56,582 of NZ_JBEOWQ010000012.1, forward strand.
GGTCTACCCGAAAATGGGCGCACCGCGGCGCGTGGCGGGGCGCAGGCGTTGACAGGACGTCTGCATGCCCCGGCGCACGGCGGATTCGAGGTTGACGACGCAGGCTCGCCCGGTAAGCCGCAGGTGTCGTCGTCTCTGGCCATCGACTGTGAGCGATAACATGCCGTTCGTCAAGTCGTGATGTTCCGCCAACCCGCAGGCGGCGTGTCCCACCCTCGGGGCGACCCGCGGTGGCGGTCCGGGCAGCGTGGCTTCCTGTGCGCGGGCCGAGGACCCCCCCCCGACAGCGGCGTGGCGCCATGCCGCTGCCCGCCCTCCGCCGAGAGGTGCGGTCGAGGGGGATGAGGCCGTCGGGAGACGGGTCACCACTTCCGCGTGAGGGCAGGTCGACGGTAGTGGTGAGATCGAAGCAGTTGAATGAGGCGAACCGGTTCCGTAGCATGGAACCGGTGGATGTGAGCGTTCACATAGCCGCGTCCCGCCTACTTTGCCCTGCGCCGCGCCCGGGCGGCGTCACTGACGGGAGACTCTGGTGAAGCGATTCGTGCGAGCCCGTCGTTGGGGGCGGGCCCTGGCGGCCGGGTTGCTCCTGGCCGGTGTCCTGACCGGCGTGCACGCCCCGGCGGCGCAGGCCCTGGAAAACGGGGTGGCCCGCACACCCCCGATGGGGTGGAACTCCTGGAACTCCTTCGGCTGCAACATCAGCGAGACGCTGATCCGGCAGATGGCCGACTCGATCGTCAGCAGCGGGATGCGCGACCTGGGCTACCGGTACGTCGTCGTCGACGACTGCTGGTTCAACCCCAACCGCGACTCCGCCGGCAACCTGCAGGGCGACCCGACGCGCTTCCCGAGCGGGATGAAAGCCCTCGGCGACTACCTGCACGGCCAGGGGCTGAAGTTCGGCATCTACCAGGTGCCGTTGGACAAGACCTGCGCCCAGTACTTCGGCTCGTACCCGGGCGCTACCGGCAGCCTGGGCCACGAGGCGCAGGACGCCCGACAGTTCGCGGCCTGGGGGGTCGACTTCCTCAAGTACGACTGGTGCTCGCCGACCGGGTCGATCGACGAGCAGGTCGCCACGTTCGCCAAGATGCGGGACGCGCTGGCGGCGACCGGGCGGCCGATCGTCTACAGCATCAACCCGAACAGCATCCACGCCAAGACCGGCCCCCAGCGCAACTGGGGCGACGTGGCCAACATGTGGCGCACCACCGAGGACATCACCAACGCCTGGAACACCGGCCAGACCAACGGCTACCCGATGGGCGTCCAGAACATCATCGACGTGACCGTCCCGCTTGCGCCGTACGCGAAGCCGGGGGCCTTCACCGACCCGGACATGATGGAGGTCGGCCGGGGTGGCATGACGGACACCGAGATGCGTAGCCACTTCGCGATGTGGGCGGTGATGGCCTCCCCGCTGATCGCCGGCAACGACATCCGCAACATGACGTCGGCCACCCAGACCATCCTCAAGAACGCCAACCTGATCGCCATCAACCAGGACCCGCTGGCGCTGCAGGCCGCCCAGGTCTCGTTCGACGGCACCCGGCGGGTGCTCGCCAAGCGGCTGGCCAACGGTGACGTCGCCGTCGCCCTGTTCAACCAGGGCGGTTCGACGACGACGATCTCGACCACCGCCGCCGCCATCGGCAAGTCCGGGTCCTCCTTCACGCTGCTGGACGCCTGGACCAACGCCACTACCACCACCAGCGGGACCATCAGCGCCAGCGTGCCGTCGCACGGCACGGTGGTGTTCCGCGTCAGCGGCGGGACGACGACCCCGCCGCCGTCCACGTCGAGCGCGTTGGCGAGCGTCTCCTCGGGCCGCTGCCTGGACGTCCCGCAGAGCAACACCGCCAACGGCACCCAGCCGGTGATCTGGGACTGCAACGGGGCCGCCAACCAGCGCTGGACAGTGAGCGGGCAGACCCTGCAGTCCCTCAACAAGTGCCTGGACGCCCCGCTCAACGCCACCGCCGGCGCCAAGGTCCAGATCTGGGACTGCAACGGCGGGGCCAACCAACGGTGGACGCTCAACGCCAACGGCACCATCAGTAACGGGCAGTCCGGCCTGTGCCTCGACGTGTACGAGAACGGGACCGTCAACGGCAGTGCAGTGATCCTCTGGTCCTGCACGGCAGCGGCGAACCAGCGGTGGACCCAGCGCTAGCCGGGTGCCGCAGCCGCCGACGTGGACCACGAACGGGGCGCGGTCCGCGCCGGCCTCCTCCGCCGGCCACCGTCGCCGCCCGGCTGCGGGCGGCGGGTGGCCGGCCGATGCCCGGATCGGTTACTGGGAGGGCGGGTGGCCTCTGGTCCTCCTTGTTGGACGGCGGCCGGCGGGGTGGGACCGGGGCGGACAATTCGCAAGATTCCCGTTACGGGACCGTGACATCCGGATTTCCGGAGGGGTGTTGACGAGGGGCTATGTGAACGCTAACACTCACCCCAAGGTGACAGGTGGTCCCGGCGTTCGACGGGAGTTCCGGAGAGGAGAAACCTGTGCGCAGGAAATTCCTGGTCGCTCTCGGTTCCGCGGCAATGGCGCTCAGCCTGGCCGCGTGCAGTGGCGAAGGTGCCGGCAGCGGCGGTGACACCAGCGGGGAGAAACCCGCCAACCTGACCATCGGCGTCGCGATGCCGACGCAGACCTCCGAGCGGTGGATCGCCGACGGCAAGGCGGTGAAGGAAAAGCTGGAGGCCAAGGGCTACAAGGTCGACCTGCAGTACGCCGGCGACGACATCCCGACCCAGTCCCAGCAGGTCGACCAGATGATCACCCAGGGCGCCGACGTGCTGATCATCGCGGCGATCGACGGCACCGCCCTCAGCGGCCAGTTGCAGGCCGCCGCCGACGCGAAGATCCCGGTCATCGCGTACGACCGGCTGATCCGGGGCAGCAAGAACGTCGACTTCTACGTCAGCTTCGACAACTACAAGGTCGGCGTCGCCCAGGCGACCGCGCTGCTGGTCGGCCTCGGCCTGCAGAACAAGGACGGCTCCAAGGGCAGCGCCACCGGCCCGTTCAACGTCGAGTTGTTCGCCGGCTCGCTCGACGACAACAACACCCAGTACTTCTTCGGCGGGGCGATGGACACCCTCAAGCCGTTCCTCGACAACGGCTCGCTGCGGGTGAGGTCCGGCCAGACCCGCATCGAGCAGGCGGCCACCCTGCGCTGGCAGCAGGAGACCGCGCAGAAGCGGATGGAGGACCTGCTCACCTCCAGCTACGCCGACGGCACGCAGGTCCACGGCGTGCTGGCGCCGTACGACGGGATCTCCCGGGGCATCATCACCGCACTGCAGAACGTCGGCTACGGCCAGGGACAGAAGAAGCTGCCGGTGGTGACCGGCCAGGACGCCGAGGTCGCCTCGATCAAGCTGATCAACGACGGGGTGCAGAGCTCGACGGTGTTCAAGGACCTCCGGCTGCTCGCCGAGCAGGCCGTCCTCGCAGCCGAGGCGTACCTGAAGGACCAGCAGCCGCAGGCCAACGACACCAAGACCTACGACAACGGGGTCAAGGTCGTCCCGGCGTACCTGTTGCCGATCCAGACCGTCTACAAGGACGACATCAAGACGGCGCTGATCGACTCCGGCTACTACACGGCCGAGGAGGTCGCCGCCGGCCAGACCAAGAAGTGAGCCGGCCGTCGGGCGCGGTGACGGACGTCGCCGCGCCCGACGGCACCGCGAGCCCGCCCCCGGCCTTGACGATCAGGACGCTGACCATGGACGACACCATCCTCGAGATGCGACGCATCACGAAGACCTTCCCCGGGGTCACCGCACTGCAGGGCGTCTCCCTCGCGGTGCGCCGAGGGGAGATCCACGCCATCTGCGGCGAGAACGGCGCCGGCAAGTCCACCCTGATGAAGGTGCTCTCCGGCGTACACCCGACCGGCTCCTACGACGGCGAGATCGTCTTCGACGGTCGGCCGGTGCACTTCCGGGGCATCCGCGACAGCGAGTCCCACGGCATCGTCATCATCCACCAGGAACTCGCCCTGGTGCCGCACCTGTCGATCGCCGAGAACATCTTCCTCGGCAACGAGCGCCGTGGGCTGGGCGGCCTCATCGACTGGAACCGGGCCAACGCTGACGCCGCCGACCTGCTGGCCTCGGTCGGCCTGCACGAGAACCCGGTCACCCCGGTCATCCAGCTCGGCGTCGGCAAGCAACAGCTGGTCGAGATCGCCAAGGCGATGTCCAAGAAGGTTCGCCTGCTCATCCTGGACGAGCCGACCGCAGCCCTCAACGACGTCGACTCGGCACACCTGCTCGACCTGCTGCGACGGCTGCGGGATCGGGGCATCACCTGCATTCTGATCTCGCACAAGCTCAACGAGGTCACTGCGATCGCCGACTCGACCACCGTCATCCGGGACGGGCGGACGGTGGAGACGCTCGCCATGGCGTCGGGGGCCGTCGCCCAGGACCGGATCATCCGGGGGATGGTCGGCCGGGATCTGGACACCTTCTACCCCGATCGGGTCTCGTCGCCGGGGGAGGAGGTGCTGCGGATCGAGAACTGGAGCGTGCGGCACCCCACCCAGGACCGGCTGGTCGTCGACGGGGTCAGCCTGGACGTACGCGCCGGCGAGGTGGTCGGCATCGCCGGACTGATGGGGGCCGGGCGGACCGAGCTGGCGATGAGCGTCTTCGGCCGGTCGTACGGCCGGGACGTGCGCGGCCGGCTGTTCGTGCGTGGCCGGGAGGTCCGGGCGCACACCGTCGCGCAGGCCATCGGCCACGGCATCGCCTACGTCACCGAGGATCGCAAGCGCTTCGGCCTCAACCTGATCGACGACGTCCGGCGCAACGTCTCCGCCGCCGCACTGGGCCGGCTCGCCCGCCTCGGCTGGGTCAACGGCAACGAGGAGATCGAGGTCGCCGAGCGGAGCCGACGCGAGATGAACATCAAGACGACCAGCGTGATGGCGGTGGTCGGCAAGCTCTCCGGCGGCAACCAGCAGAAGGTCGTGCTGTCGAAGTGGTTGTTCACCAGCCCGGACGTGCTGATCCTCGACGAACCGACCCGGGGGATCGACGTCGGGGCGAAGTTCGAGATCTACACGATCGTCAACCGGCTCGTCGCCGCCGGCAAGGCGGTCATTCTGATCTCCTCGGAGCTGCCGGAGCTGTTGGGCATGTGCGACCGCATCTACACCCTCGCCGCCGGCCGGATCACCGGCCAGGTGCCGGTGGTCGAGGCGACCCAGGAGTACCTCATGGACCTGATGACGAAGGACAAGGAGCGCGTGGGATGACCAGCGTCAAGACCTCGTCGGCCCCCGCCCCGCGGCCGACCGGGAAGACCCCGGGCGTCGCCCTGCACACCGGCACCAGTGACCTTCGGGCGCTGGTGCTGAACAACCTGCGGCAGAGCGGCATCTACGTCGCCCTGGTCGTCATCGTCGCGCTCTTCGCCGTGCTGACCGACGGGGTGTCGCTGAGCCCCGGCAACATCACGAACATCGTGCTGCAGTACTCCTACATCCTGGTGCTGGCGATCGGCATGGTGATCGTGATCATCGGCGGGCACATCGACCTGTCGGTGGGCTCGGTGGTCGCGCTCACCGGGGCGGTCTCCGCCGTGCTGGTCATCCGGGAGGGTTACCCCTGGTGGGTCGGCATCCTGGCCGCGCTGGCGGTCGGGGTGGTGGTCGGTGCCTGGCACGGCTTCTGGGTCGCGTACGCCGGGATCCCCGCCTTCATCGTGACGCTGGCGGGCATGCTGCTGTTCCGCGGCCTCACCCTGCGGGTGCTGGACAACATCTCGCTCTCGCCGTTCCCGGCCGACTACCAGCAGGTCGCCGCCGGCTTCCTCAACGGACTGCTCGGCGGTCAGGGCTTCGACGCGTTCACCCTGCTCATCGGGGCCGTCGCGGTGGCCGGGTACGTGGTCAGCGGCTTCCGGACCCGGGTGGCCCGGGTCCGGTACCAGCAGCCGGTGGAGTCGTTCCCACTGTTCGTCGCCCGGGTGGCGGCGGTCGGGGCGGTCATCATGTACTTCGCCTGGCAGTTGGCCCACGCCCGGGGGCTGCCCATCGTGCTGATCGTGCTGGCCGTTCTCGTCCTGGTCTACGGACTGCTCACCCGGCGTACCGTCTTCGGCCGGCAGGTCTACGCCATCGGCGGCAACCTGTCGGCGGCGACGCTGTCCGGGGTGAAGGTGCGGACGGTCAACTTCTGGATGTTCGTCAACATGGGCTTCCTGGCGGCGGTCGCCGGGGTCATCTACTCCTCGCGGTCCAACGGCGCCCAGCCCGCTGCGGGCAACATGTTCGAGCTGGACGCGATCGCCGCCGCCTTCATCGGTGGCGCGGCCGTCACCGGTGGTGTGGGCACCGTGGTCGGTGCCGTGGTCGGCGGCCTGATCATGGCGGTGATGAGCAACGGTATGCAGCTCATGGGCGTCGACCAGTCGGTCCAGTCGGTGGTCAAGGGGCTGGTGTTGCTGGTCGCCGTGGCCTTCGACGTCTACAACAAGCGTCGCGCCGGCACGGCCCGCTGAGCGCGGCGCGGCGGCCACCCCACGCGCTCCGATCCGGGGACAGACACCCTCTCGGCGGCCCCGCGACACGTCGGACGTACCGGCCGTGTCGCGGGGCCGCCGCGCTTCTGCCAAGGGCTCCGCGTCGCGGATGTTTCGTCTCGACAAATCAAGTCATCGCTCAGTGCCCATGACCAGCGGAGTGAGGTCGACGAAGGTTCGCCGGCATGCGTCCGATCTCCTGGCGCGTTGCCATTCGTGCGACCTAAGGCCCTCGCCGTCCCGCCCGGCGACTCGGGCCGACGCCCGGTTCCGACCGATCGCCGCCTACTGGTTGGCGACGAGCCGCCAGCGGTTGTCCGCGCTGCCGTTGTCGGAGTCCTGCACGGCCTGCGCGCCCCAGGCGGTCGAGCCGTCGAGGATACCGAGCAGCTTCCCGCTGTTGGTGTTGCGAATCTTGTAGCTGCCGTCGCCCTGGCCCAGGAGGGTCCACCGGTGGTCGGCGGTGCCGTTGTCGGCCCACTGCAACACGGTGGCGTTGTCGGCGGTGGACATGTTCTGCACGCCGAGGACCTTGCCGCTGTTGACGTTGCGGAACCGGACCGCTTCGCCATCGGTCACGATGACCCAGTTGTGGTCGGCCGTCCCGCTGTCGCCCCACTGCACGGCGAGCCCGCCGTCGGCGGTGGACATGTCCTTGATGCCGAGGACCAGGCCGGTGCCGACGTTGACGAGGCGGTGGCTGCTGGCACCGGAGCCGCCGCTGGTGTTCCAGTAGACCGTGTAGTTGAAGCCCTGGGCGTCGTGGAACGGCCCGAGGTTGACCGTGGACCCGTTCGCGGTGGCGGTGAACGTCAGCGAGTTGGTGCTGGTCCGGGTGATCGACGAGACGTTGAGCGTCGGCGGTGCGCTGAGCGCGGTGTTGCCGTAGTTGCCGCAGAGCACCGCCGGGCCGTACGTGATCGCGGCGACGTTCGGGTTGTCGTTCGCGGCCTGCACGACGACCCGCATCGGCAGCCGTACGGTGATGGTGTCGCCCGCCGCCCAGGTGCGGGTGACCGTGGCGTAGCTGCCGGGCGTGGTGGCCACGCTCTGCGTCGCCCCGTTGACGGCGATCGTCGCGTTGGTGGTCCACGCCGGGATCCGCACCCGGATGCTCCACGACCCGCTCATCGTGCCGGACAGGGCGAGCGTGCTGGTGTCGCTGACCGGGTAGCTGGTGCTCTGGGTGACGGTGATCCCGCGCTGCGACCAGGTCAGCACCGACGGCACGAACAGGTTCACGGTCAGCGTCGTGCCGTTGTGGAAGTAGATGGAGTCCATCAGCTTCGTGTTCGTCTCGATGCCGGTGCCCTGGCAGCACCAGAACGAGTTGTAGTCGGTGCTCCAGGTGCCGCCACCCCAGGCCGGGCCGACCCCCCGGCGTCCGCCCGGCTTGAGCGGGGTGAAGTAGGTGATGTGACCGTGGCTGTCTGCCGGGTTCTGCGCGCCGATGAGGTGGTTGAGCAGAGCACGCTCGTAGTAGTCGAAGTACGCGGCCCGGTTCGGGTCGAGCAGCCACAGCTCCCGGGTCAGCTTGAGCATGTTGTAGGTGTTGCAGTGCTCGCAGGTGTCGTTGTTGAGGTAGCCGGCGATCGCGTTGGGTGGCCGGAAGTGCTCGGCCTGGCTGTTGCCGCCGATGGCGTAGGTGTGCGCCCCGACGATCATGTTCCACGAGTTGCTGGCGATGTCGCGGTACCGGGTGGTGCCGGTCTGCTTGTACTCCTTCGCCGCGCCGACCAACTTGGGCAGCATGGTGTTGGCGTGCTTGCCGTTGAGGGTGTCGGAGTTCACGGCGAGCGGGTCGTAGACGGCGGCGTGGTCGAACCGCTGGGCGACGGTGAGCCAGCGCCCGTCACCGGTGTACTGGTAGAGCTGGGTCAGCACCTCGTTCATGCCGCCGAACTCGGTGTTCAGGACCGTCTGCATCTGGTTGTAGTTCAGCCGGCCGGTGCGCCACTCGACCCAGCCGGCGACCCGCAGCAGGACGTCGCGGGCCTGGGTGTTGCCGATGTACCGCCAGACGTCGAGCAGTCCGGCCAGGGTCTTGTGGATGCAGTAGTACGACACGGCGACGGGCGTGCCCGCTTCGACCGCGCTGATGTCGGACTCGGGGAAGCCGGACAGGTAGCCGGTGTTGAACCCGGCAGCACTGTTGTTCGCCTGACACTTGGCCAGCTCAGCGACCATGTAGTTGGCCTTGTCCCGGCACGTGGTGTCGCCCAGCACCGCATAGGCGTGCGCCCAGGCGGTGAGGAAGTGCCCCTGCATGTGGGTGCGGAAGGGGAAGTTCGGGGCATCCCAGCCGCCGTTCGTCGCGGCCCCGTTGGTGGAGAGCCGGTGGTTGGCCCGGAAGTTGTAGAGCATCCGGTCCACGTCGATGAAGCGCAGGTAGTTCAGCGTGCGGTTCTGGTTGTCCTGGAAGCGGCCGGCGGTCAGCCGTACCTGACCGAGGTCGAACGGGTACGCCGAGACGCCGATGTCCGCCCGCGCCGGGGGGACCACCGCCGCGGCGGCCGGCAGTTGACCGAGGATGGTGCCGCCGGCGGCGGAGACGAGGGCGGTGGCACCGGCGGCCTGCAGCAGCTGGCGTCGGCTGAGGGACGGGGATGACATGGAACCTCCATGGGACTGCGGCTCGGACCAGGGCCCGGCCGGGGGGACTCGTTCTGGGCGGTGGACGGTGGTGGGGTGATGGTCCGCCCCGGCGCGGCGGGGCGGACCATCACGATCGTCAGGCGGGTGTGCAGGTCAGGTTGGTCGGCGGTTGGTTGCCGCCGGTGGTGGCGCTGACGTAGCCGACGGCGGTGGTTGCGCCTGCGGCGAGCTGGCCGTTGTAGCTGGCGTTGGTGACGGTCACCTGGTTGCCCTGCTGGCTGTAGGTGCCGTTCCAGGTCTGCGACACCGTCTGTCCGCCGGGGAAGGTGAAGCTCACCCGCCAGCCGGTGACCGGGACGGGCCCGTTGGTGATGGTCAGCCGGCCCTCGAAGCCGCCCTGCCAGGTGTTGACCACCTCGTTGGTGACCCCGCAGGACAGCCCCCCGGGGCCCGTCGGGGTCGGCGTCGGGGTGAAGGTCGGCGTGGGCGTGGGCGTCGGGGTGGGCGTTGCCGTCGGCGTCGGGCCGGACGCGTTCTGGAACTGCCACCAGTTGACGTTGAACAGGTAGCCGCTGCCGCCGCTGAAGCGCAGGTACAGGTCGTGGGTGCCGGACGCGCCGGTCACCGGGCAGGAGACGGTCTGCCAGGTCTGCCAGCCGCTGGTGCCCGGTACGGCGCAGGCGCCCACCCGGGCGCCGGTGGGGCTGTCCAGCCGCATCTCGATGGTGCCGCCGCTGGTCGCCGAGGCCACCCGGGCGGTGAAGGACGACGCGCCGGTGCCGAAGGCCACGCCCTTGACCTTGGTGTAGTCGCCGTTCTCGATCCAGCCGACGTTCATCCCGCCCTCGCTGGCCGGCTCCGTCTCGATGCCGGAGCCCCACGCGATGGTCTCGGCCTCCTGACGCACGTACGGGTTGAGCGTGCCGATCTGCGGAGCGCCCGTGGTGGTCATGTTCATCGTCGGGATGGTGCCGTTGCTGTTGTAGGCGAACTTCTCCACGGCTACCGACCGGGTGTAGCCACTACCGCCGGGCAGTGCGCCGTTGTGGTAGAAGAAGTACGAGCCGCCGTTGAAGTCGACGACCCCGGCATGGTTGGTGAAGCTGCCGCCCTGCCTCGGCATGATCGTGCCTCGGTAGGTCCACGGCCCGGTGGGGCCGGTGGCCGTGGAGTAGGCGATGAACTCCGAGCAGCACTCCGCCGCGAAGACGTTGTAGTAGAGGCCGTTGCGCTTGTAGACCCAGGGACCCTCCTCGTACAGCGTCGGCCGGCTGGCGTTGCCGGTCCGGGTGCCGAATCCGGCGGTGGTGAGGGGAATCTTGGTGGCGCCGCCGGAGTACGAGATCATGTCGGCGTTCAGCTTCACGTACCAAAGGTTCGGGTTGCCCCAGTACAGGTACGCCTGCCCGTCGTCGTCGATGAAGACGGTCGGGTCGATCTCGCCGTTGGCCACCAGGGGACGGCCGATGGCGTCGTGGAACGGTCCGGTGGGGCTGTCGCCCACCGCCACCCCGATGGCCATCGAGTTGGTCGACTTGGCTGTCACCGGCACGTACCAGTAGAACTTGCCGTTGCGGGCGATGACCTGGCCAGCCCACGCGTTCGCCTTCGCCCAGCTGAAGGTGCCGACGTTGAGCGGCGAGCCGTGGTCGGTCCAGTTGACCATGTCGGCGGACGACCAGACCCGCCACTCCTTCATCGTGAAGTTCGTGGAGCCGTCCTCGTCGTGGCCGGTGTAGAGGTACACCCGGCCGTTGTGCACCAGCGGGGCCGGGTCGGCGGTGTAGATGTGCTGGACGATCGGGTTGTCGGCCTTGGCGGCGGTGGCCGGGAGCAACGTGGAGACCAGGAGCAGGCTCACGAACCAGGCGACAGAGCGCCGCAGTCTGATCAGCGGTGGCGGTGGGGGTTTCACCAGTGCCTCCCAGGGGGGTGGATGGGAACATCTGTTCAGCACGACCGGGTGGAGACGACGGCCGTCCGCTGTCCGGCCGGCACTGTGGGTCGGCGGGTGGTCGGGGCGGGGTCGGCGCGCGGAGGTGGGCGGCGCGCGCCGTGGCTCCCGGGTGGGTCGGGCGGCCGGCCCGACCCGCCATGCGCGCAGCGCCCGCCGGAGACGCCCGGAGGCGATCGGCCGGCGTTGGCCGTGTATCGCTCCACCAGGCCGGGTGCGGGTCGGGTGAGCGTGGAGGCGTGCCCTTCGCCTCCGTGGCCGACGGTATCTGTTAGCGCTAACATGCGCAATGCGTAGACGTACGTGACTCGGCGTGGTGCCGGACCGGGGTCTGATCGCGCGGCCACCGTCGGCCGGCCGTCAGCGCCGCCGTCCGTCGTGGCGGGCGGAGCTTCCTGGCCCTGGCATCCCGCTCCGCGTCGCTGGTCGACGGGCTCTGGAAGAACACGGTGGTGTCGAGTGGGATCCTTGTCTCCCCGGCCGGGTCGCGTAGAGGGTGGTGTTTCCCTCGACCGCGTCGCGTCGGCTCGCGTAGTGCCGCAGGCGCTCGTGCGGCGCGAGCGGGTGCGCCAGGAGCCGCCTCTGCCGCGACCGGTGCTTCCACATCGCGCAGCTGACCTGAAGACGCACCATCCCGGCCCCCTCCCGCCACCCCGGGCATTCCGGCAGCCGCAGCCCCCCGTGCCGCGACGCCGACCCCCCGCAACCGCCTCGTTACGCAGCTGTTGCGAACAGATGCCTTGACGGAAGTGGATGTGAGCGTTAACACTATCCGCGTCAAACGGTGGAGGTGAACATGGACCGTGTCGATGGAGCGGGCGACGGCTACGTCGTCGGTGTCGACTTCGGGACCCTGTCCGGCCGGGCCCTCGTGGTCCGGGTCCGCGACGGTGCCGAACTGGGAACCGCGGTGCACGAGTACGGCGACGGGGTCATCAGCGCGGCCCTTCCCGGCGGGCAGCCGCTGCCCCCGGACTGGGCGTTGCAGAACCCGCAGGACTACCGCGACGTGCTGCGCCACGCGGTGCCCGCGGCCCTGGCCGCCGCCGGCGTCGACCCCGCACAGGTCATCGGCATCGGCATCGACTTCACCTCCTGCACGGTCCTGCCGACGCTCGCCGACGGCACGCCCCTGTGTGAGGTCCCCGAGCTGCGCGAGCGTCCACACTCCTGGGTAAAGCTGTGGAAGCACCACGCCGCGCAGGCGGACGCCGACCGGATCAACGCCCTGGCCCACGAGCGCGGTGAGCCGTGGATCGGCCGCTACGGCGGCAAGATCTCGGCCGAGTGGCAGTTCGCCAAGGGGTTGCAGATCCTCCGCGAGGACCCGGAGGTCTACCACCGGGCCGAGCGCTTCATCGAGGCCGCGGACTGGATCGTCTGGGAGCTGTGCGGCACCGAGACACGCAACGTCTGCACCGCCGGCTACAAGGGCATCCGGCAGGACGGCCGCTACCCGTGCACCGACTTTCTCACCGCCCTCGATCCGTCCTTCGGCGACTTCGTTGCCAAACTGGACGGCCCCCTGCTGCCGCTGGGCGCCCGCGCCGGGGCGCTCACCGCCCGGGCCGCCGGGTGGACCGGTCTGCCGGAGGGGATCGCCGTGGCCGCCGGCAACGTCGACGCCCACGTCACCGCCGCCGCCGCGCAGGCGGTGCAACCCGGACGGCTCGTCGCCATCATGGGCACGTCCACCTGCCATGTGGTCAACGGCACCCGCCCCGCCAGCGTGGCGGGCATGTGCGGCGTCGTCGACGGCGGCATCAGCCCCGGCTCCTGGGGCTACGAGGCGGGGCAGAGCGGGGTGGGGGACATATTCGGCTGGTTCGTCGCGCAGGCCGCCCCGGCCGGTGTCGCCAGCCACGAACGCCTCACCGAGCTGGCCGCCGCCCAGCCAGTCGGCGCCCACGGCCTGATCGCGCTGGACTGGTGGAACGGCAACCGGTCGCTGCTGGTCAACCACGACCTCAGCGGAATGATCGTCGGGTTGACCCTGGCCACCCGGCCGGAGGACGTCTACCGGGCGCTGCTGGAGTCCACCGCGTATGGCACCCGCATGATCATCGAGGCGTTCGCCGCCGCCGGAGTGGCGGTCGACGACCTGGTGATCGCCGGCGGCCTGACCTCCAACGACCTGCTGATGCAGATCTACGCCGACGTCACCGACCGCCCGCTGGGCATCATCGCCTCCGCGCAAGGGCCGGCGCTGGGCTCGGCGATCCACGCCGCCGTCGCCGCCGGCGCGTACCCCACGATCGAGGAGGCGTCGCAGGCCATGGGCCGGGTGCACGAGGCCGTGCACCGGCCGGACCCGGAGCGGGCGCGGGCCTACGACGCGCTTTACGCCGAATACCGGCGGCTGCACGACCACTTCGGTCGCGGCGGCAACGACGTGATGCTCCGCCTACGGGCCATCCGCAACGCGGCCCTGGACACGACGGCGGGCCGGACCGAGACCCTGTGGGAGATGGTCGGATGAATGCCGAGGCGACCCGACAGGTGGACGAGCTACGCGAGACCGTTGCCCGCCTGCACCACCAGCTGACCCGCTACAACCTGGTGGCCTGGACCTCGGGCAACGTCTCGGCACGGGTGCCCGGCAGCGACCTCATGGTGATCAAGCCGAGCGGTGTCGACTACGACGACCTGTCGGCGGCCACGATGGTGGTGTGCGACCTCGACGGCACCCTGGTCGAGGGAGACTTCGCGCCGTCCAGCGACACCGCCGCGCACGCCTACGTCTACCGGGCCATGCCCGAGGTCGGCGGTGTCGTGCACACCCACAGCGCGTACGCGACCGCCTGGGCGGCCCGCGGTGAGGCGATTCCCTGCCATCTCACCGCGCAGGCCGACGAGTTCGGCGGCGAGATCCCGGTCGGCCCGTTCGCGCTCATCGGCGGCGACGATATCGGCAAGGGCATCGTGGCCACCCTCTCCGGGCACCGTTCGCCGGCGGTGCTGATGCGCAACCACGGCGTCTTCACCATCGGCCGCGACGCCCGTGCGGCGGTCAAGGCCGCCGTCATGTGCGAGGACGTCGCCCGGACCGCGCACCTGACCCGTGTCCTCGGCGACCCGGCGCCGATGGCGCAGGCTCACATCGATGCCCTGTACCACCGCTACCAGAACGCCTACGGCCAACGCGGCACCTCGGCGGCGACCTCCTGAACCGCCCCCGGGTACGACCGTCCGTCCGGCGGACGGTCGGCGCCACCCCACCACACCCCACCACACCAATCCGAGGAGAACTGATGCGAAAGATGCGAATGCCTTCCCGGCCCTGGCGCGCCGCCGCCACGGCCCTGGCCACCGTGCTGCTCGTCGGCAGCGTGGCGGCCTGCGGCAACAGCGACACCGGCGACGCCGGCGACGATGGAAAGATCGTCCTGGGCTTCTCCCAGGTCGGCGCGGAGAGCGGCTGGCGGACGGCCAACACCACCTCGATCAAGGAGTCGGCCGCCGCTGCGGGCATCGAGCTGAAGTTCGACGACGCGCAGCAGAAGCAGGAGAACCAGATCAAGGCGATCCGCAACTTCATCCAGCAGAAGGTGGACGTGATCGCCTTCTCGCCGGTGGTGGAGTCGGGCTGGGACACCGTGCTCAAGGAGGCCAAGGACGCCGACATCCCGGTGATCCTCACCGACCGCAGCGTCGACTCGGCCGACAAGAGCCTCTACAAGACCTTCATCGGCTCCGACTTCGTCAAGGAGGGCCGGCTGGCCGGCGAGTGGCTGGTCGAACAGAAGAAGGGCACGTCGGGCCCGGTGAACATCGTCGAGCTCCAGGGCACCACCGGCTCGGCGCCCGCCAACGACCGCAAGAAGGGCTTCGCCGAGGCGACCGCCGTCAACCCGAGCCTGAAGACCATCGCCTCGCAGAGCGGTGACTTCACCCGGGCCGGTGGCAAGCAGGTCATGGAGCAGTTCCTCAAGGCCAACCCGAAGATCGACGTGCTGTTCGCGCACAACGACGACATGGGCCTCGGCGCGTTGGAGGCGATCACCGCAGCCGGCAAGGTGCCGGGCAAGGACATCACCATCATCACCATCGACGCGGTCAAGGACGGCATGCAGGCCCTGGCCGACGGCAGGTTCAACTTCATCGCCGAGTGCAGCCCGCTGCTCGGCCCGCAGCTCATGGACCTCGTGAAGAAGGCCCACGACGGCGAGCAGGTGCCGCCCCGGATCGAGACCGAGGAGACCACCTTCACCCAGGACCAGGCCAAGGCGGCCCTGCCCAACCGCAAGTACTGATCGCGGCCTGGGGCCGCCGCGGTGACGTGGCGGCCCCGCCGCGACGCGAACTCAGAAGAGGTCTGATGGGATGACGGATAGCCGTCCGGTCCTGACGATGACCGGGATCAGCAAGTCCTTTCCCGGGGTACGCGCACTCCACGACGTCCACTTCCGGCTCTTCCCCGGTGAGGTGCACGCCCTGATGGGCGAGAACGGGGCCGGCAAGTCGACCCTGATCAAGGTGTTGACCGGCGTCTACGACACCGACGGTGGCACGGTCACCCTCGGCGGTACGGAGGTCTCCTTCGCCGGCCCGATGCAGGCCACCGCGGCCGGGGTGAGCACCGTCTACCAGGAGGTCAACCTCTGCACCAACCTGTCGGTGGCGGAGAACATCTTCATCGGCCGGGAACCCCGCCGGCTCGGCGCCGTGCGCTGGGGCGAGATGCGCCGCCGGGCCCGCGCGCTGCTGTCCCGCCTCGACCTCGACCTCGACGTCAGCGCGCCGCTGGGGTCGTACTCGCTGGCGATCCAGCAGATGGTCGCCATCGCCCGCGCGATCGACGTCCAGGCTCGGGTGCTGATCCTGGACGAGCCGACCTCCAGCCTCGACGCGGGTGAGGTCGCGCAGCTCTTCCGCATCATGCGCCAGTTGCGCGACGAGGGCATCGCCATCCTCTTCGTGACCCACTTCCTCGACCAGGTCTACGCCGTCGCCGACCGGATCACCGTGCTGCGCAACGGCCAACTGGTGGGGGAGTACCCGACCGCCGAGCTGCCCCAGCTCACCCTGGTCGAGAAGATGATCGGCAAGGAGCTCGACATCCTCGAGGGCATCGACGAGCAGCCCAAGCGCGATGTGGCCGCGCTGGAGAGGGGGACGCCGCTGGTGGCGGTCTCCGACCTGGGCCGGTCCGGAGCGGTGGAGCCGTTCAGCCTCACCATCCACGCCGGGGAGGTGGTCGGCCTGGCCGGGCTGCTCGGCTCCGGTCGTACCGAGGTCGCCCGCCTGCTGTTCGGCGCGGACCGGGCCGACCGCGGTGAGATCGCCATGGACGGGCAACCGACCGGACTGCCCACCCCCGCGCGGGCCATCGACCGGGGCATCGGCTTCT
Source organism: Micromonospora sp. NPDC002296 (assembly GCF_040296145.1). Taxonomy (NCBI): domain Bacteria; kingdom Bacillati; phylum Actinomycetota; class Actinomycetes; order Micromonosporales; family Micromonosporaceae; genus Micromonospora; species Micromonospora sp. NPDC002296. The sequence goes on from NZ_JBEOWQ010000012.1 coordinate 73,025, forward strand.
GCTCGGAGAACCGCCGGGCCGAGGGCATCGTCGCGGAACTCTCGGTCCGGGAGAACATGCTCCTGGCCATGCAGGCCGCCCGCGGTTGGCTCCGGCCCATTCCGCGCCGCCGCCAGGACGAGCTGGTCGGGAAGTACATCAGGGCATTGCAGATCCGGCCGGCCGACCCGGAGGCGCCGGTACGCAACCTCTCCGGGGGTAACCAGCAGAAGGTGCTACTGGCCCGCTGGCTGATCACCGAGCCACGGCTGCTGATCCTCGACGAACCCACCCGGGGCATCGACATCGGGGCGAAGACCGAGCTGCAGAAGCTGGTCACGCAGTTGTCCGACGGCGGGATGGCCGTGCTGTTCATCTCCGCCGAGCTGGAGGAGGTACTGCGGCTGAGCCACAAGGTGGTCGTGATGCGCGACCGGCGGATGGTCGCGCAGCTCGCCAACGACGACAGCCTCGACGCCGACCGCGTCATGCAGACGATCGCCAACGGTTCCCACCGCGAGGAGGTGAACCGATGACCGGCACCAGGAGCCGCTACCGTGCGGTGACCGGGCACCAGCTGTTCTGGCCGGTCGCGGTGCTCGTGGTGATGCTGGCCGCGAATACGATCTACCGTCCCGGTTTCCTCTCCGTCGAGGTCAACAACGGGCATCTGTACGGCACCCCGATCGACATCCTGCGGCTGAGCGCGCCGTTGATCCTCGTCTCGTTGGGCATGACGGTCGTCATCTCCACCGGCGGCATCGACCTGTCGGTCGGCTCGATGGTCGCGATCAGCGGCGCGACCGCCTGCCTGTACATCAGCGAGCAGCCGGACCAGAACAGCCTTCCGGCAGTGCTGACCGCGCTCGCGATGGGTCTGGGGATCGCGCTCGTGCTCGGTGCCTGGAACGGGGTGCTGGTCGCCGTGATCGGCATCCAGCCGATCATCGCGACCCTGATCCTGATGGTGGCCGGCCGGGGTCTCGCGCAGCTGATCACCGAGGGCCAGATCATCACCATCAACTCCGGGCCGTACCGGGCGATCGGGCTCGGCCACGTCCTGACCCTGCCGCTGGCCATCCTCATCGCGCTGGCGGCGGCGCTGCTGGTCGCCGCGTTCACCCGCTGGACCGCGCTCGGCATGATCATCGAGTCGGTGGGCGGTAACGCCGAGGCCAGTCGACTGGCCGGCATCCGCTCGGGGCGGGTCGTGTTCCTCGCCTACGTGCTCAGCGCCGTCTGCGCCGCGGTCGCCGGATTCATGATCACTGCCAACGTGTCCAGCGCCGACGGCAACGCCGCCGGTCTCTGGGTGGAACTCGACGCCATCCTCGCGGTGGTCATCGGCGGCACGGCCCTCGCGGGCGGCCGGTTCCATCTCAGCGGCACCATCCTCGGTGCGCTGATCATCCAGACCCTCACCACCTCGGTATACGCCATGAACATCTCGCCGCAGACCGCGCTGCTGTTCAAGGCGGTCGTGGTCATCGCCGTCTGCCTCATCCAGGCCCCGGCCTTCCGGGCCCGAATCACCCGCCGGCGCAGAGCCGCCCCGACCAGCCCGCCGACCCCGGCGCGGGAGAAGGAGGAGGTGCCGGCATGAGCAGCACGTCGCTGACGCTCGGGCGGGCCAAACTGCGGCTGCCCCGCCGGCAGGTGCCGGTGCTGGCGACCCTCGTCCTGCTCCTGGTCATGTACGGCATCGGGGTGTCGCAGTACCGGGCGTTCTCCAACGTCCAGGTGGTCTTCAACGTCTTCATCGACAACGGATTCCTGCTGGTCGTCGCGGTCGGGATGACCTTCGTGATCCTCACCGGCGGCATCGACCTGTCGGTCGGCTCGGTCGTCGCGATGACGGCGATGGTGTCGGCGTCCCTGCTCCAGCAGGGCCTGCCGGCGGAGGTGGTGCTCGTCGTCGCGCTGCTCATCGGGCCGTTGCTCGGCTTCCTGATGGGCTGTGCGATCCACTTCTTCGAGATCCAGCCGTTCATCGTCACCCTCGCCGGGATGTTCTTCGCCCGCGGCATGTGCACCTTCATCAGCGGGTCGTCGATCCCGATCACGGACGGCTTCTGGACCACCATGTCCCAGCAGCGGATCGGCGATCCGCAGGGCAACTTCGTGTCGATCAGCGTGCTCATCGCCTTCGCCGTGGTCATCGCGGCGGCGTGGACGCTGGCCTACACCCGCCTCGGCCGCAACGTGTACGCCATCGGTGGCAACCCCCAGTCGGCGCTGCTGATGGGGCTGCCGGTCGGCCGTACCCGGATAGCGGTCTACACGATCAGCGGTCTGTGCTCCGCGATCGGCGGGATCCTGCTGTCCTTCTACACGCTCTCCGGCGCCCCGCTGATCGCCGTCGGCATGGAGTTGGACGTGATCGCGGCGGTGGTGATCGGCGGCACCGTCCTCACCGGTGGCTCGGGGTACGTCTTCGGCACGGTGCTCGGCGTGCTGGCGCTGGGCGTGATCCAGACCCTCATCACCTTCGACGGGAGCCTGAACTCCTGGTGGACGCGGATCGTGATCGGCGGTCTGCTCTTCGCGTTCATCCTGCTCCAGCGTCTCGTCGGAATCCGCTACAAGTGACCGCCCCTCCCGCGGAAGGCAACCATATGGCAACACACGCGCAACCCGAGGTCTGGTTCCTCACCGGTAGTCAGGGCATGTACGGCGAGGACACCCTCCGCCAGGTGGCGGAGCAGTCCCGCCAGATCGCTGCGGCCCTGGACGCCTCACCCCACGTCCCCGTGCGGGTGGTCTGGAAGCCGGTCCTGACCACCAGCGCGGACATCCTGGAGGTCTGCCGCGACGCCGCCGTGCGGGGGGCGATCGGGGTCATCGCGTGGATGCACACCTTCTCGCCGGCGAAGATGTGGATCGGCGGCCTGGACGCGCTGCGGACGCCACTGCTGCACCTGCACACCCAGGCCAACGTCCGGCTGCCCTGGGACGAGATCGACATGGACTTCATGAACCTGAACCAGGCCGCCCACGGCGACCGGGAGTTCGGGTACGTCCAGACCCGGCTCGGGGTCGCCCGCAAGACGGTCGCCGGGCACGTCAGTGACCCTCGGGTGGCCGCGCGGGTGGGTGCCTGGGCCCGGGCCGCGGTGGGCTGGTCGGCAATGCGGTCGCTGCGTCTGGCCCGGTTCGGCGACAACATGCGCGACGTCGCGGTGACCGAGGGTGACAAGGTGGAGGCGGAGCTGCGCTTCGGTGTCTCGGTCAACACCTACGGCGTCAACGACCTGGTCCGGGTGGTCGACGAGGTCGCCGAGGCGGAGGTCGACGACGTGGTCAAGGAGTACGACGACACCTGTCGCGTCCCCGCCGAGCTGCGGGTCGGCGGGGAGCGGCACGACTCGTTGCGCTACGCGGCCCGGCTGGAGATCGGTCTGCGGACGTTCCTCGACGCGGGCGGCTTCCGGGCGTTCACCACGAACTTCGAGGACCTCGGGGGGCTGCGCCAGTTGCCCGGCATCGCCGTGCAGCGGTTGATGGCCGACGGCTACGGCTTCGGCGGCGAGGGTGACTGGAAGACGTCGGTCCTGGTGCGGACGTTGAAGGCGATGTCGGTGGGCGTCGACGGCGGCACCTCGTTCATGGAGGACTACACCTACGACCTCACTCCCGGCGAGGAGTTGGTGCTCGGTGCCCACATGCTGGAGGTCTGCCCCACCATCGCGGCGGACGTGCCGAAGGTGGAGATCCACCCGCTGAGCATCGGTGGGCGGGAGGACCCGGTCCGGCTCGTCTTCGACGCCGCGCCCGGCCCGGCGGTGGTGCTGGGGCTGGCGGACATGGGGGAACGCTTCCGGCTGGTGGCCAACGAGATCGACGTGGTGTCGCCGCCGCACCCGCTGCGTCGACTCCCGGTGGCCCGTGCTGTCTGGCGCCCCCGCCCGAGCCTGCCCGGCTCGGCCGAGGCGTGGATCACCGCCGGCGCGCCGCACCACACGGTCCTGTCGCAGGCGGTGGGTGTGGAGGAACTGCACGACCTGGCCGAGATGAGCCGTACCGAACTCGTCGTCATCGACGCGGACACCGATCCGCGTCGCTTCGCCGACGAGCTGCGCTGGAACCAGGCCTACTACCGACTCGCCCGCGGCTTCTGACACCGCGACCCGGGCGCCCCGGACGGGTGGCCCGCTCCGACTCGCCCGAACTGAAGGTCATCGAAGGAGGATCATGACTTCCATCGGCAGGCTCCGGTGGTCCGCGCCGCGGCGGCGCGGGTGGTTGTCGCGGGTCGCCGCCGCGATGGCGGTGGTGGTGGGCGGGGCGCTCGCGGCGGTGGGCCCGACCTCGCCGGCCGCGGCGGCGACGGTGGACACCAACGCCTGGTACGTGGTGGTGAACCGCAACAGCGGCAAGGCTCTGGACGTCTACAACCGGGCGACGACCGACGGCGCGCGGATCACCCAGTGGACGCGCAGCGACGGCACCAACCAGCAGTGGCAGTTCGTCGACTCCGGTGGCGGCTACTACCGGTTGAAGTCTCGCCTGTCGGGCAAGGTGCTCGACGTCTACAACTTCTCCACCGCCAACGGTGCGTCGATCGTGCAGTGGGGCGACGGTAACGGGGTCAACCAGCAGTTCCGGTTGGCGGACTCCGCCGGTGGTTACGTCCGGCTGATCAACCGCAACAGCAACAAGGCGGTGGAGATGCAGAATGCCTCCACCGCCGACGGCGGCAACGTGGTGCAGTACGACGACTTCAACGGCTCGCACCAGCAGTGGCAGCTGATCCGCGTCGGCGACGGTGGCAACCCCGGCGGTACGTACACCAACCCCGTGGTCTGGCAGGACTTTGCCGACGTCGACATCATCCGGGTGGACAACACCTACTACATGTCGGCGTCCACCATGCACTACTCGCCCGGCGCGCCGGTGCTGCGCTCGTACGACCTGGTCAACTGGGAGTTCGCCGGCCACTCGGTGCCCCGGCTGGACTTCGGCTCGAAGTACGACATGGGCAGCGGGCGGGCCTACGTCGACGGGATCTGGGCCTCGACGCTGAACTACCGGCCGAGCAACCGGACGTTCTACTGGGCGGGGTGTATCGATTTCGCCCAGACCCACATCTACACCGCGTCCACCGTCGACGGCACCTGGAGCCGGCACGCGACCATCCCGAACTGCTACTACGACGCCGGCATGCTGATCGACGACAACGACACGATGTACGTGGCGTACGGCAACGGCACCATCAGCGTCGCGCAGCTGTCCGGCGACGGGCGTACCCAGGTCCGCAACCAGCAGGTCTACACGACCCCGTCGAGCATCGGCACCCTGGAGGGCGCCCGCTTCTACAAGCGCAACGGCGCCTACTACATCTGGCTCACGCGCCCGGCCAACGGGCAGTACGTGCTGAAGTCGACCAACGGTCCCTTCGGCCCGTACGAGCAGCGCCAGGTGCTGCTCAACATGCCCGGCCCGATCTCCGGCGGCGGCGTGCCGCACCAGGGCGGGCTGGTGCAGACCCAGAACGGCGACTGGTACTACATGGCCTTCGTCGACGCCTACCCCGGTGGGCGGATGCCGGCGATGGCCCCGATCACCTGGACCAGCGACGGCTGGCCGCAGGTCCAGACCGTCAACGGCGCCTGGGGCGGCTCGTACCCGGTGCCGAACCTGCCCGCGCCGCCGCGGGCGGTGAAGCCGCTCACCGGCGTGGACACGTTCGCCGGCACCACCCTGGGGCCGCAGTGGGAGTGGAACCACAACCCGGACACCAGCCGGTTCTCGGTCAACAACGGGCTCCGGCTGCAGACGGCCACCGTCACCAGCGACCTCTACGCGGCCCGCAACACGTTGACCCACCGCGTCCAGGGCCCCAGCTCCACGGCCACGGTCGAACTCGACTACTCCGCGATGGCGAACGGGGACCGCGCCGGCCTGTCGGTGTTCCGTAACACGTCGGCCTGGGTCGGCGTCAGACGCGACAACGGCAGCACCCGCGTGGTCATGCAGAACGGCCTGACGATGGACGGCAACTGGAACACCACCAGCACCGGTACGGAGGTGGCCAGCGCGCCGGTCTCCGGCGGTCGGATCTGGTTGCGGGCCACCGCCGACATCAGGCCCGGGGCCGGCCGGCAGGCGACCTTCTCGTACAGCACCGACGGGGTGACCTTCACCCGACTCGGGAACGCGCTGACCCTGGCCAACAACTGGGAGTTCTTCATGGGCTACCGGTTCGCCATCTTCAACCACGCCACGCAGTCCCTGGGCGGCGCGGTCACCGTACGCCGGTTCGAACTGGCCACACCGTGACACCGACCGCGTCCTGACCGGTCGCTCCGGAGGAGGGATGTTCCTCCGGAGGCGACGCGCGACTCAGCCGTGCGGGCCCGTCTCCGCGCCCCCGAAGGGCGGGGAGACGGGCCCTTCGTCTCGCGCGGCCCGGCCCGCGGGAACCCACCCACGGTATTCGTCGGACCTCTGGCGGGTGACCACCGAGAGGGCTCGGTCGTGCCATGCCCAGTGCGAGGGCTGGCGTAGACTGGCGGCGGTGCAACGCTGGTCACCCAGGGCATCGGCGCCGGCATCGTGGCCGCGCGAGGGGACCGGGCACGAGTCCGCGTGAGTCGACGTCGACCGGCCGCGGTAGCTGGGGACGTCGGCGGGGGGAGTGACAATGGCCGTGCACGGTCCTGCGATGACGGACGTCGCCCGTCTGGCCGGAGTCTCCCATCAGACGGTGTCTCGGGTGCTCAACGGTCACCCCAACGTCCGCGAGCAGACCCGGTTGCGGGTGCAGGCCGCGATCGTCGAGCTGGACTATCGGCCCAACAGTGCCGCGCGGGCCCTGGTCACCGGCCGGTCGAAGGTCATCGGGGTGGTCGCGCAGAACACCACCCTGTACGGACCGGCGTCGCTGCTCGCCGCGCTGGAGCAGACCGCAGCGGAGCAGGGCTTCGCCGTCAGCGTGGGCAGCGTGCGCAACCTGGACCACCGGTCCATCTCCGACGCCGTCGAGCGGCACCTGGCGCACCGGGTCGCCGGCATCGTGGTCATCGCCCCGGTCGAGTCGGCCGGGGAGGCGTTGGAGCGGCTGCCGAAGGGCGTGCCGCTGGTCACCGTCGACGGTGATCCGCGCCGGCCGATGCCGCTGGTGACGGTCGACCAGGTGGCCGGGGCCCGGGAGGCCACCCGGCACCTGCTCGACGCGGGGCACCGCACGGTCTGGCATGTGTCCGGGCCGTCGGACTGGTTCGACAGCGCGGGCCGCATCGACGGCTGGAGGGATGCGTTGTCGGCTGCGGGGGCGGAGGAGCCGCCCCTGATGTCGGCGGACTGGTCTGCCGCCTCCGGCTACCGGTGCGGGCAGATGCTGGCCCGGATGCCCGAGGTCACCGCGATCTTTACCGCCAACGACCATCTCGCGCTCGGCGTGCTGCGGGCCCTGCACGAGGCCGGCAAGCGGGTGCCCGACGACCTCAGCGTGGTCGGTTTCGACGATGTGCCGGAGGCGGCATACTTCATTCCGCCGCTGACCACCGTCCGGCCGGACTTCGACGCCGTGGCCCGGGCGAGCCTGAACATGCTGCTCACCCAGATCGAGACCGGCGGTGGTGGCGCGCTGCGGCAGACCATCGCCCCGACCCTCGTCGCCCGCGACAGCGTCGCCGCGCCCCGGGCGATGGGATAACCGCGAGCCAAGACTGGCGCGTCCGCCGGACCGGCGCGCAGCCGATGGTCGGGCACCCACCGCACACGAGCCTTTCTGCCTACGCCGGGACTGCCTGCGGATCGCCGGCGGCGTCGTGGGCGGCCATGGTCTCCTGCCGGCGGGGTTCCTCGCGCAGGATGGCGCAGTGCAGCCACGTGTCCGGGATGGCGAAGCCGTCCACGAGTGTCCGCATGTGCGGGCGCAGCTCTTTGAGTAGACCGTTCACCACGCCGGTGATCGCCTTGGCGCGGGCCGGCGTGAGACGGCCGTGTTCCAGGAACCATCCTTTGTTCGCCTCGATGACGCTGAGCGCGTACAGGTCACAGACCCGGGAGAGCAGCGCCCGGACCGCCGGGTCCGTGGTGTCCTCGATGCCGGCGACGAACGCCTCCAGGGTGACCCGGTCGATGTGCGCGGCGGCGACGGCGAGGACGTGGTCCTGGACGTCGTTGAAGATGTCGAAGGGCCGGTCCTTCTTCGTGGCCGCGCCGTTGCGCAGGCGGCGGACCGCGCCGTCGAGCAGGTGCCTCTCGCGGTCCTCGAAAACCTTGAGCTGCCAGCCCCGGTCGGTGACGGCGACCTCGTCGTCGCGGCCGGGCACGGCGCTGATCAGGCGCTCGATGAGTGACCGCGCGGCGGTGCGTTCCAGCACCATCTCGCGCACCTGCTCGGCGACGAAGGAGGCGCGCCCCCAGCCGTCCAACGAGCCGAACTCGTCGCGGTAGCCGGTGAGCAGCCCCTTGGCGACCAGTTGCAGCAGCACCGTGTTGTCGCCCTCGAACGTGGTGAAGACGTCGGTGTCGGCCTTGAGACTGGGTAGCCGGTTCTCGGCGAGGTAGCCGGCGCCGCCGCACGCCTCGCGGCACGCCTGGATGGTGCGGGTCGCGTGCCAGGTCTGCGCGGCCTTGAGACCGGCGGCCCGGGACTCCAGCTCCCGTTGCCGGCGCTCGTCGACCGGCCCGTCGCCGCCCTGCACCTCACTCAGCGCGGTGACCAGCTCGGTCTGGGCGAAGTGCAGCGCGTACGTGGTGGCCAGCGCGGGCAGCAGCTTGCGCTGGTGGGCCAGGTAGTCGTTGAGCAGCACCTCCCGGTCCGCGTCGGGCGTGCCGAACTGGCGGCGGAGGTCGCCGTAGCGCACCGCGATGGTCAGCGCCGACCTGGTGGCCGCGGACGCGGCGCCGCCCACGCTCACCCGGCCGCGGACCAGGGTGCCGAGCATGGTGAAGAAGCGCCGGGAGTCGTTCTCGATCGGGCTGGCGTACGTCCCGTCCTCCGCGACCTGACCGTACCGGTCCAGCAGCATGTCCCGCGGCACTCGCACGTGGTCGAAGCTGAGTCGCCCGTTGTCGACGCCGAGCAGGCCGGCCTTGGGTCCGGCGTCGCCGATGGTCACGCCCGGCATCGGGTTGCCCTGCGCGTCGCGGATCGGGACCAGCCACGCGTGTACGCCGTGCCGCCGCCCGCCGGTGATCAGCTGCGCGAAGACCACCGCCATCCGCCCGTCCCGGGCCGCGTTGCCGATGTAGTCCTTGCGGGCCGCCTCGTACGGGGTGTGCAGGTCGAAGGTCTGCGTCCGTGGGTCGTACGTGCAGGTGGTGCGCAGCTGCTGGACGTCGGAGCCGTGGCCGGTCTCGGTCATCGCGAAGCAGCCGAAGATCTTGCCCGAGATGATGTCCCGTAGATAGGCGTCGTGGTGCCGCCGGGTGCCGAGGGCCCCGACCGCGCCGCCGAACAGGCCCCACTGCACGCCCGCCTTGACCATCAGCGACAGGTCGACCTGCGCCAGCATCTCGCTGGCGACGATCGAGCCGCCGACGTCGGATCTGCCGCCGTACTCGGTGGGGAACGCCGACGCGATACCCAGCTCGACGGGAAGTGCGGTGAGCAGCCGGCTGATCCGCTCACGTGCCTGGTCGCCGGTTTCGCCGTACACCGGGAGGAAGCGCTCGTCGAGGTGGTTCCGGTGCGCGTTGCGAACCTCGGCCCACGGCCCGTCGAGCACTTGCTGCAGGCGCGCGAGGTCGATGCGGCCGGACGCGTGATCGGGCATGGTCACCCCTCGGAATGGCGGACATATGGGTACAGTCCGGTACCGATCAAGAATACCGGCCCGCCGCGGACCTGCCCGGGCCGGCGTGCCGATGTCCGAGCCCTCGGGGCTGATCAGGATGTCGTGCCCCAGCAGCCCGGGTAGACCCGCACCGAGATCGCCCGGCGCTCTCTCGGCAGTGGTGCACGTTCCGCCGAGATGACCCTCTGTGATCCAGATCGATCCTTGGCCGCCAAATGCCCGTTGTGTGGTTGCAGGTTGTAGCAACCCCTTTACATTGGGCGACTTCTATATCTAGGGTCTGCGTACTGTCAGACGTGATCACGGGGGTCGTCGGTGGCTGGTGGGTATCTGCCTGCGCGCGTAGCGCGGGCTCGAACAGGTTCTTTCCGGCGTCGGCTGGCTGTCGCGATGGCAGCGGCGACCACCGTCACGACGCTCGTGGCGCCCGCCGCCCCGGCTACCGCCGTTGAGCCGAAGAGGGGCCCCTGCGTCGAGGAGCAGCCGGATGCGGGGGCGGCCCGGCGGATGCTGGACGTCTGTGGCCGGCGGGTGGAGGTCCTCTCCGAGCGTACGGAGTGGTCGCAGACCTTCCTGAACCCTGATGGCTCCCGCACGTTGGAGCAGACGATCGAGCCGACCCGGGTGCGCAAGGGCAAGTCCTGGGCGCCGGTGGACACGACGCTGAAGCTGACGTCCGAGGGCGTCGTCCCGCGGGCGACGGTCCTGCCGATGGTGTTCTCCGCCAAGGGTGACGGGCCGTTCGCCCGGTTGCGCGACGGCTCCCGCGAGTTGGCTGTCTCCTGGCCCGGGAAGCTTCCGGCGCCGGTGCTCGCCGGTTCCACCGCGACGTACCGCGACGTCCTGCCCGACGTCGACCTTCAGGTCACGGCCCAGCCGCTCGGCTTCTCCGAGGTGCTGGTCGTCCGCACGCGGGAGGCGGCGGCGAACCCCAAGCTGGCGTCCCTGCGGTTCGGGATCGAGGCCAAGGGCCTGTCGGTCCGCTCGGCCGCCGGCGGCGGGCTCGCCGCCCGGGACGCCAAAGGCGGCACCGTATTCGCCGCGCCGGCACCCCTGATGTGGGACTCCTCGGACCCGGAGGATCGCACGGCCGCGACGCCGGCCCCGGAGAAGCGGGAGCAGGAAGCCGCCCCGCGGCCCAAGCCGACGAAGCCCGTACCCGCCGTGCCGGACCGCGCCGCCGAGGTGGCGCCGGACCGGGACGCGGTGCCCGAGAGTGCCCGTCGGGCCGTCATGCCGGTACGGGTCGACGGTGACGTGATGACGTTGGTTCCGGACAAGGCCATGCTCGCCGACCGGGGCACGAAGCTGCCGATCTACATCGACCCGTCGTGGACCGGCGGGATCGCGAGCAACGCGTGGACGTCGGTGTGGAGCAAGTACAAGTCGAGTTCGTTCTGGCAGAACTCCTCCGCGTTGTCCAACGGGAAGCTGGTCGGGTCGGCGGGTGCGGGCCGCACGGAGGACTGCTCCGGGTGCGCGGACCACATCATCCGTTCGATGTTCCGGATGAACACCTCCGCCGTGGCGGGCAAGCACATCCTGAGCGCGCAGTTCCGGGTGGAGCAGCGGTGGTCGTGGACGTGCAGCCCGAAGACGAACGCGAAGCTGTGGATGACCGGGTCGATCTCGTCGGGCACGACGTGGAACAAGCAGCCGACCTGGTACAGCGCCTACACCGCGCAGAGCGTGGGCAACCGCAAGTACGGGTCGGCGCACGGCTGCCTCGGCACCGGCACGATCGAGTTCAACGTCAAGTCGATGGTGGAGAAGGCGGCGGCGAGCAAGTGGTCGAACCTGACCGTTGGCCTGCGGGCGATCGACGAGGGCACCAAGAACCAGTGGAAGCGGTTCAACCACGCCTCGCCGAAGCTGGCGATCACCTACAACACCGACCCGAACGCGCCCGGGGACCGCAAGTCCGACGGTAAGGTCTGCGCCACCGGCACCTCGCGGCCGTACGTGTTGACCACGACGCCGATCCTGGCGGCGAAGCACTCCGACCCGGACACCTCGCAGCAGTCGCTGACCACCTACTTCTACTGGTGGCCGGTGGGCGGCGCGCGGAACGAGACGAACAAGGTCTCCCAGGCGGCGGGCAACCCGTCGGCGGCGTCGAAGGCGATCCCGGCGGGCAAGCTGACCGACGGCACGAGCTACGTGTGGCAGGCCCGGACGTGGGACGGCACCCACTACAGCCCCTGGTCCGGCACCTGTGAGTTCACCGTCGACGCGACACCGCCGCCACCGGCCGCCGATGTCGCCTCCACCAGTTACCCCGATGACGGCGTCCCGCGCGGTGGCGTCGGTCTGCCGGGGACGTTCGCCGTGAGCCCGCCGACCACCCGGCCGTACGAGGTCAAGGAGTATGCCTACAGCCTGGACTCGGGCGTGCTGACCGCGGCGAAGACCGTCCCTGCCCGTACCACTGACTTCGGCGCGTCGATCACCGTGACGCCGTTGCACGACGGGGTGAACGTTCTCTACGTCTGGTCCAAGGACCACGCCGGGCGCTTCGCCACCCCGGTGACCCACACGTTCAGCGTCCGTGGCGGGTCCGGCCCTGCTGCTCAGTGGACGTTCGAGGAGACCGGCACGACCGCCACCGACGTCTCCGGCCACAGCAACGCCTTGACCCTCGGCGCGTCCGCCACCCGGGTCGCCGGCCGCTCCGGCGACGGCACCGCCCTGTCGCTGCCGGGAACCACCGGGGCGACCCGTACCGGGACCATCAGCGCCCCGCACCCTGACACGGGCGTCTCCACCCCGGTCCGGACCGACTCCAGCTTCACCGTCACCGCCTGGGCGAAAATCAGCTCCATCGCGGGCACCAACCCCCAGACCGTGGTGAGCGCGAGCGGCTCCCGAATGTCCGCATACCACCTCGCCTACGCCGGCAGCAACCAGCGGTGGCGGTTCACCATGGCGGCCACCGACACCGACAACCCGGCGCTGTACAGCGTCTTGTCGGACGCGGCACCCACCGCCGGCAAGTGGACCCACCTGGCCGGCGTGTACGACGGGGCGACCAAGAAGATGACGCTCTACGTCAACGGCGTCGCCCAGACCGCCACCGCGACGCTGATCGGCGGCTTCAACGCCACCAGCGAGGTGGCGGTCGGCAGGCGGCTGTGGAACGGCAGCGCGGACGGCTTCTTCACCGGCGCCGTCGACGACGTGCGGTTCTACAGCTTCATCGAGACCCCGGCCAACCTGGCGAAGCTGGCCGTGCCCCTGCAACCGAAGATCACTTTCCCGGGCGGCGCAGCCGTCACCGCGGGCGGTCAGCTCACCGTCACGTTCGATGCCGGTGGCGACACGAACGTCACGAAGTTCAAGTACAGCGTCGACGGCACCGGCCTGGGCACCACGGTCAACGCCACCGCTGCGGGCGGCACGGCCACCGTCACCGTCAACGTTGGCGCCACCACCGGTGAGCGACCCGTCTACGCGGTCGCCGTCGACGACGGCAACCGGGTCGGCGACATGAACCAGGGCCAGTTCACCGTCGCGTCCGCGGCGAGCCTGTCCGGCACGGTGTGGGATCCGAACTTCCTGCCACAGGCCGGTGCCGTCGTTCAGCTCCAGCCGGGTGGGCACCAGGCCACCTCGGGCGCGGACGGCAGCTACGCCCTGACCGGGTTCGCGCCCGGCTCGTACACCATCACCGTCGCGTTCGGCGGGCGGTGCGGTGCGGCGTTCAGCGAGCCCATCGAGATCGACGGCCAGGGCCTGACCCTGGACATCTTCCTCGGCGTGATCAGCGACGACCTCGGTCACACCTGCACCGAGCAGGCCACGGCCTTCACCGCGGCCGGCACGGTGCTGCCGCTGACCGGTGACGACGCCGTCGCTACGGTGCAGCTTCCGTTCGCGTTCCCGTTCTACGGCGGCGCCTACCGCAGCGCGTGGGTGGACACCAACGGTGTGCTGTCGTTCACCGACCCGGGCGGCTCCCACCCGTACACCGGCGGCGGGCAGCTACCGGCCCCGGCCGACCCGAACGCCCTGGTGGCCCCGTTCTGGGACGACCTGGTCGTCGACGCGTCGGCGAGTGTGCGCACCGCGACCACCGGGACGGGCAGCGGGCAGCGGTTCGTGGTGGAGTGGCGCAACGTGCACCGCAAGGGCAACACCGCCCAGCGGTTGTCCTTCGAGGCGGTGCTGGCGCCGGACGGGACGGTGAGCACCAACTACGACCAGCTCGACAACGCCGCCGAGAAGGGCGCCAACGCCATCGTCGGCATCGAGGCCGACGCCGGCGAGGACGGCCTGACGTACTCCGCCGGTGAGCCGGTCCTGGCGAACGGCCAGGCGATCACCTTCGTCCGCCCGGACGTCGCCGGTGGCCTGGAGGTCCACAACCTCTCCGGTGCGCTCACCGACGCGGTCGGCACCCCGGTGGTGGGAGCGACGATCTCGCTGGACCCGAGCGGCCTGAGCGTCACCACCGGCGCCGGCGGGGCGTACAGCTTCACGGGCCTGGTCGCCGACAGCTACACCGTCTCGGCGAAGCTCGCCGGCCGGTGCGGCGCCGCGGTGCGCAGCCAGGTGGAGCTGTCCACCGACACCGTGCGCAACCTTCAGCTCGGCCCGGACTACGGGGGCATGGGGTACGCCTGCGCCACCGGCGCCGGCGGCTTCGTCGCGGCAGCCAACGTCCTTGCCCTGACCGGCGACGACGCCACGGCGTCGGTGACGCTGCCCTTCCCGATGAAGTTCCACGGCCAGTCGTACACGACCGGCCGGGTGCACACCAACGGCCTGGTCAGCTTCGGCGCCGTCTCCGGTGAGCCGGACACCTGGGCCAACCCGACGATGCCGACGGCGACGGCGCCGAACGCGGTGGTGGCCCCGTTCTGGGACGACTTCGAGGTCGATGCCTCGGCCAGCGTCCGGACGCAGACCCTCGGCACGGCCCCGAACCGGTCGTACGTGATCGAGTGGCGCAACGTCAACTTCCGCCCGCCGAGCACCGGGCGGCTGACCTTCGAGGTGATCTTCCACGAGGACGGCCGGATCGCTTACCAGTACGGCGCGATGTCCACCCCCGTCCAGCAGGGCGCGGGCGCGACCGTCGGCCTGGAGAACGCCTCGGGCACGGTGGCGGCGCTGTACTCCTTCCAGGAGGCGGCGCTCACCGGCAACACCTCCATCACCTACACCCCGGCCCCGGCCGGCACCGTCGAGGGCGTCCTCACCACCGCCGTGACCGGTCAGCCGGTCTCCGGAGCCACGGTCACCCTCAACCCGGGCAACCGCAGCGCCACCACCGGCGTCGACGGCAGCTACCAGTTCACGGCCGTGCCGGTGGGCGAGTACGCGGTGGCCGCGTCGACCGGCGACAACCGGTGCGCCGGCCAGTACGCCAAGGAAATCGTCAACCATCCCGGCGGCACCTCGGACGTGGACCTGTCGGTGATGGTCGACGGCGACGAGTTCGGCTACAAGTGCACGACCGGGGCGACCACGTTCGTCCCCGGCGACATCACGGAAGCCTGGACGGGCGACGAGACGGTGTGGCAGAAGAACCCGCCGTTCCCGGTGAAGCTCTACGGCGAGTCGTACACCTCGGCGTGGATCAGCGCCAACGGCCTGGTCAGCTTCAAGGACCCGGCGTACTTCGGCTGGATCGGTTCGATCCCCGGCACCCTGCCGTCGCCGGCCGCCGAGGGCTCCCCGAACGCCGCCGTCTACGCGCTCTGGGACGACTGGGTGGTCGACTCGGCCGCCCGGATCGCCACCAAGACCAGCGGCACCGCCCCGAACCGGCAGTGGGTCGTGGAGTGGCGCAACGTCCACGCCTACGGCGACACCAACACCCGCGCCACCTTCGAGGTCATCTTCAAGGAGGACGGGGAGGTGACCCTCGCCTACGCCGACATCGACCCCACCAAGCCCATCGAGCGCGGCGGCGAGGCCACCGTCGGCATCGAGAACGGCGACGGATCCATCGGCTTCCAGTACCTGCACCGGGAGAACTGGCTGGCCAGCGGGCAGGGCGTCACCTTCAAACCCAACCCGCCGGGACAGGGCAGCGTCGCCGGCACCGTCACCTGCCAGGGCACCCCGGTGGCCGGGGCGACCATCGCCGTGGCGGGCCTGACGGCCACCACCGCGGCCAACGGCACCTACCTGGTCAACGCCGTGCCGGCCGGGTCCTGGGCGGTGGTCAGCACCGCGACCGGCGCCTGCAAGGGGTCCGACGTGCGGCAGGTCGTCGTCGGCACCAGCACCCAGGCCGCCGCCGACTTCGCGCTCGGCGCCGCCGCGACCGGCGGCGGGTACCGGCTGACCGAACAGGCCGTCGCATACACCCCCGCCGACACCACCACCCTGCCGCTGACCGGCGACGACGCGTACACGCCGGTCACCCTGCCCTTCCCGGTGACCCTGTACGGGCAGACGTACACCACCGCCTGGGCCGACATCAACGGCGTGCTCAGCTTCGTCGACCCCGGTGAACCCTCGCCGGATGCCTGGCCCATCCCGTCGCCGGACAGCCCCGAGGAACCCAACGCCGCCCTCTACCCCTTCTGGCACGACTGGGTCGTCGACAGCAACGCCAGCGTCCGCACCGCCGTGCGGGGCAGCGCGCCCAACCGGCAGTTCGTCATCGAGTGGCGCAACGTCCACTCCTACGAGGACCCCCTCACCCGGGTCACCTTCCAGGTCATCCTCGACGAGGCCGGCGGTTTCAGCTTCGCCTACACCGACAACGACGGCACCTTCCTCGAACGCGGCGGCGCCGCCACCATCGGCATCGAGAACGCGGACGGCACCAGCGCCATCCAATACACCCACCGGCAGCCGGTCCTCCGGCCCGGACTGGGACTGAGGTTCAACCCGCCCACCCCCTGACCGCCACGCCATGACGGGAGGTGCCCTCTCCGGAGGGCGCCTCCCGGCTTCTCCTGCCATTCGTGATTGCGCCCACGGCTCGAACGCTTCGTCGTCCAGCGCCGAGCAGTCCGCCCGGACATCACGCCAGGCTCGGCGCAGACCGAGCCGGCCGTCACCAACGCGGTACCCATCGCACGGACTGGCCCTGGCCAAGATCAGGTGCGCACATCTGCCGCGATGCGCGCGGGGCGTAGGAGGGGCCGGCATCATCGCCGGGTGGCCGGTCGCAGTCGAAGCGTCACGTGCCGACTGTGCGGCAGTGCGGCAGTGCGGCAGCTCACACCGTGCGCGCCGGTTCTGGCGAGGTGTATCCGCGCGAGCCCGGTCGTCACGGCCGCCCTTCCAACCGTCACCGCTGGCCGCTCAGTAGGGCGCCCGTTCTGCTCGCCGGATGTGGGAGCGGGCCGGTATGGGCGGCGAGGCTGTCGAGGAGCGCCTCCAGCCGGATCTCGAAGCGCGCCCACCGCTCCTGCTCAAGGTAGGCGGACATAACGGTCTCAGCGGTAGGAGCCAGACGTCTCGTCGCCGGCCAACAGGCCGCGGCACGCATCCGCAGCGCCGTCACCTCGCCAAACGGCACTGCTGATGACGGGGCCAGCAGCGGGAATGGCACACTGAACCATGACGAAGCGTCGTCAAGGACAAGGGCCGTGAGGAAACCTCGTCCTGCCGGAGCTTCCCGCTCAGCATGCCGAAGTCGCCGTACCACGAAATCGCCACCCACAGCGATGTTGTGATCTTGACATGGTCACGGCGGTGCGGGTGACCTGCGGGTGGCCCAGCCCGTGCGGCAGATCGGCCGTGGTTGCACATCGAGGAGTATGTATGTCGGCACAGGACAAGCTAGAGTCGATCTTCACCTCGGTGGTGCGGCGCAACCCTGGCGAGGACGAATTCCACCAATCGGTGCGGGAAGTGCTCGACAGTGTCGTGCCGGCCCTGGAGAGGCATCCCGAGTACGCCGAAGCGAAGATTATTGAGCGGATCTGCGAGCCGGAGCGACAGATCATCTTCCGGGTGCCATGGGAGGACGATCGCGGTGAGGTCCACATCAACCGCGGCTTCCGGGTGGAGTTCAACAGTGCCCTGGGCCCGTACAAGGGGGGTCTTCGCTTCCACCCGTCGGTCTATCTGGGGATCGTGAAGTTCCTCGGTTTTGAACAACTGTTCAAGAACGCGCTGACCGGCATGCCGATCGGCGGCGGCAAGGGCGGGTCGGACTTCGACCCCAAGGGCCGCTCCGACCGGGAGGTGATGCGGTTCTGCCAATCGTTCATGACTGAGCTGTACCGGCACATCGGCGAGTATACGGACGTGCCGGCCGGCGACATCGGAGTCGGTGGCCGGGAAATCGGCTACCTGTTCGGGCAGTACAAGCGGATCACCAACCGGTACGAGTCCGGGGTGCTGACCGGCAAGGGCCTCAGTTACGGCGGTGCCCAAGTGCGCCGGGAGGCTACCGGCTACGGTGCGGTGTTCTTCGCCGAGGCGATGCTACGCGCCGACGGCGGCGACAGTCTCGACGGAAAGCGGGTGGTGGTTTCCGGCTCGGGCAACGTGGCAGTCTACGCGATTGAAAAGGTCCATCAGCTTGGTGGCACCGTGGTGGCATGCTCGGACTCCTCCGGCTATATCCACGACGAAAAGGGAATCAACGTCGACGTGCTCAAGCAGGTCAAGGAGGTCCGCCGGGCACGGATCGCCGAATATGTCGACGCGCGCCGGCACGCCACGTTCGTCGCAGGTCGCCCGGTCTGGGAAGTGCCCTGCCAGTTGGCGATCCCCTGCGCGACGCAGAACGAGCTCACCGCCGCCGACGCGCTCACCCTGATCGCGGGTGGCTGCACCATCGTGGTGGAGGGGGCCAACATGCCCACCACGCCGGAGGCGGTGCGGGGTTTCGCCGAGGCCGGGGTGCGGTTCGCCCCCGGAAAAGCGGCCAACGCCGGTGGAGTCGCGGCCAGCGCGCTGGAAATGCAGCAGAACGCCAGCCGCGACTCGTGGACCTTCACCCATTCTGAGCAGCGGCTGCGGGAGATCATGCAGACCATCCACGACCGCTGCTACGCCACCGCCGAGGAGTACGGCATGCCGGGCAACTACGTCGCTGGAGCCAACATCGACGGCTTCCGGCTCGTCGCCGAGGCGATGCTCGCCCACGGGCTGATCTGAGAGATGCGAGGTCGGCGGGGCGGCCCGGTCCGGACCGGCCCCGCCGGGAATCACTCGGGGATGACGAACTGGGCGGTGCTGGTGGTGTCGTAGTTGACGCCGTTGTTCTCGGTGTCGTAGTCGTCACTGGAGTAGCTGAGCACCTCACCGACGGGCCGGTAGTGGGAGTCACGACGGGCGTGTGGCACCGCCGTGCATGGCCAGTCCGTCGAGGATCAGATCGAGGCCGAATTCGAACTGCCCGCCGAAGTGGTAGCCAGGCTGCTGGACGTGCTGCGTGGCGAACTCGACCATGTGCGGGTAGTCGCCCGCCGCGAATCCTTCCATGATCGAATCCGCGATCGCGTTGGCGGAGTCCTCACCGTCGAACGGCAGCGACGCCTCCTGCAGCACGAAGCCGTAGACGTATGCATCGATGATCGCGTACGCGTGGGCCGTCATCTGCAGCGAGAACCCCCCGGCCCGCAGCACACCCAGCATGGTGTCGTGATGGCGCAGGTTGGCCGGACCGGGACTGGTCCGGTTCTCCACCAGGGTCAGCGCCCAGGGATGCCGTGCGAGGACCGTCCGGGCCGAGAGGGAACGCCGGCGCACCTCGGCGCGCCAGTCGCCGCCCACCTCTGGCAGTTCGATCTCCGCGAAAACCCCGTCCACGAGGGCGTCGAGGAGTTCGTCCTTGTTGCGGATGTAGTGGTACAGCGACATCGGCTTGGCGTTCAGCTCGGCGGCCAGCGACCGCATGGTCAATGCCCCCAGGCCGTGCGCGTCGGCGATGCCGACCGCAGCCTGCAGCACCCGCTCGCGACTCAGCTGCCGTGCTGGTTCGCCCACCGATTGGTTCCCGTCTTCTCTGGCATCGCGTTGACCGGCCTTGCCGCCAAGGCTATCGTACTTAGTACCCCTTACTTAGTACGAAAGCCTGAGAGGCAAAAATGTCACTCCGCGTGACCGGCGGATGCGCTGGTGCGTTCTTCCTGTTGGCATTCGTCTCCTACGGCATGGGCAGCGCTCTCGCGGGGCAGCTCGCCGGGACGGCGCTCGTGGTGCTCAACTCCGTCATGGTGGCGGCCATCGGCGTACTGGCCTTCCGGGCGCTGCGTCGATCGCGCCCGGGGGCCGCCTGGACATACCTTGTCGCGCGCGGGGCGGAGGCGTTCCTGCTCACCGCCGGGATCGTCCTGCTGGACTCGGCCGGTGCCGGTGCCGCCGACATCGCCTACCAGGGGGCCATGCTGTCGCTGGGGCTGGGCAGCCTGCCGTTCTGCCTGGCCCTCGACCGGCAGCGCTGGCTGCCGAGATGGCTGGCGGTCTGGGGATTCGCCGGATACGCGCTGCTGGCGACGGGCGCGGCCGCCGAGCTGATGGGGGCCGGGGTCGGGGTCGTCCTGGCGATCCCGGGAGGTCTGTTCGAGATTGTCTTCGGTCTGCTGTTGCTCGCCCGCGGCTTCGTGCCGTCCGCCGCTGTGCAGCCGAGCGCCGCTCCCGTGGGGGCGCCGAGCGCGGTGGCCGTGGACGGCGACTCCCGAGCAGGCCGCGCGGCGCTGGCCGCCGGGCTCGGCCTGCTGCTGATGGCGGTTCTCGCCGGGCTGGCCAACTTCGGCGTCGTGGACCGGCTGGTCTCCAGTGACGCCGCCGAGACCAGCACCCAGATGCTGTCGAATCAACGGGCATTTGTCCTTGCCGTCGTTGCCCTGTTCGCGGTGGTCTGCCTCGACGTGCTGGTCGCCTGGGCGCTGCGGGCGTTCTTCGATGACACCCACCGCACCGTCCCACTGCTCTCGGCCTGGTGCCGCACCGCGTACGCGGTCGTCTTCGCCGTCGCGATCACCTACCTGATCGCCGCCGCCGGCCTCCTGCACGACGGTCCGGCGACCGACGAGATCAGCCCCAACGTGTACGCGTACATCACCGAATTCGAGGAGATCTGGAGCCTGGGTCTGATCCTGTTCGGCATCCACCTGCTGATGATCGGGTGGCTGGCATGGCGGTCTCCCACTGTGCCGACCTGGGTGGCGGTGCTCGTAGCGATCGCCGGCGCGGGCTATCTCGCCGACTCGATCGGGGCGCTTGTCTCGGCCGCGTACACGATTCAGGTCGCCGCAGTCACGTTCGGCGGTGAGGTCGTCCTCATGGTGTGGTTGCTCGTGTTCGCCGCGCGCTCGCGCAGCCACCGCCGGTCCAACCCGGACGGAAACCGCGCCCGCGAGTTGCGGCAGCCCGCTTGAGGGCGGCCACCGCGCCGGGCGTTGTCCCAGCTGCAGTGACCTGAGCCGAACTACGCAGCCACGGCGTCAGGACGTGTTTCTTCCTCGTCTGCGACGGGCTGAAGGGCCTGCGTGAGGTGATCACGAACGGGTGGCCCCAGACTGTTATGCAGACGCGCCATCGAAGTAATCGAGTGGCACTCGACTGGCCCGGTACCATGTTGTTGCAACGTCGGTATGGATCACCGTAGATCATCGTGTGAACGGCAGGACCAGCGGTTTTCAGGTCGACGACTACAACAGACGGCGGTGAATCGTGCGGATACAGCCGCGCCAGGAGATCCTTGACATCTGGCGGGCCACGGTGCGCAGTTGCTGGCAGAACGGTGAATGGCACTGGGGTGGTCGGAGTGGCACCAACTCGATCAGTGACGCCGAGCAACTCCTGACCCTGCTACTCCCGGCGGCCAAGGTCCCCGCGCTGTCGCTCGACGACCCGGACCGCGCCGACGACGAGGTGATCGAGGCGCTCAGCCCGATCGGCGGCGCGATCGAAATTCCCCGCCGGCTGGTCGGCGTGATGATCGACTATTTCACGCGGTACACCGACGACACCGGCACCCCGACCTTCAGCGGCGGAAGCTACCTCACCCCGCTGGACGGCGGCCCGGAGCTCACCGACGAGCAACGCTCCCTGGACATCGTCGACTCTTTCGCGGTGTCCGTCACGCTGGCCCTGGCAACGATCGGTTTCGTCAAGGTCTACCGTAACTCCACCCAGCGGCGCGACCTGTTGGCGCAACTGGACGCCCTGGACGAGATGGCCGGCGCGCGGCTCACCGCGGCCATGGTCGGCCTGCTCCGCAGCTTCAGCACCTTCGTCTTCACCGCCACCGACGAATACGGCCTCCGGCTGTGCGACATGATCAATCAGGACGAGCTGCCGCGCCGGGAACTCGTGGCGTCGCTGCGCGAACAGCTGCGGGAAACGATGGCCAGCCTGCGCAGCGTGATCATCGGGTCGGGTCGGGTGACCGAGGATCTGGACAACAGCGAGATGCTGTTCGAGTGCGGCTGGTCCTGGGGGATCATCGCCGGAGCCGAGGAGGTGCCGACCACCGAGTCGATCGGCCTGCAGCGCGAGGGCTCGGCGGAGAACGCTCCCTACCTCTACTTCACCGTCATCGCGATGGACGCGATCGAGGATCTGAACTCCGAACGCACCCGCCTGCTCGGGTTGCTCAACGAGGAGCAGCAGCGGCTGTCGCGGGCCCTGCTGCTGCGCTGGGAGCTGACCCGGACCTACTGGGCGACGGTGGCGACCTTCGGCAACCGCCGGCGGTGGCCCATCGAGGACATTCCCTGGCGGACGACCGACGGCGACCGGACCGACTACTACACCCTCCAGGCCACGTCGTTGGCGGTCAAGGGCCTGGTCGCCGGCGGGCGCGGCGATGAGGAGCTCGGCCGGATCGCCTCGGTGCTGGTGGAGCTGGCGCAGCGGGCGCGGATCACCCGCCGCGCCTCGCCCGACGAGCCGGCGCTGTTCGTGCACGCGCCGGGCAAGCAGGTGACCCTCAACGCCGAACGGTCCAAGCCGATCATGTCGTGGAACGTCAACGAATACTCCACGGTGCTGCTCCAGCGGGCCACTACCGTCGCGGGTCTGCTCAGCAACGCCCGGCGGCGCAGCGAGCTGCTCGAACTGGCCGACGAGGTGTGGGATCACCTGCTGCTGCGGCGTATCCCCGACGGCCGGCACCGTGGCCTGTGGGATCACGCCGGCGGCGCCTTCCCCGGGCTGGCCCCCAAGCCGGACGCGCCCTCCTGGTACCTGACCGAGCGGGTGGTGCAGGGGCTGGTCAACGCCGGTCAGCTGCTCTGGGAGCGGCCGTTCCCGCGAGCCGGCCGGCTCGCCACATATGCGCAGGACCTCATCGACGAGGCCGAGTACCTATTCGATCGGGAGTTGATGCGCGGCACGTTCGCCGGGGATGCGATGCAGCGCAGCATGCGCAGCATCCGGGCCAGCCTGCGCCGGGCGCAGCTGGTGGTGGACGAACGCCCTGGCACCGCAGCGGCCCTGGCGAACACCCTGCTGCTGCTGCTCAACGACATCGCCACCGGGCAGCAGAAAGCCAGCGAGGGGATCTGAATGCTGGTCTTCGTCACATCGCACAAGGGCGGCACCGGGCGTTCGGTGACCGCGGCGAACATCGCCTACCGCAGCGCGCTGTCCGGCCGCCCCACCTGCTACCTCGACTACGATTTCGGCTCGCCGACGGCCGGCATCACGTTCCAGATCCCGCAGGCGGTCAACGGCGTGGAGGGCGCGGGGCCCAACGGTGGCGGGCTGCACCGGTACCTGCGGGGGGAGATCCCGTCTCCGGAGCAGTTGGACGTCTGGGGCACCTCGGAGCGGGCCAGCCTGCGCCAGCGGCCCACCGGGGCCGGTCCGCTGGTGCTCCTGCCCGGGCAGCGCAACGGCAGCGAGTTCGGGTTCACCAACGACATCGCCAAGCGCTGCGCCGAACTCTTCCTCCGTCTCGAAGAGGAGTTCGACCTCACCCTGGTGGATCTCAGCGCCGGCCGGTCGTACGCCAGCCAGATCGCGCTGGCCGCGACCGCCACCCCGACCCTGCGCAAGGTCACGGCTCGCTGGCTGGTCTTCCATCGGTGGACTCCCCAACACGTCACCGCGGCCTCGGACCTGGCCTTCGAGGCGGGTGGGATCGTGGCGATGGGCAAGGAGTACGGCCACGAGCCGGACCGGCTGCGCGAGTCACTGCGGTTCATCCGTACGGCGGTGATCGATCCCCGAGGCCCCGAGGTCGGCCACCTCGACCTCGCGCAGCAGGCCTTCCTGCGCAAGTGCGACGCGGAGCTGTCGGAGCTGGCCCGACGGCGGGGCGTCGGGCGCACCACGCTGCTCGGCACGGTGCCGCTGGATCCACTGCTGCAGTGGCGGGAGCAGCTCATCTCGGACCACGACGTGCAAAGCAAAATCGCGAACGTGAAGACCGTTGACGCCTTCGTCGATCTGACCGAGAAGCTCTTCGACGAGACGGCATGGGAGATTGTGTGATCAGCGTGGACGTCAGGTTCCAGGAGGCAGCTGCGGTGCGTCGTACAGAGAGCGTGGCGTACTCGCACCTGTCGGTGGAGTTGGGGCACTTCTACGCGGAGGACTTCGGCGACGGGTGTCAGGAGCTGCGCCGCAAGTTCGAGCGGATCGCAGTCTGGTCGAGCGCCATCCCGGCCCTGGCCCGGCAAGGGCTGCCACCGAACCGTCAACCGCGGATCAGCACCTGCTTCATGGTGGACGACTACTTCCACCGTTTCGGTACGCCGCACGAGGTGATCCCGCAGGTGCAGAGCGCCGCGGCGGAGCACGGACTGGTGCTGGACTACGTCGCCCGGGAGTCCAGTTTCGCCCGTCACGACGGGCTCGAGCTGGCCCAGTTGGTGGTCGACACACTGGTGGTGGAACCGCCCCGGCACACCACCGGCAGTCGCCCACCGCTGAGCGAGGCGGGCTGGCTCTCCAACGGCAAGCGGTCACCCGGGCATGTCGACGCCCCGGCGATGACCCTGCCCCGACCGTGGTCCCCGCCGGTGCAGTCCGGCGATCCCCAGCACTCCATCTTCGTCGACATCGAGTTGTGGTCCGGCGAGCCGCAGACCCGGGTGTGGGCATGCGCGCTGCTTGCCTCGGTCTGGCAGTTGACCCGCCTCGGCGTGCTACGACACCGGGGCGAGACGATCCGGCAGCCGCGCCGGCTCACCGGGGAGCTGCCCACCAACTGGGACGAGTTGCCGGCGATCCTCCAGCTCAACCCGAGCGCCGCGCCGTTCTGCGCGTACCGCACGCTGACCCTGATGGACATCCAGTACCTGCCGGTGGAGTTGGCCGTCCGGACCATCCTCGGCCAGGTGGCGGTGCCGTCGGCCGTCGCGCAGCAGGTCGCCAAGCGCGCAGGCGGGGAGGGCCTGCGACTGCCCAGCGAGTTGGTCGACCGGTTGAGCTACGTGTTCATCGGCGAGTGAGCGGCGCGTTCAGCGCCGGCAGGGCTGGTTGACCGCCATCCGGTCGGCCAGGTCGCGCAGCAGGGTCATGTTGCTGACGCTGATCTGGTCCCGGATCCAGTTGACCGACGACTTCCACTGCCGGCTGAAACCGGGCACCTGCTCCAGCCGGTCCCAGATCGGCCGCAGCCGCGGGTGGACCCGGGCGCCCGGGAGCCACAGGTGAAGCAGGTGTTCCAGCACCGGGCGCAGCCGCTCGATGTGCTCCTGCCCGGCGGCCGGCCGGGCGACCGCGGCCTCCACCAGGGAGGAGAGCATGGTGAGTAGCCAGTCGTGCAGCGCGAGATCCTCGCAGAGGCCGGCCACGGCGGCCGGCACGTCCTGCGGGTCGACCACGAGTTCGACCGTACGCAGCGTGGGGGAGTCCACGGTGATCACCGCCGAGACCTCTCGGTCCGGCCCCTGGTCGACCCGCGTGGTCCAGCGCAGCCGGGTACGCGCCGCGCGCAGCGGCGGGCGCCGGTCCAGCAGGTCGGACATCTGCACGCCGTCGATCACCCGGCCGGTGATCGCCTCGAGGTTGAGCACGTCCGCGTTGTTGCCGTGCAGGAAGCCCGCGATCAGGTCCGCGGCGTCCAACTTGCCGACCGTCTCCAGGACACCGGGATTGGCCAGGTAGTGCGACCAGGGCTGGCGGCGCTTTCCGTCGACGACCTGGATGACCGAGGACGCCTGTACGATCCGGCCGCCGGTGATGATGGCCCGGGTGACCACCGCGCCCACCCCGCGAAGCTGGCGCTGTCTGGCGCTGGGCAGCCAGCAGTCCACCCCGGTGCGGACGTCCGGTGACACCGCGTAGAGCGACGGGCGCCGAGAGGTCAGCACCATCTCGCCCTCGATCAGGCTCAGCACCTCGGAGCTCTGCTCCTGGGACAGTGCCGTGCTGTGCTGCAGCAGGCTGGTGTGCACCTCACCCACCGTGAGCATGGCTTCCTCCGCATTGCCGCCACCGGTCCGCAGTCGCCCGCGGACTGCGGTCCCATGATGATTGATGCCCGCCGTCGTGACCCGCACCGACACGGATTTGTGTGGATTTGCCGGAACTCCTCCGAGCACGGGATTCGGCTTGCCCGGATCCGTAACTGTCCTGGCGGCCATCATAGGCCCACGGTTGATGGGATTCCCAAGCGGTAGAGGTGACGAGAATTCGCGGGTCAGAAGGATGTGACAGCAACTGATATTTTAAATAGTGCGGTCGCCAGCCACTCCCTGGAGTTTGCCGTCCCATGAAGGTCTACATTTCGGCCACCCAAAAAGACCTGCTGGAATATCGCGCTGCCGTCCACGTCGTGGCCCGCCGTCTGGAAATCGAGGACGTGGCCATGGAGGCGTACAGCGCGGACGTCCGGCCGCCGCTGGAACGCTGCCTGACCGACGTGCGCCGGTGCGATCTCTACGTGGGGCTGTTCGCCTGGCGGTACGGGTTCCGCCCGCCCGGCCAGGGGTCCTCCATCACCGAACTGGAGTACCGCGAGGCCCTCGCCGCCGGCAAACCCTGCCTGATCTTCCTGCTCGCGGAGGACACGCCCTGGCCGGTTCACATGATCGACCGGGACGCTGACTGGCAGCAGGTCGTCGCGCTGCGTCGGGAGCTCAAGGAGCGCCACCTCTGTGCCTTCTTCTCTTCGGTGGACGACCTCGCCGCCAAGGTGACCGTGGCACTGGCCGAGGTGCGTAGCGGGCGGTCCCCGGCCCGCGAGCCCGCCGACCCGGACACCCACCTGCCGGAGGCCGTGCGCAGCCAGTACTACAAGCAGCTGGCGCTGAGATACCAGGCCGTTCCGCTGGACGCGGTCTCGCCCCGCCCCACCATCGGCTACCTCACGGTCGGGTTGTCGGAGGTGTTCGTGGAACCCCGGGTCCACGAGGACACCCGGCCGGAAATGCCGCTGGCCTGGTGGCGCTGGGCGGGCTCCGCCGCGGACGGCAGCGCCCGCGGGCTGCCGGCGGTGGTCAACCCGGAAGAGGTCGAGCGGCTCTGGGAGGAGTACGCCGCCAAGGACGCGCTGGTGTTGTTCGACGTGGTGTGCGATCAGGGTCGGCGGTCGATCGTGCTGCTCGGCGATCCCGGCTCCGGCAAGTCGGCGGCCGCGCGGTACCTGGCGCTGGCGCTGGCCGGGGAATGCTCCGAGCCCCGGCTGGCGGCGCTGGACGGATACCTGCCCGTCCTGATCGAACTGCGGTCCTACGCCGCGCACTGCGGCGACGGGCGGTGCGACGGCCTGCTGGACTACGTCGGCCACCGCCACCAGCAGGGACTGGCCGGGGGGATCGACCAGGACGTGCTGAAGGCGTACCTGCGCCAGGGAGGCCAGGCGCTGTTCCTATTCGACGGCCTGGACGAGGTGTTCGACCCGGCGCAGCGGGAGGAGGTGGCCGCCCAGATCGGCGCGTTCGTCAGCGAGTACCCGGGGGTGCGGACGATTGTGACCTCGCGGGCGGCCGGATACCTGCGGCACACCTTCGCCAACGCCGGCTTCGACCACTTCACCCTGGAGGATCTCGACGACGAGCGGATCGCCCGGTTCCTCGGCAACTGGTACCGCTACGTGATGCCCACACCGGCGGCGGAGGCGGACCGGCAGCGGCGACAGATTCTCGACGTGGTGCACAGTTCCCGGGAGATGCACGAGATCGCCGGCAACCCACTGCTGCTGATGCTCATGGCGATCGTCGGCCGGGGCCGCCCGCTGCCCCGCAACCGGCGCCGGCTCTACGAGCACGTCACCGACGTACTGATCTCCGAGTGGGACGTGACCAAACAACTGCGGGAGAGTCACGGCGACGTGCCGCAGCTGGATCTGCAGGCGAAGCGCCGGCTGGTGCGCCACCTGGCGTATCGGATGCAGTTCCGGGGGTCGGGTCCGGCCGGAAACTACGTCGAATCCGACGAATTGGCGCGCATCTTCCGGGATCACCTCGTCGCCTTCTATGGTTTTGACAACGAGCGGGCGTTCACCCTGGCCTACTCGATGATCGACCAATTGCGGCAGCGAAGCTTCATCCTGGAACGGTACGGATTGCGGCTGTTCGGGTTCGTGCACCGCACGTTCCTGGAGTTCTTCTGCGCTGAGGAGATCGTGGACAGGTTCGAGCACGATCCGGACGCCTGGGGCCTCGACCAACTGCGCGCGCTGTTCCGCGAGCACTGGGCCGATCCGTCCTGGCGGGAGGTGCTCCGGCTGGTCGCCAGCGCCCTGCCCGCCCGGGCCGCCAACGATCTGGTCACCCTGCTCGCCACCGAGGCGAACCAGCCCTGGCCACCGCTGAATCTGACCGGCCCGCCCTGGCACCTGGTGCTGGCCGCGCAGTGCGTGGCGGAGGCGGCGCAGCCCGTCGAACTGGCCGGCGCGGGCGACGCGGTGCTGTGCCAGGTCGTGCGGTTGATCGAACACGGCATCTCCGCCGACGACCCCAACCTGGTGGAACTCACCGAGCAGGAGCTGCTCTCCTCGATCCGCGTGCTCGGGCCTGGCTGGCCCGGCCGCGACGCCTTCCTGCAGTGGTACCGCCGTCGGGGGGTGCGGAGCAGTTGGCGCTCCGGCTCCGCGTTCGCCACCCGGATCGCCGCAGTGCTCTCCACCGCCGACGAGCAGTTGACGCAACTGCTGGTCCGGGAGCTCGGGCAGGGCCGCGAGCGGCAGGCCCACCTCACCCTGGTCGCGGGACTGGCCGAGACCGCCGGGCGGCCGGACGTCACCGGCCGCAGCCGCCGCCGATGCCGGGACCTGCTGCTCGCCCAGGCGCAGGTCGAGGTCTCCACCGCGGTACGGCAGGCCGCCGTACGGGCGCTGGTCGCGCACTTCGGCACCGACGTCGATTACGTCGACGTGCCGCGCGACCTCGCCGACTCACCCGATGTCGCGGTGCGGGCGTTGGCCGTGCAGTCCCTCGGCGGCCGGACCGAGCTGGCCGAGGACGCCCGCCAGGTGCTGGCCAGGGCCACCGAGGACCCCGCCGCCGCGGTGCGGCGGGCCGCCGCCGAAGTGCTCGCCACGCGCTGCGCCACCCTGCCGGACGCAGCTGGGACACTGCAGCGGTTGCTGACCACCGACACCGACCCCGGCGTGGTGCAGTGCGCGCTGAAAGGGCTGCTGTCCCTGCCGGATCACGCCGAGACCGCCCGCGCGGGGGCGCTGCAGCGGGTGACCGGCGACGCCCCGGACGAGGTGCGGCGTTGCGTGGTGACCGAGCTGCTGCCCGGGCGGGCCGGCCCGGGGAGCACCGAGCTGTTGCTGAAGCTGGCCTGCTCCGACACCTCCGCGCGGATCCGCGCGGTGGCCGTGCAGCGGCTGGCGCTCGTAACCGACCCGGAGGGGCACTGCCGAGCCCGGCTGATCGATCGGATCGAGCAGGACGAGGACGCCGCGGTGCGGGCCGCCGCCGTGGCCGCACTGATCGACCGGGACCGCGCCGACGACACCGGATGGAACGTGGCCAGGCACGCGGCTCGTGCCGACGAGGACGCGACGGTTCGCCTCGCCGCGGTACGCGCGCTGGCCGAGGCGTACCCGGACCACCGCACCGGAGAACTGCTGCTGGAACGAGCTCGCCGCGATCCGACCGCCGGCGTCCGGCTCGCCGCGGTCGACCTGCTCACCGCCCGTTCGCCGCGCGGCGACGCGACCCGTGATCTGCTCATCAGCCGCGCCTCCCAGGAGCGGGACCCGATCGTCCGGTTGCGGGTCACCCTCCGCCTGGCCCGCCTCGCCGACCCGCCCGACCCTGAGGTGCTGGCGTGCCTGGCCGAACAGGCGAGCCGGGACCCGGACCCGAACGTGCTGCGCGCCGCCGCCCAGGCGCTGGCCCGGTACGGCGAGACCGACGGCCTGGTGGAGACGCTGTCCCGGCGGGCCCGCCGGGACAGCTACGTCGGCATCCGACTGGCCGCCGTGCAGGCTCTCTGCAAACACGGGAGCCCCGATGTGGTGACCGACGTGCTGCTGGAGTGCGTCGAGTCGGACACCGACCCCACGGTGTTCGACGCGGCGGTGCGCTGCCTGACCGAGCAGGGGTCGGCATCCATGGCGGTGACCCTGCGGCTGATGCGCCGCCTGGCTGACCAGGACCCGGCGATCCGCGCACGCATCGCCGCCGCGCTCGGCACGCACTTCGGGGCGGACCCGGAGGTCCGGGTGCTGCTGGTGGGGTTGGTCCGCGACGACCCGGCCCTCGAGGTCCGGCGTCGGGCCGTGGAACAGCTGGGAGCCACGCTGGCCGACCCGGACCTGCTGCTACGGCTGGCGGACGACAACGACTGGGAGATCCGGCGCACCGCGCTGCTCGCGCTGACCCGGCACTACTGTGGCGACACCCGCACCCGGGACATGCTCCTGCGGCTCGCCCACCAGGAGGACGACGGCACCGTACGGCGGCTGGCCGGGCAACTGCTTGCCGCGCTGCCTGACACCGGGCCCGACGACTTCCCGTGACCGGGCCAGACCGACCGCCCGGCCGGCGTCGGTGGCGTCGCCGATGAACAGGGCGGGGGCGTCGGATTGTACGCGCCGAACCCGGTTGTATCGATCCCGTCAAATACCATGTGGCTCATGACAGACCCGGCCGCTGGCTCGTCCCGCCTGGCCGTATGGTGGCTGCGAGTCGTATTCGGATTCATCGGACTGGGCGCCTTCATCCTCGGCTACGTCGGCTTCGAGCGCCTGCTTGAGTCCCGGCCTGACACCGCGCACAATCCGTACGACGTGTTCTACTACGATTTGCAGCTCTTCGTTCTCGGCGCCGAACCCTTCCAGGACGCCGGGCCCTACCCGTGGCAGCTGCAGGTCGCGCGGTTCGCCGCCCCGCTGTTCACCCTGCTCGCCGTGGCGGAGGCAAGCCGGCTGCTGCTGGCCGCCGAGAGCCGCCGCCTGCGGGCCCGGCGGGCCCGCAACCACGTCCTGGTCTGCGGCGACTCCCAGTTCGCCCACATGCTCGCCGACCGGCTCTTCGCCGACGGCGAACGCGTGGTCGTGGTGCGCTCCGTACCGTTCGGACCGCTGGAGTACCGCCTACGCCGCTATCTCGGTGTCATCGGCGACCCGGCCAGCCCCGCGGTGTTGCGCGGCGCCGGCCTGTCCCGGGCCCACACCGTCTACGTGTGCAGCGAGGACGACGACCGCAACCACGCGATCGCCAACACCGCCAGCCGCCTCATCCAGGACCGCCGGCAACCACCCCGCGTCTACGTACTGGTCCACGACTCCGAGATGTGCCTGTCCCTGCAGGCCCGACGACTCGGCGCCGTCGGATTCAGCCGGCTGCGGCTGGACTACTTCCACGTCGACGACGTCGCGGCCCGCGCACTGCACCGACACCACCCGCTGCCGCGCCCCAGGGGCCGGCCCGCCAGGGTGCTCATCGCCGGCACCGGCAGCTTCCGCCGGACCCTCCTGGTGGAAACCGCCCGGCACTGGCGGGCACGCCTGGCCGACACCCCGGCCGGCCACCTGCCGCCCCCGCTGCGGGTGGACCTGGCGGCCCCGGACGCCAGCACCGAACTCGCCGCCGTGTCGTCACGCTATCCGTTCCTGACCGCCGCCTGCGAGATCACCGCGTACGATCTGGAGCTCGACCGGCTCGCGAGGTTCGACCGGCTCGACCGCCGCCGCTACGACCGCATCTACATCTGCGCCCCGGACGAGACCAACGGGCTGCAGTTCGTGCTGGACACGCCCGCCCTCTGGCAGAGCGCGGAGAGTTCGGTCTTCGTACCGGTCTACCGGCAGGCAGCGCTTGCCGCCGCCTTCCACGGCGATGCTCGCCACGATCTGCTCGACGAAGTGCACGGCAAGCTCCGCCTCTATCCGGTGTTGACTCACGCCTGCGATGCCCGGCTGATCGCCGAGGACCTCACCGAGCGGCTGGCCCGGCTGATCCACGAGCGGTACCTCCAGGCACAGCAGCGCGCCGGGGTGCGCCCCGGCGGCGCGCCGGCGATGGTGGGCTGGTCGCGACTGCCCGAGTCGCTGCGACGGGCCAACCGGGCCCACGTCCAGGACATCGCCGCCAAGCTGCGTAACCTCGGGTGCGTCGTGGCGCCCCGGCGGGGCGGCACCGGCGACGCTTTCGCCGCCGGAGAGGCCATCGACGACCGGATCGAGGAACTCGCCCGCCTCGAGCACGAACGGTGGTGCCGGGAACGGCGCGGGGAGGGCTGGACGCACGGCGAGTTCCGCGACGACGTCCGGCGACGGCATCCCGCCCTGCGGCCCTGGGACGAGCTGCCCCTCGACGTCCAGGAGCAGAACCGCGCGGAGATCCGGGCCCTGCCCGACGTGCTCTCCGACAGCGGGTTCGAGCTGATCCGGCTGGCGCCCGAGGTGCCCGAGCAGCGGGAAGGACCGAGGGATGCCGACTGAACCCGCACCGGTGCGCGTCGGCATAGCCGGGCACATCAACCTGACCCGCGACACCGAGTTGCTCGTCGCCGACGCGCTCCGCACCGAGTTGCGCCGGATCAGCGACCGTCCGGTGCACGGCGTCACCTGCCTGGCCGCCGGCGCCGACCAGGTCTTCGCGCGCACGCTGCTGGACATGGGCGGCACGTACGAGGTGATCGTACCCGCCCGCGACTACCGCACCGCCGTGATCGCCCCGGAGAACCGAGCGACCTTCGACGAGCTGCTCGCCCGGGCGGCGGCGGTGGTCCACCCCGGCTACGACCGCTCCGGCACGGCCGCCTACGTGGCCGCCAACCGGGAGCTGGTGCGACGGGTGCAGCGACTCGTGGCGGTCTGGGACGGTGATCCGGGCTGCCACGCGGCGGCGACCGACCGGACCGTCGACTGGGCGCGGCAGCAGGGCATCCCGATCACGATCCTCTGGCCCGTCGGCGCCCGCCGGACGAATACCGGCGACTGACGCGATGCCCTAACCGCGGCTGCGGCCGGTGGCCAGCAGCATGCTCAGGTATCCGTCCCGCAGCGGCGTCCGGGGCCGGACCTCGTGGACGTCCAGGTCGTACGCGCTGGTCGCGATGCTGGCCACCACCTCGGCGTGGTGCAGCGCCACGGCCGGGAACAGGTGCTCGCCGACGTGGTAGCCCCGGGAACCGAGCATGACCGCCACGACGAAGGGCGAGCCGGGCCGCAGCGCGCGCAGGAAGCTGCCGATGGCGTGCTCGGCCTCCGCCTGGTCGGCCGATATGGAACAGGCCACGAAGAACATCGTGCCGGCGTCCCAGGCGCGCCTGGGCAGGTCGAAGACACTGGCCCGCAGCACCCGGCCCACCTGAGCCAACCGGCCCCGGGGGTCGGTCACCGCCGAGTACGCCGGGTGCTCCGCGCACACCTGCCAGTACGGGTCCCAGAGCTCGTCGTAGCCGGCGATCTGCGTGCTCAGCCAGCGCACGTTCGACGCCGACCATTCACACAGGTCGAGCGTGCGCGCGATCGGCAGCAGCGACAGCGCCGGGTAGAGGTTCGCCCCCGACCCGACGTCGACACAGCACGCGTCGGAGAGTGTCGTCTCAGCGAAGAAGTCCCTGGTCCGGCGGAGGAGCTCACGATCGTCGGCACGCAGCACCGCGTAGTTGTGCCGGACGTACGCCTGGGGGTCGAAGCTGTCCCACTCGACGTCTGAATTGGCCGGCCCCGGAGACCGGGTCGACGGTGCGGGCGTCGACGACTCGCCACAACCGCCGCCCGCCGCCGGGATCAACGCCATCGAGGCTCCTCCATCCATGTTGGTGGATCACATTGGTCGTCGTAGCGGCGCTTTCCCCCACTGACCCCTGTGTAGCGGAGGTAGTGGTGGCTCGCAAGTGGCGGCACCGTGGCAACTCCGGCGATCGACGAAGCGCTGCCGCCAGCAATGTCCTTCGATGGGTCATCATCGAATGAGCATGCATCCTTCCCCCGGCGGGCTGCTTGCCCTGCGCCGTTGGTCTCACCCACCCTGACGCCCAGGTCCGGGCAGGGAAGGCAACGAGGGACGGCTCGGAGAATTTCGGGCCCGCCGGTCCGCCGGGCAGACGGGAAGCGATACTGGAGCGGTGGACGCACAGGCTCGCCGTACCGCCCGGTTCTTGGTGACGGGCACGACCCCTGACGCGGGCAGGAAGCATCTCGATGTCGACGCGTTGCTGGGCCTGGCCGGGCATGGCGTTCCCACCGTCCCGGCGATCGGACCTCACGCGTGAGGATCCTCGTGCTCGGCGGGACGGGGGAGGCCCGCGCGCTGGCGGCCGCGCTCGTCGAGGACGGTGCCGAAGTCGTGACCTCGCTTGCGGGACGTGTCGCGCGTCCGCGGCTGCCGGTCGGAGGGGTGCGTGTCGGTGGCTTCGGAGGGATCGAGGGGCTGACGACGTACCTGGAGGGGGCCGGGGTGGGTGCTGTCGTCGACGCGACGCACCCGTTCGCGGAGAGGATCAGCGCCAACGCGGCTGCGGCGTGCCCGGCGGTCGGCGTTCCGCTGCTCCGCCTGGAGCGGCCCGGCTGGGCCGGACGGCCTGAGGCGTCCGGCTGGCACTGGGTCGGCGACCACGACGAAGCCGCCCGAGTGGCGGCAGGACTGGGGGAACGGCCGTTCCTCACCGTCGGGCGGCAGTCGCTCGGACGCTTCGTCGAGCCGCTGCGCCGCCACGCGTGCCTCGTGCGCGTGGTGGACGAGCCGGACATCCGCCTGCCGGCCCCCTGGATGCTGCTGCGCAGCCGTGGACCGTACACGATCGAGCACGAGCGGCAGGTGATGGCGGACGCGGACGTCCTGGTGACGAAGGACTCCGGCGGTGACCACACCGTCGCGAAGCTCGAGGTCGCCGCCGAGCGGGCGATGCCGGTGGTCGTCGTCCGCCGAGCCGGCCCGCCGGGCGGTGTCCGGGTCGTCCGCGACGTCGACGCCGCGCTGGCCTGGGTGCGGGCGCTGTCGGCACGCTGACCGCAGCCGCGCGGGTGGTGCGCGGCTGCGGCCAGGGGCGGCTCAGAGCGTGGCGGCCAGTTCCTGGCGGCGCAGCCGCTCGGCGGCTCGGTCCGCGTCACGTCCGACCAGGCCGGTCAGCACGAAGCCGAGGACGGTCCACGTCGCGGCCAGGGTCACGACCGACGAGCGGCGGAAGTACCAGAGCGTGTCGGCCGGGAAGTCGCCGACCTCGTTGACCGTCGGCAGGACGGCGCCGGCGATCACGACCACCACGAGGTACGCGGCGGCACCGACCAACACCGCGGCGTACACGCCCAGCCGGGGCAGGACCCGCCGGGCCAGGAGCACGGCGCCGATCGCCGCGACGAGGCTCAGCGCCCAGAAGCCGAAGTACAGGGCGGTCCGCTCGCCGATCGTGTCGCCCGAGCCCACCGCCGGCGGCGTGGCGGGGTACTTGAAGAACGGCACCAGCCCCGTGGCGACGAAGCCGACGCCGGCCACCACCGCGGTGGAGGCTCGTGCGGAGAGCCTGCCCAGACGCCCGACGGCGAACGCGGCAGCGAGCCCCGTGGCGCCGCCGAGAACCGCGCCCAGCAGGATGGTGCCGGTTGCCAGGCCCCACGTCGACTGCGTGTCGCGGGAGACCTCGGCCTCCTCACCGTGGCTGTGGGATTGCTCGGCGGTCGCGTCGTCGTGCGTGTGCCCGTCTTCGGCCGAGCCCGCCTCCTCCAGGGCGATGGCGGTGTCGATCTGAGGCTCAGCGACGACGTAGGCGACGAGGAAGGCTGCGAAGCCGGCGATCAGGCCGGCCAGCAGGCCGTGTACGAGGAAGGTACGAGGGGCCATCGAGGGTCCGTTCGAGAGCCGGCTGCGGGCAGCACGAGCCGCCGGCGGGCCGGGAGCGAGAGGAAGAAGAATCCGGCCGACCGGACGGCGGACGCGCGAGCGTCAGTGGCAGGGGTAGCCCAGGACGTGTCGTGCGTCGTGCACCAACTCGTGGACGGCGGTGCCCTCGAAGACGGAGAATGCTCCCTGCTCGGCGCCCACGAAGAACAGGACGACGGCGGTGAGCAGCGCGAAGAACAGCGCCCAGGGGGCGAGCTCGCGCACGGGGATGGTGGGAACGGCGGCCGGAGCGGCCGTGGTTGCCTGAGACATGACACTCCTTGGGAATTCTGCGTCCCGTCGATGAATGTTCACCTGGCTGGAGGGTCTGGCTTCGCCGCAAGCGGCGTCACAGTAGCGCGACTGCGCCGGGATCGCACCGGCTTCCTTCAGCAAGGTGGGACGACCATAGCAGGTATTCAAGCGGGAAACGGTGCGGCGACTGTCACGACCGTCCGCGCAGGACCCGGCTCCAGCGCGGCCACGTGACCGATGACCGCGACGGCCGGGGCGCCGATGCCGGCCGCGGCGGTGTCGGCGACGATGTGGGCGAGGGTGCTGCGGACGACCTGCTGGCTGGCCAGGCTGGCGTCCGCCACGACCGCGCACGGCGTGCCCTCGTCCAGGTCGGCGGCGATGAGCGCTTCGACGATGGCAGGAAGGGTACGCACGCCCATGAGCACCACGATCGTGGTGCCGGAGCGGGCGAGGGCCGGGTAGTCGATCGACGAATCGGGGTGGCCCGGCGGTACGTGGCCGGAGACGACGGTGAAGCCCTGGACGAGTCCGCGGTGGGTGACCGGAATGCCGGCGAGCTCGGGGCCCGCGACGCTGGACGTCACGCCGGGCACCACGGTGGTGGCGACCCCGGCGTCGGCGCACGCGGCAACCTCCTCGAAGCCGCGGCCGAACACGTAGGAGTCGCCGCCCTTGAGCCGCACGACGTGACGCCCGGCGCGGGCGTGCTCTACGAGGAGACCGTTGATCGCCTCCTGGCTGGTGCTTCGCCCGTAGGGGATCTTCGCGACGTCGACGACCTCGGCCTCCGGGCGGGCCCACGCCAGCGCCTCCCACGACGCGAGCCGGTCGGCGATGATCACGTCGGCCTGTTCGATGGCCGCACGTCCGGCGACGGTGACCAGACCGGGGTCCCCGGGGCCTGCGCCGACCAGCGTGACATGACCGGCCCGGCCCGTCCGGGCGGGTGCGTCAGTCGTCGGGGGCGCGACGGCCCGCAGCACGACATCGAAGCAGCCCTCGTCCACGGGTGCCGTGACCCAGGTCAGGCGCCGACGGAGGGCGAGGTCCTCCAGCGCGGCGCACACGGTCGGCGCTGCGACGGTGACAGCTGCACCCTCACGCAGCAGCGCAGCGACCGTGGCAATGGCGCGCGGGCCCCCGTCGAGGACGAGCACGCTGCGACCGGTGACGTTCAGTTCCATGCGACGGTGAGTCCCAACGTGGTGAGCAGATGGCGGGTGGCGGCCGGCTCGCGGACGGCGATGCGCGCCCACGAGCCGTCGAGACCGGGGAAGACGTCGGTCCGGCGCACAGCCACGCCCGCGTCCCTGAGGCGCGCGTGCGCCCCGGAGCCCAGACGGGCGAGGACGAACGGGGCGTTGGACTCCGCGACCGTGAGGCCGAGCTCGCTCAGCCCGTCCACGAGCGTGCGCCGCTGCCGCACGCACAGCGCGGCCCGGCGCCCCGCCTCGGCCTCGGCCTGCGGCCCGGTGGTCGCGACGACGGCATGCAGCGCCGGGGTGCCGACCGACCAGGGCGGTTGCTGGGTCCGGAGGTCGGCGACCACGGCGGCGTCGCCCACGACGTACCCGGCGCGGATGCCGGGGATCGACCACAGCTCGGCCAGGCTTCGCACCACGACCAGCCCGGGTAGCCGGTGCGAGGTGAGGGTCTGCGGCTCGCCCGGCACGAAGCCCATGAACGTCTCGTCCACGACGACGACGCGCCCGGGGCGGCACAGGGCGCGCAGGGTCGCGGCGGTGTGCAGGCGCCCGGTCGGGTCGGCGGGGTTGCCCACCACGACGAGGTCCGCGTCGTCAGGGACGGCGTCGGGGTCGAGGGCGAAGTCGTCCTCGGTCCGGCACAGGACATGGGTGACGGTGTGGCCCGCGGCGCGTAGCGCGACGTCGGGCTCGGTGAACTGGGGGTGCACGACGACCGGGCGTCGCCAAGGACGTGCTCGGGCGAGCAGGAAGAACGCCTCGGCGGTGCCGGCCGTGACGAGCACCTCGGACTCGTCACGACCGTGGCGACGCGCCACAGCGACGTGAGCCGCGGTGGCTTCGGGGTAGGTGTCGGAGGTCGCGATTGCGTCGCGCAACGCCCGTTCGAGCCACTCGGGGCGGGGGAGCTGGCCGACGTCGGCCGCCAGGTCCAGCAGGCCGGCGGACAGCTCGACGTCGCCGTGGTGGCGCGACGGGGCCGCGGGCGGTTCGGGACCCAGCGGCACGGCGACGGCGTGCGTTCGTGGCACACCGGGTGCCGCGATCGCGTCCGCCCGGTGCACCGCGTCCGCGAACGACTGGGCCATTCGCGGGTGCCCGGCCCAGTGCACGTGCAGGTAGGACGCGCTGAGCGTCGGGCCCGCGAACCCGACGTCGCCGCCCTCCAGCGTCCACGCGGGACGCTCGCCGTGCACGGGAGTGACCATGGTGCGGTGGAACTCGTGCGCCGTGGCACCGGTTCCACGTGCGCCGAGGAGCTGGTCCGAGCCGAGTTCGGCCCGGCGGTACGCGAGGGTGAGCCGGGGCGTCATGACCGCGTCGGCGTCGAGCGCCCCGACCATGGGGTGCCCGTCGACGGAGCGGCACAGGTACAGCAGTCCGGCGCACTCGGCCACCGTCGGGATGCCGTCGAGGACAGCCTGACGCAGCTCGTCACGCAGGGCCGTGTTGGTGCTCAGCGCGGCCGCGTGCATCTCGGGGAAACCTCCGCCGAGATACAGACCGCGCGTCCCGGCGGGAAGCCGCTCGTCCCGGGCCGGGTCGAACGGCACGACGGTGCAGCCCGCCGCCCGCAGCAGCTCGGTCGTCTCGGCGTACCGGAAGGTGAACGCACGCCCGGCCGCGACCGCGATGATCGGGGACCCGGTGCCGGAGGGGCGGACGTGCGCGGCCGGGTCCCACGGCTCGGAGTCGAGGTCGGGCGCGGTGTGCGCCACCTCCAGCACGGCGTCGAGGTCGACGTGGCGGGCGACCTGCTCGGCCAGTCTGTCCAGCGAGGCGGCGGCTTCGTCG
This sequence comes from Micromonospora sp. NPDC002296, assembly GCF_040296145.1. Classification (NCBI taxonomy): domain Bacteria; kingdom Bacillati; phylum Actinomycetota; class Actinomycetes; order Micromonosporales; family Micromonosporaceae; genus Micromonospora; species Micromonospora sp. NPDC002296. The sequence continues at coordinate 112,118 of NZ_JBEOWQ010000012.1, forward strand.
CGCTCGGCTGCGGGGACGAGCCCGAGATGGCGCGAAGGCGCGCTGACCCCATCGTCGCGCTGCAGGATCCCCAGCACGGAGACGCCGACGGACTCCACCGCGCGTGCCGCCTCGGAGGCGTGGCGGGGGGAGCCGGCCTTGTTGAGCACGACACCCGCGATCGTGACGCCGGGCTGGAACGTCGCCATCCCGTGCACGACTGCCCCCACGCTGCGCGAGGCGTGTGAGATGTCCACGACCAGGACGACCGGCGTCCGGGTGAGCGTCGCGACGTGGGCGGTGGAGGCGAACCCGTCGCCGCCGATGCGGCCGTCGAACAGGCCCATGACCCCCTCGACGACCGCGACGTCCGCGTCCTGGGCGCCGTGCAGCAGCAGCGGGACCACGAGCGAGGGGTCGGTCAGATGCGGGTCGAGGTTGCGGCCCGGACGCCCGGTGGCCAGCGCGTGGTAGCCGGGGTCGATGTAGTCGGGCCCGACCTTGTGCCCCGAGACGGCATGCCCGCGGGCGGCCAACGCGGCCATGAGCCCGGTCGCGACCGTGGTCTTGCCGTGGCCGGAGGCGGGTGCCGCGAGCAGCACGCGTGGCAGCCTCACCACTCGATGCCTCGCTGACCCTTCTGGCCGACGTCCATCGGGTGCTTGACGTGCAGCATCTCGGTCACCAGGTCGGCCGCCGCGACGAGGCGGGGGTCGGCGCGGCGTCCGGTGACGACGACGTGCTGGCGGCCAGGACGGTTGGCGAGTGTCTCCACGACGTCGTCGACGTCGACCCAGCCCCACTGCATCGGGTAGGTGAACTCGTCCAGGACGTACAGCTGGTGCCGCTCGGCCTGGATGCGCCGCTTCACCTCCGCCCAGCCCTCGGCGGCGTCAGCGGCATGGTCCGCCTCGGTGCCGCCCTTGCGGCTCCAGGACCACCCCGAGCCCATCTTGTGCCACTCGACGGGCCCGCCCTCGCCGGTCTCCTCGTGCAGGCGGCCGAGCCGTTCGAGCACCGTCTGCTCCCCGATGCGCCACTTGGCCGACTTGACGAACTGGAAGACCCCGATGTCCCAGCCCTGGTTCCAGGCGCGTATCGCCAGGCCGAAGGCAGCGGTCGACTTGCCCTTGCCGTTGCCGGTGTGGACCATCAGCAGCGGGCGGTTGCGCCGTGCGCGGGTGCTGATGCCGTCGTCCGGGACGACCAGCGGCTTGCCCTGCGGCATCAGGCCACCCCCTCGCGCGGCGCGGTCGCCGTGCGGACGACGCCGGTGAGCCCCTCGGCGGTCACCTCACCGAGCGGCACGTGCTCGGCCTGTAGGTATGCGGCCAGCTGCGCGGCAAGGCCGAGCCGGAACCGTCCGGTCTCGCAGTCGACCACGACGCTCTGCACGCCGGAAGCGGCCAGGTGCGTCGCGGCGCGGTGGGCACGACCGAGCGCGTCCGGCCCGAAGGTTGCCCGGCCGTCGGTCACCACGACCAGCAGCGGCCGGCGGGACGGGTCGCGCAGCGCCTCGCGGCGCAGCACCTCCGCGGAGCGCTCCAGGCCCTCGGCGAGCGGCGTACGCCCGCCGGCCGGCAGGTCGGCCAGGCGCCGGGAGGCGACATCGACGGACCCGGTCGGCGGCAGGGCGACGTCGGCGGTGCGCTGGCGGAACGTCACCAGCGCGACCTTGTCCCGGCGGCGGTAGGCGTCCAGCAGCAGCGCGAGCACGGCGGTCTTGACCTGCTCCATGCGGCGTCGCGCGGCCATCGAGCCGGACGCGTCGACGCACAGCAGGACGAGGTTCGACTCCCGCCCGACGGTTTCTGCGCGGCGCAGGTCGCCCGGGGCGAAGACGAGACCGCGGCCCTCGACCAAGCCACCACGGGAACGCTGGTGCGGTGCCGCCTCGGTGATGGTGCCCGGCAGGTGCAGGCGGCCGGCGACGGACGATCCGCGCTGCTGCCCGACGACCCGGCCCTGAGGGGTGCGTGCCCGGGACCGGCGGCCGGCCTGGCCTTCGCCGGTGCCCCGTACGACGAGCAGGCGGGCGCGTGCCGGCTCACCGGCGGACGCGACCGATCCGGCAACGGCAGGCTGCGGCGCGTTGTCCGGCGCGGGCGATCCTCCGGCGGGGGAGTCGTGGACGTCCCGGGACCGGCCGTCCTGCGGGGCGTCGTCCGGCGGCCCGCCGCCGGGACCACCGGGCCCGTCGTCGGGCCCGTCCGGTCCGGGGTCCGGGTCGTCGTTGCCCAGCAGGTCGTCGAGCCGGTCCTCGTCCAGGCCGGGCTCGTCGAACGGGTTGCGGCGCCGGCGGTGCGGCAACGCGAGACGGGCGGCGACGCGGACGTCCTCGCGGGTCACGTGCGCGCGTCCCTGCCAGGCGGCGTGCGCCGCGGCGGTGCGGGCGGTGACGAGGTCCGCGCGCAGGCCGTCGACGTCGAACGCGGCGCACACCTCGGCGATGGTCGTCAGCGTCCGGTCGTCGAGCACGACGTCCGGCACGAGCCGCCGGGCTGCCACCAGCCGCGCGCGCAGGGCGTCCTGCTCGTCGGCCCAGCGTGCGGTGAAGCCCTCCGGGTCGGCGTCGAACGCCAGCCGGCGACGCACGACCTCCACCCGCAGGGAGGGGTCGCGCGGTGCGGCGACCTCGACGGTCAGGCCGAACCGGTCGAGCAGCTGCGGGCGCAGCTCGCCCTCCTCGGGGTTCATCGTGCCGATCAGCACGAACCGGGAGGCGTGCTCGACTGAGAAGCCGTCGCGCTCCACGCTGACCCGGCCGGTCGCCGCCGCGTCGAGCAGCAGATCGACGAGGTGGTCGTGCAGCAGGTTGACCTCGTCGACGTAGAGCAGGCCGCGGTGGGCTCGGGCGAGCAGGCCCGGCTCGAACGCCACCACGCCGTCGCGCAGCGCCACGTCGAGCTTGAGGGAGCCCGTCACCCGGTCGTCGCTCGCACCGACGGGCAGCTCGACGAGCCGCACCGGCCGCTCCACGACGGGCGTGGACGCGTCGACGGGCCCGTCGGGGCAGACCGCCAGGGAATCGTCCGGGTCGACCGAGAACCGGTCGCCCGCATACGTCCGTACCAACGGCAGCACCTCGGCGAGGCCGCGCACGGTGGTGGTCTTGGCGGTGCCCTTCTCCCCGCGGACCAGGACGCCGCCGATGAGCGGATCGATCGCTACCAGGGTGAGGGCGAGAGTCATGTCGTCGGAGCCGACGACGGCACAAAAGGGGTACTGCGCTGGCATATAGGGCTCCCGCTCGATCTGCCATGACCGTCCACGACGCGGACGCGTCGCGGCTCGGATCGAGGCCGGTCTTCGGACTTCCCAGGTCTGTGCCTGAGTCACCGCAGCGGGCCCTGTGCCGGATTCTCACCGGCTTCCCAGATTCTCCCCGTGGCCATCGGCCGTGGGGCACCTCGAACCTTCGCATCACCCTAGACGCCGTCCTGACGGCCCAGGCAGCGGTCCGGCGGCCGGGCGGACCGGGCTAGGGTGCAACCATGGAGGCGCAGGTGACCGTTGTCGGGCTCGGGGCCGACGGCTGGGCGGGCCTGCCGGAGCCGTCCCGGACGCTGGTGCACGGGGCTGCGACGCTGCTCGGCGGGGCCCGGCACCTCGATGCGGTGCCGCCGGTCGATGGCCAGGAGCGCGTCGCGTGGCCGTCGCCGCTGCGTGAGAGTCTGCCGGGCCTGCTGGGTGCCGCGCGCAGGCCCGTCGTGGTGTTGGCGTCGGGCGATCCGCTCGTGTCGGGCGTCGGCACGACGCTGCTGGACATCCTGGGCCCGGAACGGGTGACGATCGTGCCCGCGGTCTCCTCCGTGGCGCTCGCTCGGGCACGTCTCGGGTGGCCGGCGGAGTCCGTCACGACGGTGAGCCTGGTCGGCCGCGACGTGCGCCTCGTCGTCCCCGCGCTCGCCCCCGGGCGGCGGCTGCTCGTGCTCTCCAGCGACGAGACGACGCCGGCCGCCGTCGCCGCGCTGCTCACCGGACTTGGCTGGGGAGAGTCCAGGCTGGCCGTGCTCGGCGACCTCGGCGCCGCGGGTGAGTCGCGTGCCGAGTCGACCGCGGCTTCGTGGAACGTCGTGGACGTGCCCCGGCTGAACGTCCTGGCCGCCGAAATCCGGGGCACCGGACCGGGCTGGGCCGCGGGCGGGGTGCTCCCCGACGACGCGTTCGAGCACGCCGGGCAGATCACCAAGCGCGACCTGCGCGCCAGCGCCCTGGCCCGGCTCGCGCCCGCTCCCGGTCAACTGCTGTGGGACGTCGGCGCCGGCAGCGGCTCGATCGGCGTGGAGTGGATGCGTGCGTGGCCGACGGCGCGGACGATCGCGATCGAGTCCCGCGCCGACCGCGCCGCGCTCGTGCGTCGCAACGCCGCCACGCTCGGCGTTCCCGGCCTGCGTCTCGTCGAGGGCTCGGCACCCGACGCCCTGGCCGGTCTCGAGCGCCCTGACGCGGTGTTCGTCGGCGGTGGAGCGACCGTCCCCGGCGTGCTCGAAGCGTGCTGGGACGCGCTCGGCACCGGTGGCCGGCTCGTCGTCCACGGTGTCACGGCCGAGACCGAGGCGGTGCTGATCGAGCGGTACCGTCGCCGTGGCGGCGAGCTCGTCCGCCTGCACGTCGAGCGCGCCGAGCCGCTCGGCAGCTTCACCGGCTGGACGCCCGCGCGTGCCGTCAGCCAGTGGACCGTCACCAAGGGAGAGTCATGACCGTCCATTTCGTCGGGGCCGGACCCGGTGCCGCCGACCTGCTCACGCTGCGCGCGGTGCGCCTGCTCGAGGCTGCGGACGTGTGCCTGTACGCGGGCACCTACCTCGACGCCGACGTGCTCGGCCACTGCCGCGACGACACCCGGCTGGTCGACACCCAGCACCTCGACCTGGACGAGATCACCGCCCACCTGGTGCAGGCGCACGCCGACGGGCTGGAGGTCGTGCGGCTGTGCTCGGGCGACCCGTCGCTGTACTCCGCGGTACATGAGCAGGCGCGCCGGCTCGACGCGGCGCAGGTCCCGTGGGACGTCACGCCCGGTGTGCCCGCCTACGCGGCTGCCGCGGCGATCGTCGGCGCCGAGCTGACCGTCCCCGAGCTCGCCCAGTCGGTCGTGCTCACCCGCGCTCAGGCCCGTTCCACGGTCATGCCGCCGGGGGAGCAGCTCGCCGCGTTCGCCGCGACCGGCGCGACCCTGGCCCTGCACCTGGCCATCACTCGCAGCCGTGAGCTGGCCGCCGAGCTGGCCCAGCACTACGGCGACGGGTGCCCGGTCGTCGTCGTGTCCAAGGCGACGCAGCCGGATCAGCTCGTCCTGCGCGGCACACTGGCCGACATCGGCGACCAGGTCGAGGCCGCGGGCCTGCGCCAGGCCGCGGTCATCCTGGTCGGCCCCGCGCTGGCTCCCGACGTCCGCGGCGGTGAGTCGTTCCTGTACGCCGCCGGCCGCGAACGTCGCACCCGCGGCTGACTAGGCGACAGAGCGCGGGCTCCAGACGCGGCCGGCCGCGGTGACGCGCGTCGACGAGGCGCCCACGAGCAGCAGGCACTTCATGTCGATGGTCTCGGGGTCGAGCTCGCCCAGCGTCGTCACGGTGAGGCTCTCCCCGGCGCGGCCGACGTCGCGACCCACGACTACGACGGTCTCGGGCGACTTGTGCTCCAGCAGCACCGCTCGGGCCTGCGCGACCTGCTCGGTGCGCGAGCGCGAGCGCGGGTTGTAGAGGGCGAGCACGAGGTCCGCCTCGGCGACGGCGCGCAGCCGCTTCACCACGACGTCCCAGGGCTTGAGCCGGTCCGACAGGCTCATCACGGCGAAGTCGGCGCCGATGGGGGCGCCGGCGCGTGCCGCGACCGCCTGGACGGCAGAGATTCCGGGCACGACACGCACGGCGACGTCCGCGTAGCGCGGGTCCTCCGCGGCCTCGAACACCGCCGACGCCATGCCGAAGATGCCCGCGTCGCCGCCGGAGACGACCGCGACGCGCTCACCGGCGAGCGCCAGTTCGAGCGCGTCGCGGGCCCGGTCCACCTCGACCGTGTTGCCGGACGCGTGCCGCACCAGGCCCGGGCGCTGCGGAACGCGCTGGACATACGGTCCGTAGCCGATGACGTGGCCGACCTCCGCGAGCACCTGCGACGCCTCGGGGGAGAGCCACCGGTCGGGACCGGGACCGAGGCCCACGACGACGACCTCGGCGTCGGCGGCGGGCTCGGTGACCTCACTCGCCGGGCGGTCGTAGCGCGCCACACCGGGACGGGTGTCGCCGGGGACCAGGACGATCGAGAAGTACGGCACCGTCTCGGGGTCCACGTCGGCGACCGGGAGCACCCGCTGGGCGTCCATCGACGCCCGCTCGACGTACCAGGAACCCTCGACGCGTCCGGCCTGTTCGAGCGCCGAGCGGACCTTGGCGAACGTGCGGCCGAGCTTCATGATCACGGCGCCGTCGGTGTCGGCGAGGCGCCGGGCCAGCTCCGGCTCGGGAAGCGTGCCGGGCAGCACGGTCAGCACGTCGGTCTGCCGGACCAGGGGCAGGGCGGTCGTGGCCGTGGCGGCCGCGAAGGCGGGCACGCCTGCGACGACCTGTGTCTCGAACTCGTCCGCGAGCCGGTCGTGCAGGTACATGAACGAGCCGTAGAGCATCGGGTCGCCCTCGGCCAGCACGACGACGTCGCGGCCCGCCCTCAGGTGCGCGCGGAGCCGCTCGCCGCACTCGGCGTAGAAGTCCGCCATCGCGCCGGCGTACCCGCCCGGGTGGTCGGTGGTCTGCGTCGTCACCGGGTAGACCAGCGCCTCCTCGATCACGTCGTCCGGGAGCAGGCCGGCGGCGATGCGGCGCGCGTTGGACTGCTTGCCGACCCCCTGGTGGTAGGCGACGACGTCCGCCGCGCCGATCAGCCGGGCGGCCTTCAGCGTGACCAGCTCGGGATCCCCCGGGCCGACCCCGACGCCGAACAGCCGGCCGCTCACTCCGCCTCCTGGGCCAGGGCGTTGAGCGCCGAGGCGGCCAGCGCCGAGCCGCCGCGACGCCCGGTCACCACGAGATACGGCACGTCGAGCCCGGGTGCGTCGGCGGCGAGGTCGATGAGCGCCTGCTTGGACTCGGCCGCACCGATGAAACCCACCGGCGTGCCGATGATCGCGGCCGGCCGCGGTGCGCCGTCACGCAGCATCTCCAGCAGGTGGAACAGGGCGGTGGGGGCGTTGCCGAACGCGACGACGGCACCCTCGATGTGCTCGGCCCACAGGGACACCGCCGCGGCGGACCGGGTCGTGCCCCACGCGCGGGCGAGCGCCGGGACCTCGGGCTCGCGCAGGAGGCAGCGGACCTCGTTGTCGCGGGGCAGCCGGGCGCGGGTGACGCCGGCGGCGACCATGTGCGCGTCCGTCAGGATCGGCGCCCCCGCGTCGAGCGCCGCCCGGGCCGCCGTCACGAGACCGGGATGGATCACCAGGTCCCGCGTCAGGTCGGTCTGCCCGCACGCGTGGATCATCCGCACCGCGACCCTCTCGGCGTCGGTCGGGACGCGCGTCAGGTCGGCCTCGGCGCGGATGGTGGCGAACGAGTCGGCGTAGATCGCCGCGCCGTCGGTGACGTAGTCGTAGCGGCGCGTCGGTGGGGCGAGAGTCATGCATTCTCCAGATCGGGGACGAGCAGGGTGCGCCGTGGCGTGACGACGAGGTCGCCGGCACCGAGGGCGCGGACCTCGTCCATGAGGCGAGCATCCACCCGGCCGTCGGGCACCGCGAGGTGCAGCGCGACCCGGCCGTCGTCCTGCGCGATCCTGCCAAGCGGGAGCGGCGGCGTGTTCACCCGGGTCCCCGCGGCACGATCGAGCACGGTGCCCAGCACTGCCGCGCCGGAGCCGGGCAGCTCGTCGACGTGCCAGGGGGAGCTCGGTTCGCTACCGGCGAGCCCGGCGAACCGTACGGCGAGTGTCGTCAGTGCCGCAGCGGCCTCGCCCAGCGGGACGACCGGTCCCCAGGCCGTCCCGGCGCGCAGCTGCGCGGTGCTCGCGTCGAGCGCCACGAGACCGAGGTCAAGGTCGCGCTCGACCAGGTCGCCACGGCCGTCGTCGAGCACGAACAGGAACCGGCCGGCCAGCGTGGCGAGCAGGGGCTCCGCGCACAGCCGGGCGTCGAGGTCAGCGATCACCGGACGCAGGTCGGCGCGGCCACCGCTGCGTCCGGTGAGCGGTGAGGCCAAGATGTTGCGCACCCGCTCGTGCGACGTCGACGGCACGAGCCCGGTTGCCATGATCGCTTCCACGACCGCGTCCGGCAGGCACCCGTCGTCGTGCTCGATGCCGCGCACCTGGAGGTTGGCGCGGCTGGTCAGGTGGACCGCGCCGTCGCCGTGCCCACCCGCCACCCGGACGAGTGCGCCGAGCGCCCCGACCGTCACGGCGCCACCGGGGACGCGCACCCGGACGAGCGCGCCGTCGTCGGCGATCCAGGGGCGCAGCAGACCGGGACACAGGTCGCGGCGGGTCCTCTCGGTCACGGCGCCATCGTGCCAGAGCCCGTCTCGGGCACCGTCGGTCGGCGGTGCTACGTTCGTCCTGCCAGCCAAACTCAGCCATGAGCCAGGGAACCCGGTGAGAGTCCGGGACTGACGCGCAGCGGTGAGGGTGACGGGCGGAGCACGACGCCACTGGACCAACGGTCTGGGAAGGCGCTCCGTCCGGTTGATCCCGAGTCCGAAGACCTGCTGGCCGCAGACCCCGTCTGCGACACCTGCCCATCCAGGCCTCGCGCACAGGCCTCCGGACGAAGGAAGACCCTCGTGTCCCGTTATCCTCGCTCGCACCAGAGCGGTTCCTCCCACCACGTTCCGCCCACCTGGCTCGTCTGCTCCTGACGTCGTGAGCGTCCTCGTCCACGTCGCGACCGCGCTGCCGGACGCCGCCCGGTCAGCGGTGCTGCGCCGGGAGGCCGAGGCCGCCGGTGCCCGTCTGGCATTCCTGCAGGGCGGCGAGCCGACCCTCACCCACGTGCTCGACCTGGTGCACGCCGACGGCGTCCGAGAGGTTCGCCTCGAGCCGGTGAGCACCGACGACCTGACCTACGCCCGCTCGTGGGTGGGACGCGTCGCCGGCCACTGGCACCGCCAGCAGATCGACCCGCCGGTCATCCGGTTCGGCGAGCGGACCATCACCGGCCGCGAGGCGCCGTTGTCGTCACCGGCCTGGGACGCGCCCCCGCCGTACCGGCACCATCTGCTGCTGTGCCGCGGCCCGCGCTGCAGCGCCCGAGGCGCGGACGAGACCTACCGCGCGCTCGTCGGCGCGCTCGTCGAGCACCGGCTCACCGACTCCGACGTCCTCATGGCGCAGACCGGGTGTCTGTTCCCGTGCAATCACGGCCCCGTGGCCGTCGTCCACCCCGACGGCGCCTGGTACGGGCCGGTGCGACCCGGCGACGCGGCACGGCTGGTCCGCGAGCACCTTTGCGCCGGTCGCTCGGTCGACGACCTGCGCCTCGGCCCCCGGACCATCTCCACCGAAGGAGAAGTATGACCCGCATCGCTCTCATGTCCACGTCCGACACCGACCTGTTGTCGGCGCGTGCCAGCGGCTCGGACTACACCTGGGCCAACCCCGCCCGGGTGACCGACGAGCGCCGCGACGCCCTGACCGCCGAGGCGGACCTGGTCGTGCTGCGGGTGCTCGGTTCGCCCGAGGACGTGCGGGACGTCGCCGCCCTGGTGCGCGACGCCGGACGTCCCCTGGTCGTCCTCGGCGGGGAGCGGACGCCGAACGCCGCACTCATGGAGCTGTCAACCGTGCCGATCGGCGTGTGCGCCGAGGCGCACCGTTACCTCGCCGAGGGAGGCGCGGAGAACCTGGGTCAGCTGCACGCCTTCCTCTCCGACACGGTGCTGCTGACCGGCGAGGGCTTCGAGCCGCCGGCCGTCCTGCCCGAGTGGGGCGTCGGCCGGCAGGCAGCCGGGAGCGGGGTGCCACGGATCGGCGTCCTGTACTACAGGGCACACGAGGTGAGCGGCAACAACGCGTTCGCGCACGAGCTCGCCGACGCGATCGACGCGACCGGCAAGGCCGTCGGCGTGCCGATCTTCGTCTCCTCGCTGCGGGCGGCACCCGACGAGCTGTTCACCGAGCTCGCCACGCTCGGCGCGATCATCGTCACCGTGCTCGCCGCCGGCGGCTCCAAGCCCGCCACCGCCGGCGCCGGCGGCGACGACGAGTCCTGGAACGTCGAGCGGCTGCGCGCCTTGGACGTCCCCGTGCTGCAGGCGCTGGCGCTCACGTCCAGCAAGGCCGAGTGGGAGGCCTCCGACGACGGCGTCACCCCGCTCGACTCCGCGACCCAGATCGCCATCCCCGAGTTCGACGGCCGGCTCATCACCGTCCCGTTCTCGTTCAAGGAGGTCGACGCCGACGGTCTGCCGCGCTACGCGACCGACGCCGAGCGGTGCGAGCGCGTCGCGGGCATCGCAGCGAACCACGCGCGGCTCCGACACGTCCCGCCGGCCGAGCGCAAGGTGGCCCTCGTCCTGTCGGCCTATCCGACCAAGCACAGCCGCATCGGCAACGCCGTCGGCCTCGACACGCCCGTGTCGGCGATCCGGCTGCTGCGCGCGATGCGCGACGCCGGCTACGACCTCGGCGCGCCCGGCGAGATCCCCGGGCTCGACCCGCTCCCGCCGGTCGAGGGGGAGGACCCCGACACGACGGCCGGCAACGCGCTCATCCACGCGCTGATCGAGGCCGGTGGCCAGGACGAGGAGTGGCTCACGCAGGCCCAGCTCAGCGAGTCGCACGTGCGCATCGGCCGCGACGACTACCTGCGCTGGACCGCCCACCTGCCGGGCGAGCTTCGTGACGCCATGGTCGAGACCTGGGGCGAGGCCCCCGGCTCACTGTTCGTCGACGACGCCGGCGACATCGTGCTGGCCACGCTGCGCGCGGGCAACGTCGTCATCCTCATCCAGCCGCCACGCGGCTTCGGCGAGAAGCCGGTCGCGATCTACCACGACCCCGACCTGCCACCGTCGCACCACTACCTGGCGGCGTACCGCTGGCTCGAGCACGGCTTCGGCGCCGACGCGGTCGTGCATCTGGGCAAGCACGGCTCGATGGAGTGGCTGCCGGGCAAGAACGCCGCGCTCTCGGCCGGGTGCGCCACGGACGCGGCCATCGGCAGCATGCCGCTGATCTACCCGTTCCTCGTCAACGACCCCGGCGAGGGCGCCCAGGCCAAGCGCCGCGCGCACGCCACGATCGTCGACCACCTCGTGCCGCCGATGGCGCGCGCCGAGAGCTACGGCGACATCGCCCAGCTCGAGCAGCTGCTCGACGAGCACGCCAACGTCGCGGCCATGGATCCGGCGAAGCTGCCCGCGATCCGCCAGCAGATCTGGACGCTCATGCAGTCCGCGCAGATGCACCGCGACCTCGGGCTGGAGGAGCGACCCGACGACGAGGAGTTCGACGACTTCCTGCTGCACGTCGACGGCTGGCTGTGCGAGATCAAGGACGTCCAGATCCGCGACGGGCTGCACGTGCTGGGCCAGGCGCCGACGGGACAGGCGCGGGTCAACCTCGTACTCGCCGTGCTCCGCGCCACGCAGGTGTGGGGCGGCCAGAACCGCGCTCTGCCCGGCCTGCGCGCCGCCCTGGGGCTCGCGGAGGACGCCCCTCTCCCCACGGTCGACGCCGTGGAGGGGCAGGCCCGTGCCCTGGTCGAGGCGATGGAGAAGGTCGGCTGGGCCGTCGACGCGATCGACGCGCTGCACGACGACCCGGTCGTGCGCGACGTCCTGCGGTTCGCCGCCGAGCAGGTCGTCCCGCGCCTGGCCGCCACCACCGACGAACTGACCAACGTCCTGCACGCGCTCGCCGGCGGCTTCGTCGAGGCCGGGCCGTCCGGCTCCCCGCTGCGCGGACTGGTCAACGTCCTGCCGACCGGTCGCAACTTCTACACCGTCGACCCGCGTGCCGTCCCGTCGCGCCTCGCGTGGGAGACGGGACAGGCGATGGCCGAGTCGCTCGTCGCCCGGCACCTCGCCGAGACCGGCGAGTACCCGCGCTCGGTCGGCCTGTCCGTGTGGGGGACGTCCGCCATGCGCACGTCCGGTGACGACGTCGCCGAGGTGCTCGCGCTGCTGGGCGTGCGCCCGACCTGGGATCCGGCCTCGCGACGCGTCAACGGCCTGGAGGCGATCGACCTCGACGAGCTGGGCCGTCCGCGCATCGACGTGACCGTGCGCATCTCGGGCTTCTTCCGCGACGCCTTCCCGCACGTCATCGAGATCATCGACGACGCCGTGCAGATCGTCGCCGGGCTGGACGAGCCCGACGAGCTCAACTTCGTCCGCGCGCACACCCGCGAGGACCTCGCCGAGCACCGCGACCTGCGGCGGGCCACCACCCGGATCTTCGGCTCGAAGCCGGGCTCGTACGGTGCCGGCATCCTCCAGGTCGTCGAGTCCGGCACGTGGCGCGACGACGCCGACCTGGCCGCGGTCTACACCGCGTGGGGCGGCTTCGCGTACGGCCGCGGGCTCGACGGTGTCGCGGCCACCGACGACATGCGCACCAGCTACAAGCGCATCGCCGTCGCGGCGAAGAACATCGACTCGCGCGAGCACGACATCGCCGACTCCGACGACTACTTCCAGTACCACGGCGGCATGATCGCCACGGTCCGCGCGCTGACCGGCGCCGAGCCGAAGGCGTACGTCGGGGACTCCACCATGCCGGACGCCGTGCGCACCCGCACGCTGCAGGAGGAGACCAACCGCGTCTTCCGCTCACGGGTCGTCAACCCGCGCTGGATCGCGGCGATGCAGCGCCACGGGTACAAGGGCGCGTTCGAGCTCGCCGCGACCGTGGACTACCTGTTCGGCTTCGACGCGACCGCCGGCGTCGTCCACGACTGGATGTACGAGTCCCTGGCCCGCGAGTACGTCCTCGACGGGACTAACCAGGAGTTCATGCGCCGCGCGAACCCCTGGGCGCTGCGTGGCATCGTGGAACGGCTGAACGAGGCTGCTGACCGCGGGCTGTGGTCCGAGCCGGACACCGAGATCATGGCGGAGATGGCGCGGGTGTACCTGGAGGTCGAGGGCGACCTGGAGGACGACGCGTGACCCGACGCCTCGCGCTCGTCGGGCTGGGCCCGGGCGATCCCGAGCTGGTGACGGCCCAGGCCGCCCGGGTGCTCAACGAGGTCGCCTACTTCCTCGTCGCCGACAAGACCGAGCAGCACCCGGGCACGGCCGACCTCATCGCGATGCGCGAGGCGATCTGCGAGCGGCACGTCACGGGGGAGTGGCGGATCGTGCACGTCCCCGACCCCGAGCGGGACCGCGCCGACCCTGCCGACTACGCCACCGCGGTGCGCGAGTGGCACGAGGCGCGGGCGCAGGTCTACGAGCAGGCACTGCTGGACAACCCGGGAGATGCGGCGGTGCTCGTGTGGGGCGACCCGGCCCTGTACGACTCGGCGATCCGGCTGGCGGAGCGCATCGTCGAGCGCGGACGCGTCGAGGTCGCGGTGGAGGTGGTGCCTGGTCTCAGCAGTGTCCAGCTGCTCGCGGCCCGCCACCGACTCGTGCTCAACGCGATCGGTGGCCCTGTCACGATCACGACCGGCCGGCGCCTGCTCGAGGACGCGGCAGACGGCGACAACCTCGTCGTCATGCTCGACGGGGCGCTGACCTGCCGCCGGCTGCCCGAGCCCTCGACCTGGCAGATCTGGTGGGGCGCGAACCTCGGCTCGTCCGACGAGCAGCTGGTCGCCGGCCGTTTGGACGAGGTCGTCGACGAGATCTGGTCACGACGAGCGGAGGCAAAGCAGGGCCGGGGCTGGGTGATGGACACCTACTTGTTGCGTCGACGCCGAGCGGGTTAAGAAATCCGACACAAGGTGTCAGGTTTTGGGTCGAGCATGGTGTCACCGGTCCGCGTCGATGGTGGTCGTCGACCGGGCACCACGGATAGATAAGGAACGCCATGCGCGAAACGCCAGAAGAGCTCAACGAGCTTCAGGCCCTCCTTGACGCCTCCCTCTCCCGCTCCACCTCGCACCTCCGCTCGATCATCAACAGCGAGCGCAGCCTTACCGCCGAGCAGCTCACCCAGGTTCTCACCGGCATGTGCACCCTCGCCCTGGCCACCGTGACGGCGAGGAGCGAACCGCGGGTCAGCGGCGTGGACGGGCACTTCCTGCACGGGAAGTGGCACTTCGGCACGGCGCGCGTCGCCGCCAAGGCGCGCCACCTCGCCGTCCGGCCCGCCGTCAGCGCCGCGCACCTGCGCGGTGAGGACCTGGGCGTGTTCACGCACGGCACGGTGGAGATCCTCAATCCCCAGGACGGCGAGCCGGCCGAGGACTGGCCGGACCTGCTCGCCTACTTCAAGGACTTCTACGGCGAGGACTCCTTCGACTGGGACAACGACATCGTCTACTACCGGCTGCATCCGCACTGGATGACCGTCTACGCCCCCGACATCGCGAAGCTCACCGCGGCGTCCCAGTCCTGAACCGCAGCACGGATCGCGGCGGGCCCGGCCCTTGCGCCGGGCCCGCCGCTTCGGACTCACCCGATCCTGGTCGTGAGCCGTGACAACGTTCGCCCTGTCCGGCGTATGCCCTTCACCCGGCCGGTGCGCCAGGTCGGCCGGTGCGCCACGCCGACCCGGGGGGTTCGCCGGACGACGAGGATTCCGCGGTCAGCCCACCAGGGCCAGGCCGGCCAGTGACGTGGCCGCCAGGACGGCGGTACCGATGGCACCGGCACTCACCGCAGAGCGGCCACCGCGGGCGATGGCCCGGAGGTCGACCGCGGCACCGAGCGCGAACATGGCTGTGGCCAGCAGAAGTGTGCTCGTGGTGGATGCGGCGGTGAGCACTCCGCCGGGCAGCCGACCGGTGGTACGCAGCGCCACCATCGCGAGAAATCCGGCCACGAACCACGGAAGGACCGGCGGAAGCTCAGCGCCGTCGTCCTGCCGCGCCGCCGAACGGCGACCGATCGCGACCGCCGCGACGAGCGGCGCGAGGAGTGCTACCCGGAACAGCTTCACCACCACCGCGGTGGACAACGCGGTCGCGCCAACCGCTCCTCCTATGGCCACCACCTGACCGACCTCGTGCACGCTCGCCCCGATCCACATGCCGAACATGGCCTCGTCGAGCCCGAGCAGTAGACCCAACACGGGGAGGAGCGCCAGCGACAGCGTGCCGAGCACGGTAACCACGGCCACCGCTGTGACGGCGTCGTCATCCTCCCCGTCGGCAACCTGGTTCATCGCGGCCACCGCCGCCGCCCCGCAGATGGCCACCCCCGTCGCAACGAGCAGTGAGCGGGCCGGGGCCAGGCCGAGCCGCAGCCCGACCCAACGGGTGACGACGAACGTGGTGGCGACGCTCACGAGCACCACAACGATTGGCCCGACCCCGAGCCGGTAGATGTCGGAGACGACCAGTTGCAGGCCGAGCAGCACGATTCCGGTACGCAGCAGCGTCGACGAGGCGAGCCGCAGGCCGTCCCGGAGTCGCGGACGGTGTCCGCCCAACGCACTCAGCAACAGGCCGAGCGTGATCGCCACCAGCAGCGGGCTGGCCGCTTCGACCTGGTGGTTCACGGCGTACCCGATGGCGGCGGCCGCGCCGGCGACGAGCAGGCCCGGCAGCACGGCGGCGAACCGGTCAGAGCTTCGCCGGGCCCGGGTACGGTCGTCGCCCGCTCTGGTCGGATTCCTGATCGCCATGAGGACAGCCTGAAGCCGGCGCATCGTGATCAGTAGTCCTCGGGTGCGGTGCACGTCATAGCCTGTGGCTATGAGTCAACTCCCTGATCTGCTGTCGCTCCGCCTCCTGGCCCGGGTGGCAGAGTTGGGCAGCGTCGGCCAGGCCGCCCGCGCGATCGGCATGGCCCAGCCGTCGGCCACCAAGCGGCTCGCCGCACTGGAGCGCCAGGCCCGGCTTCCGTTGCTCACCCGGACGCCGCGCGGGTCGGTGCTGACCGACGACGGCAAGGTCGTGGTGACCTGGTCGCTGCGGCTGCTGGCGGCCGCCGACGAGTTCCAGAGCAGCCTCACCGCGATGCGGCAGGCGCGGGCGGCCCAGCTTCGCATCGCTGCCAGCATGACTGTCGCCGAGGCGTTGCTTCCCCGTTGGCTGCACAGCCTCGGTCAGCGGGAGCCCGACGTGCGGGTCGGTCTGACCGTCGTCAACTCCGCCGAGGTCGCCCGGATGCTGGTGTCCGATGAGAGCGTCGACATCGGGTTCGTCGAAGGCCCGACGGTGCCCGACGGACTGGACCACCGCATCGTCGGGCATGACCACCTTGTCGTCGTGGTGGCGCCGCAGCATCTATGGGCTCGGCTCAACCGCCCACTGCGGCCAACTGAGCTTGCCCACACGCGGCTGGTGGTCCGGGAGGCGGGTTCCGGCACCCGCGAAACACTGGAGTTGGCCCTGCGCGACCTGGACCCGCTGCCGCCCCACCTCGCCCTCGGATCCAACGCCGCCGTCAAAGGGGCCGCCATGACCGGCACCGCGCCCGCAGTGCTCAGCAGGTACGCCGTCGAGACGGAGTTGACCTCCGGCCAGTTGGTGACCGTACCGGTGGATGGCCTGCCGCTGAGTCGGACGTTGCGGGCGGTCTGGCCGGCTGGCAGGCGCCTCACCGGATCCGCGACGGCCCTGTTACAGGCGATCGACGCGTCGCCTGCAACCGGTCGGATCTCGTCGACGCATGTGTGATCCTCCGCTCAGCGGGCCTTCTTCGTCGCCCGCTTGCGGGGCGGCGTCAACAGGTCGGCGATCGCCGCGATCGCGGACGGCACCAGGCGGTAGTACGCCCAGACGCCGCGCTTCTCGCGCTCGATCAGGCCGGCCTCGGTGAGGATCCGAAGGTGGTGACTCACGGTCGGCTGGGAGAGACCGAGCGGCGCGGTGAGGTCACTCACGGATGCCTCGCCCTCCGGAGCGGACTGGATCAGACTGAGCAGTCGCAGCCGGGCGGGGTCGGCGAGTGCCTTCAGCACTCCCGCGAGCCGCTGGGCATCGGCACGCTTGATCGGCTCGCCAGCAAGCGGCGAGATGGCAGGTGTAACAGTTTTCGCAGTTCCCACGTCTTCTATCGTTCCACCAACGCCATCGATAGTCCGGCGGAATCGGAACCGGGCCACCATCAGTTTGGTCCGTCGTGCGGTGCGCAAGGCGCCGTCCCGGGCGCTGAGGCCGTACGCGGTGCGCAGGTAGGCGGGAAGGTGTACGTCAAGACCATGATCCGGAAACGTGGGAATGCCGGACCGTCTGCTGCCTGCTCGTCCTGGCCGCGGTGCTGGTCGCGCTCCAGGAACAGAATGATCCAGGGGCGCGAAGGTCAACCCTGCGGCGTCGGTTCCGGGGCACCGGTGCCCGGGATCAGCACGGCGGTGCTCCAGTCGCCGAGGAACGCGCTGGCTTCGAGGTCCAGGGCGATGTCCTGGTCGCCGCCGAAGCTGATGCCACCCAGTCTGCTGACCTCGATGTACCAGGGCGACAGTCCATCTCGTATCCCGTCGGGGGACATGCCGGTGCCGCCCAGGTGCTCGACGTGGAAGACGTCGTACATGTCCGGTACGTCGACGTAGGCGTCGTCGTCGGACGGGAAGCTCACCGGTGGCACGCCCGCGTTGGGGTCGTCACGGGGAACCAGCCACAGGGGACCGTACTGGCCGTGCCGCTCCCTCCACGAGGTCATGTCCGCCTCGCCGTCGGCGAGCGAAGGAGCCGCAGCGGGGCGAGTTGCCCGTGGTCCGTTCAACTCCGCCTCGGTAAGCCACACCATGGCCAGCAGCGACGCCACCCCGTCGTCAGCGATCTGGAGCCGAGGGTGAGCCCGGGCCTGGGCGAGTTCGGCCCAGAACGGGTGCTCAGGCTGCGTGACATCGGCGGACTGCCCGGCGATGACCGCCGCGACCTCCGGCAGCGGGTCCTTGAAGTAGAGCGTGTCCTCCCATTGGAACACCGCGACGGCCACCAGGTCGGGCCCGCGCCGCCGGTACGACTCGGGCAGCCGCAGCGTGAAGCAGTGCAGCATCGGTTGACCGGTACGGGGGGAGCGGGGCCAGGTCCGAACATCGATGCCGGGCCCGGCGGGGTCGGCCCACCCCGCCGGTATCCTGGGCCGGTCTCCGGCCTCGTCGGCGACGTTGTCGGTGGTCCAGATGTCGAACGCCTCGGCGGACATGGGCCGGACACTACCCCAGCACGGCGTCGCCCGTGGTGTCAGAGCGCCTGTCGAAACGCGTCGGCCAGGTCGCCGGCGGTGGCCGCTGCGACCCGAGGGTGGTCCACGAGCATCTCGTCGATCACTCGGGCCAGCCGCGGTGGGACGGACGCGAGGCGCTGCCGCACGGGCACCGGCCGCGTCCGCAGGACCACGGCGATCGGGTCGGTCGCGGGTGGGAAGTCCCGTGGCGTGGCGCCGGTCAGCATCCAGTAGAGGCAGGCGGTGAGCGCCCAGAGGTCGACCTCCGGGCGGGCGTACTTGTAATCGATCAGCTGCGCGCGGGCCTGGAAGGCGATGCTCCCGCCGATGGCGCCGGTCCTGGTGTGCCCGGACAGGCCGGCCTGGTCGAACGCCTTGGCGAGTCCGAAGTCGGCGACCTTGGTGACCGTTCCACCGTCGGCCCCGGCGGCGAGGAGGAGATTGGATGGCTTGATGTCCCGGTGCACCAGCCCACGGGAGACCGTTGCCCGGCCGTCGGCAAGCGTGACCGGTAGCGCGACCCGGTGGGCGTAGGCCAGTCCGGCCAACGCGTCGAGCACGATCGGTACGGCCTCGTCGACCGTGAGCCGGCCGCCGCGTCGGGCGACCAGGTCCGCGACGCTGCCGCCCGCGCAGTACTCGCAGGTGAAGAAGAACGCGGTCCCGGCCGAGCCACTGCTGTGGAACGCCACGACCTTCGAGTGGCGCAGCGCTCTGACGCAGGCGAACTCGCGCAGGAAGCCGTCGCGGGCCGCCGGATCCACGGCCCGGTCGGCAAGCAGGGTCTTCAGCGCGACGAGCCGACCGGACGGCTCGTGGCGGGCCAGGTAGACCACGCTCTGACCGCCGCGCCCGAGCTCGTGGAGCACCCGGTGGTCGCGGAAGTCGCTGAGGTCGGGGGCGCTGGCCGCCGCGGCGGCCAGCAGCGCCGGCAGGGCGTCGCCCGGATCGGCCCCGGCCGGCGCGGCGACCGTGGCCGGCCGGTCGTCGGCCACGGTGATGCGCAGCCTCGCCCGCCCGACGCGAATCTCGTCGCCGTGCCGCAGGTCCTGCTCGCCGTCGATCAGTTCCCCGTTGACGTACGTGCCGTTTCGGCTGCCGAGGTCCCGCACCCGTGCCGACGGCGGGTTGACGTCGAGCAGGCAGTGGTAGCGGGAGATCCGCCGTTGCTCGTCGTCGACGCGGATCCGACAGGCCGGCGCGCGTCCGACCAGAGCGGTGGCCCGGCTGTCGAACGCATGGGTCTCGGTCGACGCTCCGACCGTGACGGTCACGATGACCGGTGCCGGGCCCGGTGCCTCGATCCGGCCGTGGCTCGTTTCACCCGGCCGTCGGAGCTGCGGTTCATGGGCGCGTGCCACGGTCACCCAATCCGGTGGTCAGTCGACCAGCGCCACGTACAGCGGGCTCCCCAGCAGCACCGTCATGCCGGGCCGACCGTCGAGCTCCGGGTACGGGCTGGGCCCGCTCAGCAGCCGTTTGGCGAGGAACTCCACGTTCTGTGCCGGCCCACGCAGGCGCGTCCCGGCCCGGTGCACCGAAGCCAACCCCGCCACGTCGGCCGCGTCCAGGCCGGCATCGGCGTCGGTCGCCGCCCGCGGATCGGCGCCGTCCCCGTCGACGAGCCCGGCGAGCAGCGCGGGCATCATGGACGGCGCGAGCGCGTGCGGGGCCGGCTCGGCAGGCGGCGATGCGCCGATGACGTGAACGGCCGACCCGCCGAGGCCGACGATCGTGTGCTCGCTGCGGCCGCCGAAGTGCACCAGCGGCGAACCGTCCGTGGTCGGGACGACCCCCCACTGCATGGGCAGCAGCCCGCGGAAGAACTGCCCGGGCGCGTCCACCGATCCGACGTCGCCGTGATCGTCCAGATAGCGCGTCACCCGCTCCAGCCGGTTCACCAGATCCGCAGCGGGGGCTTCGACAGTGCGCTTCGCGCCGACGAACGGGAGGTTCACGCTGAACTCGGCGGCACGTCTGCGGTGGTGACCCGGGTCGATCTGCGACAACAACATGTCAATCTTGGTGTCGCTGATGTAGAGGTAGTAACGGAATGCCAATCTCGACTCCCTCACCGCGTGGCCGGACCCGATGGTACCGCCAGGGAAACAATCGGACAGGGCAGTGACAGGGGGTTGTCCCGCGCCCGCCAGGGATGTCAGCCTTCTTTATGTCGTGGCGCCCGGGGGAGCTGATTCTCGACCTGTACGAGGTGCTCGACCGCCCCCTGGAAGGTGGCATGGGGCTGGTGTACCGGGTCCGGCACCACAGCTGGGGCACCGATCTCGCCGTCAAGGTGCCGCGTCCCGAACAACTGACCACCGAGGCGAGGCGCCGCCGGTTCGAGACCGAGGCAGGCACCTGGGTCGGACTCGGACTCCATCCCCACGTCGTGAGTTGCGCCTACGTACGCCGGGTCGACGGGCTGCCCTGCGTGTTCGCCGAATGGATCGCGGGTGGGTCACTCGGACACGTCGTCCGAGCCGGACGGCTGGCCGAGGATCCGGACGGCCCCGGCGCCGGCTTCCTCGCCCGCGCCTTGGACCTGGCGGTGCAGTCCGCCTGGGGCATCGACCACGCCCACCAGCAGGGACTCGTCCACCAGGACGTCAAACCGGCGAACATCCTGGTAGACCTCGACGAGGGCTGGACGGCGAAGGTCACCGACTTCGGGCTCGCCGGTGCCCGGGCACCGGCCGGGAACGGTGCCGGGCCGCCGGCGCAGACCAGTCTGGGGGCCAGTTTCGGCGGCATGACACCCGCCTACTGCTCACCGGAGCAGGCTGAGGCGGCGGCGGGCGCGCGGATCACGCTCACCCGCGCCACCGACGTGTGGTCGTGGGCGCTCTGCGTACTGGAAATGTTCGTCGGCCGCCGACCCTGCCGTTACGGCCAGGCAGCGCCGGAGGTCTTCGCCGAATTCCTGGCATCGGGGCAGACGCGGCCGGGAGCCCACCCGATGCCGCCGCCGCTCGCCGACCTGCTGCGGCGGTGCTTCGACGTCAACCCGGCGACGCGGCCGCACAGCCTGGCGGAACTGGCCGCCGCAGTCGTCGGGATCTACGCGGACACCGTCGGCGCACCCTATTCGCGAACGCCACCGCAGGTCGCGAATCTGCTCGCGGGCAGCCTGTCCAACCAGGCGCTCTCGCTCCTCGACCTCGGGCGGGGAGACGAATCGGAACAGCTGTGGCGCACGGCCATCGACATCGACCCGCACCACCCGTCCGCCGTCTACAACTGGGCGCTGTACCGATGGCGACGCGGGGCGATCTCCGACGAGCAGGTCCTGTCGGAGCTGCGCACGGCGCGCGCCATCGCCGGGGAGCGCTGGCAGGCGGACCACCTGCTCGGGTTCGTCCACCTCGAACGCGGCGACGACGAGGCCGCCCGAGAGCTGCTCTCCGCCGCAGCCGGGAGTCCCGAGGTGGACGCGGCGAACATCGTTCTGGCAGATCGCGACGCGTTGCCGGAACCCGGGCAGCGCCCCGGCCATCGGGGCGCGGTGAGCACCGTCGCCATCGACCACAGCGGCCAGGTGGCGATCACCGGTGGTGCGGACGGACGCATCCGGGTGTGGTCGCAGCGCGACCGTCACCACGTGCGCGAGCTGCCGGCGACGCCGGACGCCTCGCCGGCGGCGATCACGGTCCTCACCATCGCCCCCGACGGCCGTAGCGGTCTCGCCGGGCGCGACGACGGCCGGGTCGAGCTGTGGGACCTGACGAACGGCGCCCTCGTGCGCGTCCTGACCAATCACCCGGCGAGGGTCACCGCGCTCGCGTTGACCAGCTCGGGCACCGTCGCGATCGGGTACGAGAACGGGCGGATCCAGGTGCGGGACCTGGTCGGCGGGGGGCGCCTGCGGCGCGAGTTCGACCACCCGCCGCACACCTACCAGGAAGGCGATCCGAGCACGGGGCGGTTGCTGCCGACGATCCACCAGCGCCCCGCACCCGTCCCGGTACTGGGCTTGAGCGAGGACGGCACGGTCGCGGTGTCGGCCGCCCCCGAGGACGGCAGCGTGGTGGTCTGGGACGTCGACGCGGCCCGGCGGCTGCACTGGCTGGTCAAGTCCGCGGACATGCGGATGACCGGTGTCGACCAGGTGGCGTTGAGCCCGTCCGGCACGTACGCCCTGCTGGTCGGCGATCTCACCGGCGTGACACACGTGTGGGAGACCAGCCCCAACCGGCTACGGGAACCCGCGCCCAACAACCTGGGCCGTTACTGCCTGATCGCACTCAGTGGCGACGCCGACGTGGCCGTCTCGGCCGCGTCCGGAGGCACCCGACCGCTGGTACGTGTCTGGGAGACGAGTTCCGGCCGGTGCCTGCGTACCCTCGTGCCCCGCTCCGGCGGGCGGCCCCCGGAATTGTCCGGCCTTCTCAGGCTCACTTGTGTGGCGCTCAGCGGCGACGGCCGCTTCGCTGTCGCCGGCGACGAGTACGGCGGCCTGCACCTGTACCGGGTGCATCGGCCGGGCTTCCGGGCCCCCTGGAGCTATGAGCGGCCAGTGGCCGCGCGGGCCCTGCTGACCAGCGAGGAGCAGGTCCGGGAGCGGTTCGCGCGCGCGACGGAGCTCGCCGAGCAGGGCATGACGGCGAGGGCCGCGGAGGAACTCCGCGCGGCCCGCGCGTTCGTCGGCTTCGAGCGTCACCCGGAACTGCGTGAGTTGTGGGAGCGACTGGGCCGGACCGCAGGGGAGCGGACCGACCTGCTGGGCATCTGGCAACGATACGAACTGCGCGGTGGCACCTTCACCTTCGCCCCAGGGGTGAGCCCGGCCCTGAGCGTCGACGGAGGGCTGGCGGTGACCGGCGGAGTCGACGGCCGGGTGCGGGTGTGGGACCTGCAGACCGGGCACCAGCTGCACATCTTCCCGGAGCGGGCGGGCAAGCCGCACACCATCGAGCTCTCCGAGGATGCCCACCTCGCCGTCACGGCCGACTGGGGCGGGCCCGCGCACCTGTGGGATCTGGAAGCGGGAACCAGGCGGGCAGAGCTGTACGGGGATCACGGCGCGGTCAGAGCGGTCTCCATGGATCGGGCGGGCCGGTACGCGGTTGTCGGTGACGCCGACGGGGCGCTCTGCCTGTGGGGCCTGCAGTCGGCCCACCTGATCCGCACCATGGTGGCGCACGAGGGGCCGGTGGGATCGGTGCGGCTGAGCGACGACGGTCGCTATGCCGCCTCGGCCGGTGTGGAGGACCGGACGTGCCGCCTGTGGCGTACGGGTACGGGAAGTCCGCTGCTCACAATCCCGATCGACTTCGGTCAGGTGTCCCTGCGGTTCACCCCGGACAGCCGACGGCTGCTCGTCGGTACCAGCAGCCGGTTGACCGTGTGGGACGTGCCCGGCGGCCAACGGCTGTACGCGAACGACAGTTTCGGCGGAGCCATGGCGATGAGCAAGGACGGTCGTGTCGGTCTCACCCCGATCTTCAGCGAGGTCATCGGGCGAGCAACGTCGGTGTGGGAGACGGCGACGGGCCGCGTGCTGTGCGAGCTCGCTTCCGACGCCGACGTGTTCGACGTGAGCCCGGACGGGCGGCACGTGGTGACGGCCGACCGGGACCGGGCGCTACGGATGTGGGACGTGCGGACGGGCCGGTGCGTACACCTGCTCGAAGGCCATCCCGAGACGGTCGCGACGGTGGCCTTCACCGCCGACGGCCGCAACGTGCTGTCGACGGACCACCGACCGGCGATCCGTCTGTGGGAGTTGGACTGGGACTACGACTTCACGAGCCGCTGACCTGCACCCGCGCTGAGCCGATCCGCGTGGTGAACCCGTGGCGCTCCCACGGCTCCAGCGGCTGATCACTGTACGCCGACTCGCGTAGCGCCTCGTCGTGCGCTGCGCGCTGCTTCCGGGAGAACCGGCTCCGGTCAACCCTGACGTTGGAGACGACCGGGGGGATGAGCCGGCGGAATTCCTCCGGAATGCCCGTTACGTTGCGCTCGTAGTTCGGGTCGTCCGGGTAGCTCAGTGTCAGCGTGACCGCCGGTTCGCCGCCCAGCCGCGCGCCGACCCGGCGCAACGAGGAAGCAAGGTAGCCGAGGGCCAGCCTGAGGTCGCCGACCAGCGTCACCTCGTTCGGCTCCGGCTGATACCCGGGAGGCGCGTCCTCGGGCACGACGTAGCGCACGACCACGCGCCGGGCCGGCAGCTGCATCAGCAGCCGGGGCCACGGGCCGCCGCCCTCGATGGTGAGCTCGACCGGCTCAGCTCTCACGGAGAACCGCAGGTCGATCCAGGCGGCCATGTCCAGCGCCTCGGGTGGAAGATTGTCCTGGCTGTACGGGCCCCGGCTGCGCGTCCGCAGCGCGTGGCCCCGCATCGCGGCGAGGATACGCACCCCGTCATCGTCGATCTCGAGAGCGAGCGGATGTATCGCCAGATCCTGCATGACACCGACGGCCGCGTCGATCAGCGCCGAGGGTTCCCGAGCGGTGGTCGTCATCCCATCCCCGTCCAGCCTGCCCCGGCGAGGTCACCGGCTACCGGCAACGCCACGGCACAGGTCGTGGCGGTCGACTCGCCCCATCCACAGCGAGACTACCCTCGGCGTGGTCCGGTCGACGTCCGGTGACGGCTCCGGTCCTCCACAGTCGACAGGGACGGTGGCCTGTCCGGTCCGCACGGGCCGCGACATGACCGACGTCGCGCCGAAGGGCGTCGATCGCCTGGCCATTGTGATCGGACAACGCCTGCGCGCCGTCCACGGTAGAACCCGACCTACGAGCCGGCTTTCCCGCCCGGACCGGCATGGCTCTCGACCCCGAACCACCACGGTCAGACGGACGGACGTCGGCCTTCCAACCTCTGTAGCATCGCTGCGACGAAGAAGGGGCGCCGAGTGAACGACATCATCCCGACCCTGCCCGATCTGGGGCTGGAGTTCCTCCCCCTCGAACCGGGCGACCCCGATACGGTGGGCGACATCCGGCTGCTCGGCCGGATAGGCGAAGGCGGCATGGGGCGTGTCTACCTCGGAGTGACCCAGGCCGGCCGGGCCATGGCGGTGAAGGTCGTCAAGGACCCCTACTCGGCCGACCCCTCCTTCCGCGCCCGCTTCGCCCGCGAGGCCGCGATCGCCAAACGGGTCGGCGGCGTCTTCACCGCCCCCGTGCTCAGCCACGACTCCGAGGCCGTCCGCCCGTGGCTGGCGACCGCCTTCGTGCCGGGCCCCAACCTCGCCGTCGCCGTCGCGCGCCACGGAACACTGCCACCGCACGGCGTGTGGCGACTCGCCGCCGGGGTGGCCGAGGCCCTCAAAGCCATCCACGCCGCCGGCATCACCCACCGCGATCTCAAGCCCGGAAACGTGCTGCTCGCCGCCGACGGACCCCGCGTCATCGACTTCGGCATCTCCCGGGCCGACGGCGAGCTCGACCTCACCCAGACCGGCGTCCGGATGGGCACCCCGTCCTACATGTCACCGGAGCAGCTGCGCGGGGAGCGATCCACCCCCGCCACGGATGTCTTCGCCCTCGGCTCTGTCGTCGCCTTCGCCGCCACCGGGAGGGCTCCTTTCCGCGCCGGCAGCGACGCGGAGCTCGTCTACCGTGTCACGCAGGGCGAGCCCACTCTCGACGGCATCACGGATCCGGGGCTGCGGGAGCTGATCATCCGGTGCCTGGCCAAGGAGCCGCATCTGCGCCCCACGCCGCAGGACGTCATCGCCGCCTACGTCGAACGCAGCGCGGCAGCCGCCGGGCAGGACTGGCTGCCCGAAGGCCTTGAGGAAACCCTCACCCAGGCAGGGATCGCCTCGACCATCCCGGTTGGAGCGCCCGGCGTCACACTGGCCTCGACCGCCGTGCTGACCGCCACCGCGTCGACCGTTCCGGACCGGCCTACCGTCGCTGATGCACGAGATACCGTTCCCGAGGTCGCTGATGCACGGGATTCCGCTCCCGAGGACGCCGGCGCGAAGTTGACCAGGCTCCCGGATCTGACGACCTATGCCATGTCGCCGACCGACACCCGGCGCCGGAGATGGCGTCGACCGGTCATCGCCGGGGTGATCGGCGTGCTCGTGGTGATACTGGCCGGGGCCTATCTCGCCGATGGCAGCGCGACACCCCGTGAGCCCTCGGCCGGTAGCTCCCCGACCGATGCTGCCGCCGTGGCCGCCCCCGCCCCGCCGGCCACCGGGGCCTCCCGCCCTTCCAGTGTTCCCCGCGCCACCGGTACGACCGGCGCATCCGATGGCGGCCCCGCCGCGGCTACCAGCCTTCCGGTCGGTCCGACGCCGGCCAAGGCCGATCCGGGCGTTCCGGCACCGACCAAGGCCCATCCGGGCGCCGGGGTGCCGAGCAAGGCCGGCCCGGGCACCCCGGGGTTGCCCTCGGGCCCGT
Organism: Micromonospora sp. NPDC002296; assembly: GCF_040296145.1. Classification (NCBI taxonomy): domain Bacteria; kingdom Bacillati; phylum Actinomycetota; class Actinomycetes; order Micromonosporales; family Micromonosporaceae; genus Micromonospora; species Micromonospora sp. NPDC002296. The sequence goes on from NZ_JBEOWQ010000012.1 coordinate 138,685, forward strand.
TCAGCACCGACAACATGGTGATCGTGAGCTCCGACGGCACCGTGCTCAGCACCACCGGCACGACCGACGGCTCGAAGGTGGTGACCGCCGCCTGGCGGAACGTTCCCGGCCAGCGGTGGAAACTCGCCGGCAAGATCATGGTCGTGAGATCCTCTCCGTCCAAGCAGCACACCATCGGCTACGACGGGCTCGGCGTGCTGTCGCCGGCCAGCAGCGGAAATGTCTTCGGGTGGGTCTACGACTCGGCGAATCGTCAGCTCCACAACGGGAACTCGAGCGGGTGCCTGACCTCCCACGGCCCCGGCCGGCAGGTCACCTACGGCATGTGCGACGGCAGCCAGAACCAGCGTTGGCGAATAGTCTCGTGATCGCTGCACCCCGCCATGCGCTCACAGGTGGTCCTTGCTGTTGCGGGCTTCCCCGCCCACGTGTCGGGCGGCCTGGGTACCCTGGTCACGGACCTCGGCCGCGCCCCGCGCTGCGGTGCTCTTGATGGCTTCGGTGGCCCGGTGCGCGGGTTCGCGCAGGTTGTCCTGTGCCTGGTGGGCGATGTCCGCAGCCTGTTGCTTGACCGGGCCGGAGTGTGCCTGAGCTTGCTGCTTGAGGCGCCCGGCGACCTTCTGTTCGGGGTTGCTGGGCGGGATCAGGGACGAGGCGAGCAGCCCTACTCCGAAGGCGATCAGGCCGGCGGCGAGAGGGTTGCCCTGGGCCTGCTGCCTGGACGCCTCCGGTAGGCCTCGGGCGTGTTGCCCGGCGGAGGACAGGGCATCGGCGGTCTGGTGGGCCGCTGCTGCGGCGTGCTGACCTCCCGCTTCGCGGGCGTGCTGCGTGCTGCCCATGACCTTGTCGACGGCACGGGTGAGTCGCCCGCGGGCCTGGTTGATCGGTGCCGCCATCGCCCGTTTCGGGTTGGCCTTGTGGGTGAGGGCGTCGACGTTGGCGCTCAGGTCGGTCCTGGTGGCCTCGATCTCGGCACGGATCTGGTCGGGATCGCTGGTCATGCCGGTTCACCTCGTTCCAGTTCCTAGCGGCCCCGCAGGGCGTCGGGTATCTCCTGCGCGGTCTGCTTCGTACGCGGTAGGGCGCGGATCGCGCTGAGTTGCCTGCGTGCCCGGACAGCCAGTACGCCGCCGACGACGGCCCACAGCACGGCGACGATCAGTGCCGCCCAGCCTTGGTCCATGACGTTGGAGAGCCCCCACCACAGCGCGTTGGACAGGAACAGGAGGGTCAGCAGCGCCGCGATCACGGCGGCGACGACCATCGCGGCGACGGTGCCGGCGGTACGGGCTTCCTGCCGAAGCTCGGCCTTGGCCAGCTGGACCTCTTGCCGTAGCAGGGTCGACAGGTCACGGCTGGCGTCGGCGAAGAGCTGGCCGATGGACTGCTGTGCCTTGTCGTTGCCGTCGCCCCGGGGCGACGGCGTGGTCACGGCCCCACCTCACTGCCCGTCGGCCCGTGCCGCACCGGAGCCCGCGCGCCGGCGGCAGGCGGGACGTGCAGCGCGCCGTCGGGGTGCTTTTCGGGCCGGCCGGCCGATTGGTCGGTCGAGCCGCCCTGACCGCCGGAGAGGGCGCGGCCCAGGCGGCCGGCGAGCAGTCCGGCGATACCGGCAGCGGCGAGAAAGGTGCCCGGGTGGCGGCGGCCGTAGTCGCGGATCTCGTCGAGCAGATCGCCGGGCTCGCGGTTGTCCAGCCAGCCCGCCGCCTGCTGGGCGGCGTCGGCGCCCCGGCGGACCAGATCGGCGGCGACGCCCTCCTGGTGACCGTCGTCGGCCATCGACCGCAACTGGGTGCCGAGGGTACGCAGCCCGTCGGCGGCCCGCCGCTGTTGCTGCTCTGCCTGCAGCCGGGCCTGGGCGGAGGCCTCCTCGACGAGGTTGCGCGCCTGTCGGCGGGTCTCGGCGGCCACCTCCCTGCCCTGTTCCGCGGCCTGGTGCGACACCTGGCCGGCGGCCTGCGTCGCATCGCGGCCGACGCCGACAGCGGCATCCCGGGCCTGTCCGGTCCTGCCACCCGGCCCGTCCCGTTGATCCTGCGATCCGCTCGTCATCCGGTTGGTCTCCCTCGTCGGTCAGGCCCGTGAAGTCGGTACGCGCGGTTACCCACGCCCCCCGGCTTCATGCCTCGCCCGTCTCGTCCCGGTGCCGGGTGCCTGACCAGCCGGTGACCGACGTCGACGTCGTTCTGGTGCGGTCAGCCGCATCTACGTCCGGCCGGACCGACGTTGACCTGGGGTGACCTAGGTCACCGCCTTGCCTCACAACGGACCGTCGTCCGACCCTGCGGAGCGCACCCGAACCGGCCGGACCTGCGGCTTCCGCAGGTCCGGTCCTTGTCGTCCCGCCGTCCCGGCCCCGGTACGCCCACCGCCGCCCGGCCGACGGACCCTGTCGTGTCGGTCACTACTGTTAGCGTGCCCTGCGTCGTCGATCCCGGCCGATTCCTTATGAAATCTGGCTAATTTGTCGCTGCGGAGGGTGTTCCTGATGAGCTGGCTACCGGCGGGAGACTCGTACGAGATCTCTCTCGTGGACGGAAAGGTGGCGGCCCGGTCCACCGGCCCGCGGGCAGCCGGCCGTCCACTGAAGACTCTGCCGAAGGCGCTGCGCGACAACCCCGAGGTGGACCGGCTGCGCCAGCTCGCCCAGTGGCTGGACCGGCACGCCGCCGAATGCCTGGCCCGGGTCGACGCCTGGGTGACGTCCTCGCTGCCGGTGCCGGCCGGGCTGCTGGCCCGGGTCTGGCCGGACCCGGCCTGGCGGGACGCGCTGCGCGACCTCGTGGTGATCGGGGACGACCCGGCCGAGCCGGGTTTCCTGCGCGACGTCACCGACACCGGCGACCTGCGCGTGGTCAACCTCGACGGGGAAACCGTCCGGTTCTCCCCGGCCAGCGCCACGTTGCCCCACCCGGTGCGCCTGCCCGACCTGGCCGACCTGGCCGATTTCGCCGACGAACTGGGCGTTGCCCAGCGGGTCGAGCAACTGCGCCGGGGCACCTGGGGCAAGCCCGCCGACCTGAAGGACCGTGACACCACGATCACCCACTTCCACGGCGCCACGGTCCCCAACCGACTGGCCGCCCGGGCTGCCACCCTCGGCTTCCGGGTCTCCGGATCGCAGGTCAGGTGCCGCGTCTGGGAGGCAGGCCGCACCGTCGAGGCCGCCATGTGGTTCGACGAGGACTACTGGGACTCCGAGGCGACCCTGGGCGCCCTCTCCTGGTCGGTCGTGGACGGAGCAACGCTTCGGTTGACCGAGGTCGGGCCGGTGGCCTGGTCGGAAGGAATACGGATGGCGACGGCCCTGTCCGGCGCCGTGACCGGAACGGGGAAGAAGGAGTGACCGGGATGACGACCATGTCGGGCGAGGATTCGGCCGAGAGCCTGCTGGCCGCCGGCGCGGTACTGCCGACCGGCACCGCCGGGGCCGGCGACCGGGCGGTGCCCCTCACCGCCCGCACCTACCGGCACCCGGCCCTCGCCGACCGTGTGGTGGTCCGCCTCGTCGACGCCGCCCTGGGCGAGGGCGAGGACATCGCCGTCGGGTTCCTCGGCCTGGCGCCGGGTGCCGAGCCGGCCGTCGTCGGGCTGGGCCCGCGCCGCCCGTTGGCCTTCCCGGAGTGGGTGCTGGTGCACCACCCGGCGGACGGCCGGCACGCGTTGGCGGTGGTGCCGGAGTTGCAGAAGCTGGCCAAGCAGGTACGGTCGCGGCCGAAGGCCGCCCTGGACGGGCACCAGGCCGTCGCCGACCGGTTCGTCCGCACGATGCCGCACCTCCTGCCGACCTTCTTCGAGCAGGCGGCGCGGGTGTTCCTGGCCGCCGGGCAGGACACCTACGCGACGCAGCTGTTCAACAAGGCGCGCAAGGCGGAGGCGCAGCACGGCCTGCCGGTCGACCTGAACCGGCTCGACGAGGTCTACGTGGAGTTCGCGTCGGCCAAGGTGGTGTCCGCGACCGCGTTGGCCGGCTACGCGAAGGAGCTGTCCGCTCAGTTGCCGGCCGACGAGGCGCTGGAGCGGTTCTGCCGGCTGGCGCTGCGGTCCGCGGCGGCCGGCGTGGTGCCGTCCACGCAGTCGGCCAACGCGGTGAGTCGGTTGGTCCGGACCGCCACCAAGGCCGCTGGCAAGGCCGGTGCCGCCGCCGTCGCCGACCGTGAGGCGGCCTACCTGACCGAGCTGCTCCGGCTGCCGGTGGCCGTTGAGGCACCGGCCGGCTGGTGGAAGACGCACCTGCCCGCGGTGACGGCGCTGGCCGGTCGCGACCCGGCGATCCGCGGCAGCCTGCTCGACCTGATGCCCACCGACCGGGACAACCTGGTCACGTGGATGGCCCTGTTGACCGACACCGGCGCGCTCGCCGGACTGTTCGACCCGGACGCGCCGGACACGGCCCGCCCGCAGGACGGCTCCGTCGGCTGGCTCGGCCGGTTCGTGAGGCGGGCCAACTCCGGCCACCGCCGCGGCCGGCTGTCGGAGCTGTACCCGCTCGTCGAGCGGATGGCCGACCGGCTGCGCGCCGAACTGGCCGACAGCGGCGAGACCCTCGCCACCGCCGGCGACCTGGACCTGCTCGACCTGTTGCTCGCCCTCGACCTGCCGGTGGCCCCGCCCGAGAAGGGCGGCTCCCTGGACCTGGCGCAGTGGGCCACGGTCGAGGGAACGCGGGATCTCCTCGCCGTGGCCGGTGACGACCGGTTCACCGGGGCCCTGCGCCGGGGCCTCGACCAGCTCGACGACCAGCAGCACGCCCTGCGCCGGATGGCCGGGACGCCGGGCATCCGACCGTTGCTGACCGACTGGCTGCGGGCCCGGATCCGTGACCGGTTCGCCACCGGCCTGCCGTATCTGTCGGAGTCGGTGGACTGGCTGGGCAGGCTCCCGGTCGAGGCGCTGCGCCTGGTGTCCGCCGACCTCGGCCGGGCCGGCGACCCCGGTCAGGGCGGCGACCTGGGCCACGCCCTCGGCGTCGACCTCGCCGAGCGCGTCGCCCGCAGCCTGCGCGGCGGGCTCATCGACGAGCTGGGCTGGCCGGACTGGGAGCTGGCCTGGCAGGAGGTGACCGGCGGCGACCACCGGGTCGAGCTGACCCGGCAGGAAGCCTGGCCGTACGTGATCCTGGGCGGGCCGACCACGGTGCGCGTGCTCGGCGCCGAGGGCATCGTGCTCCGCCACGACCTGCGCATCCCGGCCGGCGACATGTGGGACCGGCCCGGCTACCACTACGTCGACGGCCACCTGCTGGTCTTCTGGCGTTCCCGGGAGCTCGGCTACGACCTGCGCGGCTACTGGCACTCGTTGCCCGGCGAGCCGCAGCCCATCGGCGGTCGCCAGCAGCACGGGAACCAGATCACCCTGCCGCTGGCCGGCGGCGGGCGGACCACCGGCGACGGCGTGCTGCACGTCGGCGACACCGCTGTCCCGGCGCAGCTGCCGGTCATCACCGACGGCACCTCCCACTGGGTTTACCGCTCCACCGAGGACGACGGCAACTACGGCTGGCACGAGTACGACCCGGCCGGCAACACCCACGGCCGGCGTAGCCTGCCCCGGTTCCTGGCCGACCTCCCGATCGGCGGAGGCAACCTCAAGGAGTCGGCCAGCTGGCTGCGGCCGGCCCTGTCCGACCGGGCCACCCCGGCAGCCGTGCCGGTGGACGGCCTGCTCGGCTGGCGGGTGGTCACCCTGCCGGACGGCTCGGTACGCGGCGAGGACCTGGCCGGTCGTGCCGTCACCGTGGCCCCGGGACAGGAGCCGATCGCGGCGCTGGTGCTGCCCGGCGACGACCGGCCGCGGGCCGTCCTCAAGGGTCTCGTCCTGGTCGACCCGGACGGGGCGGTGTCGGCCGCCGCCGGGCCGCCGTCCAGCCGGGACTACACCCCCGACGCGGTCCCGCTGCCGGGGCTGAGTTTCCTCGGCAACATGCTGCCCCGGGACCCGGCCGGCTCCACCGCGCTGCGCCGGATGGACCGGGACACCGCCGCCGGGCTGCTCAAGGCCGCCCTCGACGAACGCCGCGCCGCCCTGGCCGAAGAGGCCGCGCAGGCCGCCGCCCAGGCGGCGACCCGGTCCCGGTTGACAGCGGCCACGCAGGCCATCACCGGCCTTCCCGTCACCGTCCCGGCGTCCATGGTCGGCGCACCCGCCGGCACTCCCGGTTCCGGACCATCCACCTCCGGCGGGGACGACAAGGACGCGCTGGTCGAGCTGGTCCGCTCGACGTTGCCGGCAATCAGCCACGACGCGGTGCTGGCCGGGGTGGCCGGGGTGCTGCGGCGGGCCGCCCGGGTGCGCACCGACCTGGACGCGGTGACCGAGCGACTCGCCCGGTCGTTGTCCGCCCCGAAGGCGGTGGCGCCGGTGGCCACCGTGACCGGACCCACCGACAAGCAGCTCAACCTGGCGCTGGACGGTCTGCGCGGCTCGGCCCACCGGGCGAGCGGTTCGACCCACGCCTTCACCCAGTTCCGGGCGTTCGCCGCCCAGCGGTCCGCCATCACTGGGGGTGAACCCGCCGTACGGCTGCACCTCGACGGACCGTCGCTGCCGGACGCTCTGGACTGGTGGCCCGTGCTCGGCGGTGTCGCGGCCGTCGCCTACCGGGCCGTCGCGGCGGTCACCCCGGACGAACACCGGGAGACGCTGCGCGCCCTGCTCACCGAGCTGGACGGGCTCGACCTGAGCGCGGCGGCCGAACCGACCCGGTGGCGCCGGTTCACCCTGCACCTGCTCGACGACGACCTGAACAACCCCGACGGCACGCGCCGGTACCCCAGGCCGGGCATCCTGCCGTCTGCTGAAGGGCCTCGCCGAGGCGGACCTGTCCGGCGCCGGCGCGTCGGCCTCGACCGACGTGAGCGCGATCGTGACGCAGGAGGAGTTGGTCTACCAGTACAACGAGGGGGAGCTGAGTCCGACCCGGGGTAAGAAGCCCAAGGTCCCGCTGGTCGCGCTCTACCCGAAGGAGGGCACGTTCAACCTCGACCACCCGTACGTGGTCCTTCCCTCGGCCAGCCCGGAGCAGCGTGACGCCGCCGCCGACTTTCTGAAGTACCTCCAGCAGCCGGCGCAACAGCGGAGCTTCAGCCGGCTCGGGTTCCGCGACCACGAGCGGAACGCGTCCGACCCGCTGGTCGCCTCCGTCCGCGGGCGCGGGACAGCCGATCTCACCTACTTCGACCCGCCGAATCCCACCGTGGTCAAGGCGATCCTCACCGGCTGGGACACGCTGCGCAAGAAGGCGAACATCCTCGTCGCCGTCGACACGTCCGGTTCGATGAACGCCAAGATCGGTGACCAGAGCAGATTCCAGGTGGCGACCGCCGCCGCCGCCAAGGGCTTCGGTCTGTTGAACTCCGAGGACCAGGTGGCGCTCTGGTCGTTCTCGTCGGAAACAGGACAACGGCCGAAGTCGCCCTACAGCGAGGAGGTCCGACTGTCGGCGTTCGACCAGAAGGTTCTCACCGACAAGATCAGCAGTCTCCATGTCGAGGGTGGCACCGCGCTGTACGCCACCGTCCGGGCGGCACGCCGTTACATGCTCGACCACTACGACGAGTCCCGGATCAACGCGGTGGTCGTGTTGACGGACGGCAAGAACGAGTACAGCAAGGACACCAAGCTCGCCCGGCTGCTCCAGGACGTCGCGCTGGATCCGCAACGTCCGGTCAAGATTTTCTGCATCGCGTTCGACGAGCAGTCCGACTTCGCGACCCTGGACCGGATCGCCAAGGCGTCCGCGGGCAAGGCGTTCGACGCCCGCGACACGGCGAAGATCGACGACGCGTTCGTCAAGCTGATCAGCAGCTTCTGACGCGGCGGTGGCGGCGCCTGACCCTGCCGAGACAGCGGCGGATGCGCGGTGGCACCGAACACTGCGACCCGGCAAGATACGTGCCACGCGGCGCCGGGTCGGCCGCGCCGGACCGGGGCCGGGGCAGTTGCGGAGGTTCGGCATGACGAGTCCCGGCGGCGACCGGCGCAGCCCCGTCGCGGCGTGGACGGTGCTGATCGTCACCGGTGGACTCACCGCCGGGTCGGTGGTCGCCTGGTGGGTCGCGGCACCGCCGTGGCACCCGTGGCTGCTCTACTCCCTGGTCGACCTGGTGGTGGGGGCCGGCTACGGCGTGGTCGCGTGGCTCACCCTCCTGCGCCGCGCCCACCCGGCCGCCTGGATCATGGCCGCCGCCGGTGTCGGCGGCTCGCTCTCCGTGGCCGCCACCTGCTGGGCCATGATCGTGCACCGCTGGCCCGACCTGTGGGGACCCGCGCAACTGCTCGGTGCCGCCCACTGGACCCGGGTACCCGGGATCTACGCGCTGATCGTCGTCCTGCCCTGGCTGCTGCCGGTGCGGGCTCTCAACCGGGCCACCCGGACCGCCGTCGGCATCGGAACCGCCTTCGTCGCGTTGGCCCAGGCCTGCGTGCTGACCCTCCCCAGTGGAGGGAATGCGATCCCGATCGCCGACCCGACCCTGCTCGCTGTGCGGGCGGCGATCGATCCGTGGCGGGAACCCGTGCTTGTCCTGCTCGGACTGGCCGCAGCCGGCGGGGTCCTGGCCCGCCGGCACGCCGCGCCCGCCGGACAACGGCACGGCCTCGGCTGGCTCGCGGTCGGCACCCTGCTGCTCTCGCTGGCGTTCCTGCCGCTCGCACTCGACCCCGTGCTGCCGCTCTCCGTCCCGGTGCCGATCGTCCCGTTGGTGCTGCTCTGCGCCCAGGCGTTCCTCCCGGCATCGGTTCTGGTGGTGCTGCTGGGGCACCGACTGGGGGACCTGGAACCCGCCGTCCGCCGGACCCTGGTCCGGGCGTTGACGACCGGAATGGCGATCGGCGCCTACACCGGCGGCGTGCTGCTGCTCAGCACGGTGACACCCGCCCCGTCGGCCGTGCCCGGGATGCTGATGGTCGCGCTGTTGGTCACGGCCTGCCAACCCCTGCGCCGGTGGGTGCGGCACCGGGTCGACCGCCTCGTGCACGGCGACGCGGACCGGCCGCTGATCCGCCAGGTCGCCGACCGGCTGAGCACCACCGACCGAGGACGGCAGATGCTGGACGCCGTCGCCGACGGGATCGCCGACTCGCTGTGGCTGGCGGAGGTGACGATAACGCTCACCGGCGAGCCGCCCCCTCCGGCCGTACCACGGCCACGCCGGCCCCACGGCCCACCGGCCGCCGCCGGGCCGCCGCTGACCATCCTGCTCGCCGGCCCGGACAAGGAGGTGGGCGTACTGCGGGCCTGGCCACGAGCCGGTGAACGCCTGGCCCGCCGCGCCAACACGGTGCTGGCCGATCTCGCCCCCGTGGTGACCGCACTGGCGGAGCTGGCGGTCGCCCAGGGGGACCTGGAACGGTCCCGCCTGCGGTTGGCCCGCGCCCGCGACGAGGAGCGCCGGAAACTACGCCGAGACCTGCACGACGAACTGGGACCGGCGCTCAGCGGGATCGCCCTGGCCCTCGCCGCCGGACGCAACATGCTGCACCAGCACCGCCGCTTCCCCGAGATCGCCGCCGCCGCCGACCTCCTCGAACGGTTGGTGACCGAGGTGGACCGGCAGGCGGTGGGTGTCCGGGACATCGCCCGGGACCTGCGGCCACCGCTGCTCGACGACGGCGGGCTGCTGCCGGCGCTGCACCGGCTTCGCGAGCGCTACGCCGCCGCCGGGCTGACGGTGCTGGTGCGGGCGCCGCAGTTGAGCCTGCCCGACGCCGTGGCAACCGCCGTCTACGGCATCGTGTCCGAGGCGGTCCGCAACGTGCACCGGCACGCCGACGTGGACCGGTGCACGATCGAGGTGGGGAGCGGACCGGACGGCCTGGAGGTGTGTGTGGCGGACGAGGGGGTCGGCACCGGGGCCGGCGCGAGCGCGGGCGTGGGCACCCACTCCATGCGGGAACGGGCGGAGGGCATCGGCGCCGAGCTCACCATCGGTCCCGCGAGTACCCGATCGGTCCGTCCGGGGACCCGGGTCCGTCTGGTCCTGCCGGGCGGCACATGGTGAGACAGCACCGGGACGCGGGCGGGCGTTGTGGCGCTGGTGTGCGGTTCCACGTGCTGGGTCCCCTTGAGGTTCTCCGAGACGGCGAACCGGTGGCGGCCGGCGGCCCCAAGCAGCAGGCGTTGCTGATCCTGCTGCTGTTGCGAATGAACCGGTTCGTCGCCGCCGACTGGCTCGTCGACGCGTTGTGGAACGGCCGGCCGCCGGTCAGCGGGCAGACGACCCTGCGCACGTACGTCGCCGGGCTGCGCCGGGCCCTGGAGCCGCAGCGCGCCCCTCGCGGGCCGGGCGGAATCCTCGTCGGCCACCCGAAGGGGTACGAGCTGCGGATCGCGCCGGACACCGTCGACGCGGTCCGGTTCGAGCGTCTGGTCGGCCGGGCGGCGGAACTGCTCGCGTCGGGCGATGCCGCCGCGGCCGAGCGCTGCTACCGCGCCGCGTCGGCACTGTGGCGGGGCGAGCCGCTGGCCGCTGCGGCTGATCTGGACGCGGTACGTCCCGAGGCGGCCCGGCTGGCCGAGTTGCGCCTCGGCGCCGAGGAGGGACGCCTCACGGCGGGCCTCTCTGCCGGCCCGCACGAGACGCTCCTGCCGGAGCTGCGCAGGTTCGTGGCCGCGCAGCCGCTGCGGGAGGTGGCCCGGGCACAGCTGATGCTGGCGCTGTACCGGTGCGGGAGGCAGACCGACGCCCTCGCCGTATACGACGAGGGCCGACGGCTGTTGGCCCGCGAGTACGGGCTCGATCCGGGCGAGCAGCTACGCGAGGCACACCGGCTGGTCCTGGATCAGGCCGTGCCCGCGGCGACGGCGGTCGCGCCCGCCCAGGCGGGGCTCGTGCCGGAGACTGCCCGCCCTGCGGCCGGGCCGCCGGCGGCGGGCGGCGACCGGCACGCCGCTGTGGCGGCCGGCGAGGTGCCGGGCGAGCCGGCCGTAGCCGGCGTGGGATCAGGCCCGGTCACGGCACCGGGCGGCACGGCACCGGGCGGCACGGCACCGGGTGACACGGCACCGGGCGGCGGGGTGGCAACGGGCGAGGTGCCGGGCGCGCTCGCGGGGCGTGACGCGGAGCTGGCGCGGCTGGGCGAGGCGCTGGTCGCGGCGGTGCACGGCGACGGTCGGTCGGTCGTCGTCGTGGGTGAGGCGGGGATCGGCAAGACCAGCCTCGCTGCCGCGGTCAGCGCCAGGGCCGCGACGGCCGGGACTCCCGTGGTGTGGGGGAGGTGTCCGAATGTCGGGCAGGCGCCGCCGTTCTGGCTGTGGAATCAGGTGGTGCGGAGCCTGCGGGCGATGCCGCAGGCCGGCGAGACAGGGAAGGCGCGGTCACTGGGTGGGTTCGCCGCCGAGCCGCTCACCGCGTCGGGCGCCGAACTCGACCCGGCCGCGCGGTTCCGGGCGTACGAGGCGGTGGCCGACCTGATCCGGGCCGTGGCCCGGCAGCGGGGGCTGCTCGTCGTGCTGGACGACCTGCACGCCGCCGACCCGGACTCGCTGCTGCTGCTGCGGTTCCTCTCCCCGCTCCTGGCGGGCACCCGTGCCCTCGTCCTGGTCACGTCGCGGCCGTACCACCGCAGTGCCGGGCTCCTGGCGACCGTTGCCGAACTGGCCCGGGAACGGAACTTCACCCGGCTGGCGCTGACGGGCCTGGACGCGTCCTCGGTGGCGATCCTGCTGGCGGTCGGCACGGGGGTGCGTCCGCCGGACGAGGTCGTGGCGAGGTTGGTGACCCGCACCGGCGGGAACCCGTTCTTCATCACCGAACTGCTCCGGTCGGGGGCCGACCCGGCGGACGTGGAGTTGCCGGCGACCGTGCGGGACGCCGTGCGGCTGCGGCTCGCCGATCTGCCGGAGGCGGCCCGGGACTGCCTCGACCTGCTCAGCGTCGCCGGACACGAACTCGATCTGCACGTGCTGGCGGCGGTCCTCGGCACGCCGGTGGAGGAGGCGGGCGAGCGGCTCGTGCCCGCGTACGCCGGTGCGCTCGTCGCCGAGGCGGAGCCGGGCAAGGTGCGCTTCCGCCATCCGCTCCTCGCCGAGGTGGCCTACGCCGAGCTGGCGCCTCCGCGCCGGGCCGCGCTGCACGCCCGGCTCGCCACCGCCGGCGAGCGGGCCGGCAGCGGTCTCGCCCCCGCCGAACTGGCCCACCACTACGGCCAGGCGGTCGGACTCGGCCACGGCGACGACCATCTCCGCTGGTCACTGGTCGCCGCCGACGACGCGACCGGGCGGATGGCGTACGAGGACGCCCTCGGTCACCTCGGCCGCGCCGCGCGGCGGCTCGCCCCGAACTCGGCGGTCTCGCCGGAGACGGCGCGGACCGAACTGACGGTCCAGCTGCACCGGGCGGCCCTGCTCCAGATGACCGCGGGGATCGGCAGCGACCCGGTCGACGAGGTCTGTTCCCGGGCCCGGAAACTGTTGGCGATGGTAGGGCCGGAGGTGGATCTGCGGCCGGCGCTGTGGGCGTTGGGGGAGCTGGCCGCCAACCGGGCCGACTTCGCGGTCTGCGTCGACCTCGCCCGGCGGCTCGGCGCCGCCGAGGACGACGGCACCGGCCTGATCAGCGCGGCGGGTGAGTACCTCCTGGGCGTGGTCGGCTACTTCGCCGGCCGGCTGCCGGAGGCGGAGCGGCATCTCACGGCTGCGGTCGACCGGCTGCGCGAGGTGGACCTGCGGCTGCTCGGCCAGCAGGTCGGCCGGCGGCCGGCGCTGGCCGCCCACAACTTCCGGGCGTTGGTCCGCTCCCTGCGGGGGCGGAGCGCGGCGGCGCGGGAGGACATCCGGGCCGCCGAGATCCTCGCCGACCAGCTCGACGATCCGCACGGCCGTGCCAACGCGGCGCTCTTCGATGGCTGGAGGGCGTTGCAGGAACGCGACGTTCCCGGGGTACGCGCCGCGGCGGAGCAGTGCCGGTCGACCGGCGCGGCGACCGGGCTGCCGCACTTCGTGACGACCGGCGAGTTCCTCGCCGAGTGGGCCGCCGCCTACGACGGGGACCGTGGTCGGCTGCCGGCGATGAGGGCCGCAGGCGAGGCGATCTACCGTCCTGGGCTGCGCGCGACCCGCACCATCACGCTGTGCGCGGTCGCTGAGGCGTACCTGGTGGCGGGGGAGCGGAGCATCGCGGCGGCCCTGGCCGAGCAGGCGTTGACCGTGGCGGAGCAGTTGGGGGAGCGGGTCTGCGTCGCCCAACTGCACCGGATCCGCGGCGCCGCCCGCCACGACCCGGTGGAACTGCGTGCCGGCGTCCGGCTTGCCGTCGAGCAGGGCGCCGGGCTGCTGCTGACAAGCTTCCCCGAGGCGGCGCCACCGGCACCCTCGCGCCGGACGACACCGGGCGGGCCGGACGGCACGGATCGCCACCGGGCCGGCTGACCCGGACCGGGAAGGCCCGGGGCGGCGGGCGACCTCCACACGGTCTCCACAGGACGTCTACGCCCGCCTGGTGTCGTGGACGGGCAGGAGCGACGGCGGCCGTTGCGGGGTTCCTGTCGGAAGGAGACGCCCCATGCCCCCGGCTGAGGAGAAGGTCTACGACGTCGACGTCGCGGTGATCGGTTGCGGACCCGTCGGCGCGCTGACCGCCAACCTGCTCGGTGCCCGCGGGGTCCGCACCCTGGTCGTCGAGCGGAACCCGTCGCCGCAAGACCGACCGCGCGCGCTCTGCTGCGACGACGAGGCCCTGCGCATCTACCAGCAGGCCGGCCTCATCGAGCAGGTGAGTCGCGACCTGCATACGGTCCCGGTCGCCGAGTACGTCAACGGCGAGGGACGGGCCTTCGCAACCGTCGTGCTGGCGGAGGTGGACTTCGGACTCGGCCACCCTCCGCTCAGCGTCGTCGACCAACGGCCGCTGGAGCGGGCCCTCCGCGCCGGCCTGGGCCGCTTCGACCACGTCGTCCTCCGTCTCGGCGTCGAACTCGTGGCGTTGCGGCAGGACACCGACGGGGTGACCCTGGTCCTGCGCGACATGATCACCCTCGATAGCCGGACGGTGCGGGCCCGCTACGTGCTCGGCTGCGACGGTGCCCGCAGCACCACCCGCGCCGCGACCGGCATCGGCGTGGTGGGCTCCCGCTACGCGGAGCCCTGGCTCGAAATCTCGGGGGAGGTGGCGCCCGACGGAATCCGCGTCGACCGGACGACGTTCGTCTGCGACTGGCGGCGTCCAGCCTTCGCGTCACCCGGGGCGGAGGGGAGCTATCGGATGGAGTTCATGCTGCGCCCCGGGGAGACCGCCGACGAGATGCGGCGGCCGGAGACCATCGGCGCGCTCGTGGAGCCGTACGTCGACCCGCTGCGCTTCGCCGTCACCGGCGCGGTGGTCAACACCTACCACCACTTCGTCGCACGGCAGTGGCGCGTCGGCCGGGTCTTCCTGCTCGGGGACGCCGCCCACCGGACTCCCCCGTTCATGGGCCAAGGACTCTGCGGCGGGCTGCGGGACGCGGCGAACCTCAGCTGGAAGCTCGCCCTGGTCCTCGCCGGTGACGCCGACCCGACGCTGTTGGAGACGTACGAGATCGAGCGGCGTACCCACACCGCGGCGATGGCGCGGACGAGCGCACGGCTGGGCCGGGTCCTCCAGGTGCGGAGCCGGTCGGCGGCGTGGTTGCGCGACAACGCGCTGGGGGTCCTTCAGACCGTTCCCCGGATACGTCGCTTCGTTCGGCACCTGGAGTTCAGGCCGTTGCCGGTCTGTCCGACCGGGCTGATGGCGGGCGGTCGGTGCGCGGGCGGTGTCGGGACGATGTTCCCCCAGCCTCGGGTCGCGACGGCGGCCGTGCCCGCGCCGCACCTCCTCGACGAGGCGCTCGGCGTCGGCTTCGCCGTGCTCGGGTTCGGCGGAGCCGCCGAGCCGTCGCGGGGGGAGTGGCGGGAGCCGGCGGTGCGCTTCGCCGTCGTGCACCAGGCGGGCACCGCGCCGGAGGGTCTGCCGCCGGTTCGCGGGTACGGCGGGGCGGAGCGTGTCGACCTGGTCGATGTGGACGGGACGATCAGTGCCTGGCTGCGCCGGCATCGCGTCGAGGCGGTGGTGCTGCGGCCGGACCGGTTCGTGTACGGCGTCGTAGCGGCCGGTGAGACCGGCCGGGCGGGCCGCGCGCTGGCGGCGGCGCTCGGCACGCCGCGGACGTCGACCCGGCCGTCCGTCTCGGCGAGAGGGGCCGGACTCACCGGAGGCTGACGGACCGGCCGGCCCAGGTGCAGTTTTCTCGTCAATCGTCGGCCACCACGGCCACAATCGGCCCTCGCCACCGCCCATCACCAACCCGACTCGGTTAAGATCGACGTACCCGGACTGTCCGCTTTCGGCAGCGCCGACAGCATCAACCGTTAATCCCCGGCCCGCTTCATCCGCCCCAACAATCCTATAGACTTATATGGATTTCTGGGGGAGGTCGGTCCGGGGTGGAGCTTTGCGTCGATTCTGAGCAGCTGGGCGGGGCGTCACGGGTATCGGATGAGCTGCGGGGCAGCGGCACAGGCGGACCTCTCACCGCCGCCCGCCGCCCCGGCAGAGCGGTGCGGTGCCGAACTGATCGAGCCACCCGGCTGGCGCAATCCGGGCGACGGCCTCACTCACCGCTCGACGCGGAAATGTGGGTACGCACCCCGGCGGCATGACCGCCACCGAGGTCGCCTCGTCATGCGGCGATCCCTGCCTGGACTGCCACCGCAACTGGCATCCCACAATCAAATAGCCGACTGAAGAGGTGCGTTCGTGTTTCAGGTGTTTCTCTCCACGGCGCGATTGCTGAACCGGGAAGACATCCAACACCCCGACTTCGAGACGGTGCTGCGTGCGCAGCTCGGTGGGCCCGACCACCGGCTCGCCGAGCTCAACGGTGAACTGGCCAGGATCGGCACCGACGACCCTTCCGCGCTTCCCCTGCTGCTCGAGGCGGGCAGATGCTACCTGGACAAACACGATTATGTGACGCAGAAGCGCTACGCCGTCCAGGCCTACGAATGCGCCGCGGCGTGGGGTGATCCGATCGGCACGGCCGCGGCGGGCATGGCGCTGGGGGTCGCCTGCTGCTGGACAGGCGACCTGCGCCTGGCGCGGATCCACGCCGACCGGGTGGCGGCCTACCTGGACGGTCTCGACGCCGCCGACCTCGGCCCCCTGCTGCCCGTCCTGGTCGACCTGAGCTGGGTGGAGACGCAGCTTCAGCGGCTGCCCGAGGCGGAGGCGCACCAGCGTCGCGGGCTGCGCGTCGCCGAGGCGCTCGGCTCCGAGGAGCACTGGGTCCTGCTCCAGGTTCTTCTCGGTGCCACGCTGCGTGAGCTCGGGAGGCTGGCCGACGCCGAGCGGCACACCGAGCGCGCCCGGGAGATCGCCGAGCTGCGGGACAACGGGATCCAGCGCGAGCTGGCGCTGATCGCGCTCGGTGAGATCGCGCTGGAGGCGGGGGACACCCGGCGTACCCACGAGATGGCCGTCCGGGCGCGGGCCGCGGCCGGCTCTCTCACCCGGTTCGCCCGTGCGGCGCTGATGCTGATCGGGTTGACGATGATTCGGACCGGGGAGCCGCAGGACGGGCGCGATCTGGTGCTGGAGGCCGCGGGTGGCAAGCTGTTGCCGCTGGTGCCGGTGGGCGCGCGGACCCGGGTGTACGCGGGGCTGGCCTCCGCCGATGCGGCGCTCGGGCACCACGCCGAGGCCGTGCGGTGGAGCGAGTTGGCGATGCGCACCACCTGGGCCTGTGACCTGGATCGAGCCATGGGCTACGCCCAGCTCGCGCACGCGGAGGCGCTGCTCAAACCCGACCCGGGCGGGGCGCAGCGCGCGGCGGACCTGGCGCGGACGGCGTTCGAGCGGGTGGATGCTCACCTCGGGTTGGCTGCCGCGTACCGGATGGTGGGGATGGCGCAGGGCCGGCTCAACCGGCTGGCGGAGTCGACCGCGGCGCTGGCCCGCTCGGAGGAGCTGTACCGGGGCTGCGCGGCGACCATCGCCGCGGACGAGATCCGGTTGCTGCGAATGACCACGCGCTCAGCCGCCGACCGGGCGACCGAGCACGACCAGGCCGCGATCGAGTGCCTGTCACCGCGCGAGATGCAGGTGGCGCGGCTGATCGCCCAGGGTAGTTCGAATCAGCAGATTGCTGGCGCGTTGAACATCAAGACCAACACCGTTCAGGTGCACGTCGGGCAGATACTTCGCAAACTGCGCGTGCCGTCGCGCGCCGCCGTGGCCAGATTGGTCACGCTCGCTGAGGCGACGGAGTTGGTATCGGGGCAGGTCAGGCGCGGGAATAACTAGTTTCCGCTATGGCAGGCGAATAGCGGGGCTTTTAGGCTCGCAAAACATCATCGGCGGCAGGAGAGCCCCAGGGCAGGAGAGTTTCATGGGTATGACCGTTGCCGGTCAACGCCGCGACGTGCTCGACATGTCGTTCTTCCAGGATCCCTACGCGGTCTACGGCCGTCTCCGCGAGGCCGGTCCGGTCCACCCGATGCGGACCCCGGACGGCATCGACGTCTGGGTGATCACCCGGTACGAGGAGGCCAAGGAGGCCCTGTCGGACGCGCGGTTCACCAAGGACTTCGCCGGCGTTCCGGAGATCTTCGCGCAGCAGAGCACCGGGATCTCGGCGCACGAGGGCTACACCGACATCCTGACCAAGCACATGCTCTTCGCCGACCCGCCGGACCACACGCGGCTGCGCGAGCTGTCCGCGAAGGCGTTCACCCGCAGGCGGGTCGAGGCGCTGCGCCCGGAGATCGCGCAGATCGTCGACGGCCTGCTCGACAAGATCGCCGCACAGCGTGAGGTCGACCTGCTGCGCACGCTGTCCTTCCCGATGTCGATGGCGGTGACCTGCAGGCTCCTGGGCATTCCGCCCGCCGACGAGGACGCGTTCCGCCAGTGGACCGAGACCATCTTCACCACCAACGACCCGGCCCGGATGAACGAGGCGGTGCGGGCGGTCGACCAGTACCTGATCGGTGTCGTCGAGGCCAAGCGTGCCGACCCGGCGGACGACCTGATCACCGCGCTGATCAACGCGCGTGAGCACGGTGACCGGCTCAGCGACCGCGAGCTGGTGTCGACCTGCGCGCTGATGTTCGTGGCGGGCTACGAGACCACCGCCAGCATGGTCGGCAACGCAGTCCTGGCGCTGCTGGAGAATCCGGACAAGCTGGCCGAGCTCAAGGCCGACCCGTCGCTGATGCCCAACGCGGTCGACGAGTTGCTGCGGTTCGACGGCCCGGTCAACGTGGCGACGCTGCGCTCCACCGCCACGGAGGTGCGAGTCGGGGAGACCATGATCCCCAAGGGCCAGTTCGTGTTGGTCTCGCTCATCTCGGCGAACCGGGACGGCGAGAAGTTCCCCGAGCCGACCCGCCTGGACTTCACCCGGCCACTGGGCGGCAGCCTCGCCTTCGGCCACGGCATCCACTACTGCCTTGGCGCGCCGCTGTCCCGGGTCGAGATCGAGGTGGCGCTGAGCAGGCTGCTGGCCCGCTTCCCGGACCTGAGCCTGGCCGGGCAGCCGAGCACCCTGCGCTGGCGCAACAGCCTGCTGGTGCGCGGCCTGACGGCGCTGCCGATCCGGTTGTACTGACCACACGGCGATCGGACCTGGGACAAGGGAGAATTTTGCTCAGCGCAAGTCTTCTTCGCCGTGCAGCCGACCGTTCGATGGACGTCGCAGCTTCGCCCACGTCCGGGCCGGCGACGCCGGCCGGCCCGGACAGCGCGTGGATGCTCCGCGAGGCGGAGCAGTTCATCGAGCTGTTCTACGGCGAGGGCAACGGGCAGGGCGGCCCCGCCGCCCGGATGGCGGAGATCCGCGCGGAGGTCGCGGGTACCGGGACCTACACGCACACCGTCGACGAGTTGGCCTTCGGTGCGCGGGTGGCCTGGCGCAACAGCAACCGGTGCATCGGCAGGCTGTACTGGCGGAGCCTGTGGGTGCGCGACCGGCGGGACATCTCGGACGCGGCCGGCATCGGCACCGAGTCGGTCAAGCACCTGGTGGAGGCGGGCGGCGGCGGGCGGATCCGGCCCACGATCACGGTGTTCGCCCCGGACCGGCCCGACGCCCCCGGCCCCCACATTCACAACGAGCAGCTCATCCGGTACGCGGGGTACCCCCAGCCGGACGGCACGGTACTCGGCGACCCCCGGAACGTCGGCGTCACCGAGCTGGCGCTGCGCCGCGGCTGGCGAGGCGCCGGGACCCGGTTCGACGTTCTCCCGCTGGTCATCGAGACCGCGCGGGACGGGATCGAGCTGTTCGAGCTGCCGCCGGAGGCGGTGCTGGAGGTAGAGCTGTCCCACCCCCGCTACCCGTGGTTCGCCGGGCTGGGGCTGCGCTGGCACGCGGTGCCCGTGATCTCGGCCATGAACCTGGAGATCGGTGGCATCCGCTATCCGGCCGCACCGTTCAACGGCTGGTACATGGGTACCGAGATCGGCGCGCGGAACCTCGGCGACACCGACCGCTACGACCTGCTGCCGGTGGTCGCGGCCAAGATGGCGCTGGACACCAGCTCGAACGCCACGCTCTGGCGGGACCGCGCCCTCGTCGAGCTGAACGTGGCCGTGCTGCACTCCTTCGACCGCGCGGGCGTGAAGATCACCGACCATCACACCGAGTCGAACCGGTTCATCACCCACCTTGAGCGTGAGGAAGAGGCGGGCCGGACCTGCCCGACGGACTGGTCGTGGATCGTGCCGCCGGTGTCCGGGTCGGCCACCCTTGTCTTCCACCGTTACTACGACGACGCGGACCTGCGCCCGAACTACCTGCGCCGGGAATGCCCGGTCGAGGGGGGCCCGGACCGAACCTGAGTAGCCAGGTATCGCGCAGCGCGGGGACGGGCCGCGAGCCCACCGCCGCGCCGATGGGGCGCGCCCGTACCAGCCCGCAGTGCAGGGCAGACAACGGACAGGAGGTGGCGTCGGATGACCCGGGAGACCGTGGACGCCGACCCGATCGCGGTCATCGGTATGGCCTGTCGCGTGCCCGGAGCCGACGGTCCCGGGCGGTTGTGGGAGAACCTGACCGCCGGGGTGGACAGCGTCGCCGCGCCGTCGG
Source organism: Micromonospora sp. NPDC002296 (assembly GCF_040296145.1). Lineage (NCBI taxonomy): Bacteria > Bacillati > Actinomycetota > Actinomycetes > Micromonosporales > Micromonosporaceae > Micromonospora > Micromonospora sp. NPDC002296. Next base: position 158,731 of record NZ_JBEOWQ010000012.1, read on the forward strand.
CGCGCAGGCGTACCGCCCCTGTGCCGACCGGGCCGGGGCTGCCCGGGGAGGGTGGTTTTCTCGACTCGGTCGCCGAGTTCGACGCGGACTTCTTCGGCATTTCCGCGCGCGAGGCGGTGGCCATGGACCCGCAGCAGCGCCTGGCGCTGGAGCTGGCCTGGGAGGCGGTGGAGGACGCCGGGATCGTGCCCGGCGAGCTGCGCTCCCAACCGGTCGGCGTGTTCGTGGGGTCTCTCTCCGACGACTACGCGCTGCTGGTCTCCCGGCACGAGTCCCAGTCCCTCTCCTATCACGCGATGACCGGGCTGCAGCGCGGCGTGATCGCCAATCGGGTGTCACACCATCTCGGTGTACGCGGACCGAGCCTGCTCGTCGACACCGGACAGTCGTCCTCGCTGGTGTCGGTCCACCTGGCGTGCGCGAGCCTGCGGGCGGGGGAGTGCACGCTGGCCCTGGCGGGCGGAACGAACCTGGCCCTGGTGCCGGACACGCAGCTCGCCGCGGCGCGGATGGGTGTGCTGTCGGCGCGGGGCCGTTGCCGGGTTCTCGACCGGGAGGCCGACGGGTTCGTCCGGGGTGAGGGCGGCGGGCTGGTCGTGCTCAAGCCGCTCACCGCGGCGCTGGCCGACGGTGACCGGGTGTACTGCGTGATCCGGGCCAGCGCGGTCAATCACGACGGCGCGGGCGAGAAGATGGTCGCCCCCGACCGGCGGGCCCAGGTCGAGCTGGTCCGGTCCGCCCACCGGGCGGCCGGGGTGACCCCCGCGGACGTGCAGTACGTGGAGCTGCACGGCACCGGGACCCCGGGGGGTGACGCGACCGAGGCCCACGCGCTCGGCGAGGTGTTCGCCGGCCGCCCGACCGGGCCCGTGGCCGTGGGCTCGGTGAAGACGAACATCGGCCACCTGGAGGGCGCCGCCGGGGTGGCCGGGCTGATCAAGACCGCGCTGGCGCTGCGGCACCGCGAGCTGCCGCCCAGCCTGCACTTCACCGCGTCCGCCGACGACGTGCCGCTCGCCGAGTGGGGGCTGCGGGTCCAGACCGGACCCTCGGCGTGGCCGCGTCCGGACGCGCCGCTGGTGGCCGGGGTCAGCTCGTTCGGCATGGGCGGCACCAACTGCCACGTCGTGCTCGCCGCCCACGACCGGGTCGAGCCCCCGCACGACCCCCAGGTCACCGAGCCCCTGCCGTACGTGCTGTCCGCCCGGACCCCCGCCGCGCTCGCCCAGGTGGCCCGCGACCTGCGCGCCCACCTGGCGGCCCGGCCGCAGGTACGCGGGGTGGACGTCGCGTTCACGCTCGCCACCGCCCGCACCGCGCACCCCTGTCGGGCGGTGGTGGTCGCCGGTGACCGGGCCGAGTTGCTCACCCGTCTCGACGAGCTGCCCGGGGCCGCCGATCCCGCACGGTTCCGGGAGCGGGTCGATCGGTTCCTGGCCGGTGAGTCGGTGGACTGGACGGAGGTGTTCGCCGACCAGGACGCCAGGCGGGTACCGCTTCCCACCTACCCGTTCCGGCGCAGGCGGTACTGGCCGTCCGAGGTCGAGACGGTGCCCGCGCCGGTGGCCGGGCAGAGCGGGGCACCCGCCGGTGGCAGCGCGCCGCTGGGCGCGGTGCTCGACCTGGCCACCCGGGTCCTGGGCGCGACGGTGGTGCCCGGCGTCCCGTTCCGCGATCAGGGCTTCGACTCGGTGATGGGCCTGGAGCTGCGGGACCTGGTCGAGGAGCACACCGGCGCAGACCTGTCGGTGTCCCTGCTCTACGACCACCCCACGCCCGCCGCCCTCGCCGAGCACCTGACGGGGCGGGCGCGGGCTGACCTCCCGCGGACCACCGCCTCGACCGGGGAGCACCCGGACACCGACCCGGTGGTGATCATCGGCATGGGGTGCCGGTACCCCGGCGGGGTCGAGACGCCGGACGACCTGTGGCGGCTGGTGGCCGACCGGGTCGACGCCATCACCGACCCGCCCGCGCAGCGGGGCTGGCAACGGATGGACGTGACCGGCCTGCGTCCCGGCGGGTTCCTCGACGGCATCGACCGGTTCGACGCGGAGTTCTTCGGCATCTCCCCCCGGGAGGCCGCCGCCATGGACCCGCAGCAGCGGCTGTTCCTCGAAGTGGTGTGGGAGGCCGTGGAGCGGGCCGGCATCGTGCCCGGATCGTTGCGCGGTACCCGGACCGCCGTGTTCGCGGGCGCGACCGCCCAGGACTACGCGGCCCGGCTGCACGAACAGTCCGAAGCCGCAGGGGGCTTCCTGCTCACCGGCGGCACTCCGAGTGTGCTGTCCGGCCGGGTCGCCTACGTGCTCGGCCTGGGCGGGCCCGCGATCACCGTGGACACCGCCTGCTCGTCCTCGCTGGCCGCCCTGCACCTGGCCTGCCGGTCACTGCGAGCGGGCGAGAGCACGCTGGCCATCGCCGGCGGGGTCACCGTGATGCCGCTGCCCGGGATGTTCGCCGAGTTCGCCCGGCAGGGCGGGCTGTCCGCCGACGGCCGCTGCCGGGCGTTCTCCGCGGCCGCGGACGGCACCGGGTGGGCCGAGGGCGCGGGCGTCGTGGTGCTGGAACGGCTGTCCGACGCCCGCCGCAACGGCCACCGGGTGCTGGCCGTGGTGCGCGGCTCGGCGCTGAACTCCGACGGCGCCAGCAACGGCCTCACCGCGCCGAGCGGCCTGGCCCAGCGCCGCGTGATCGCCGACGCGCTCGCCGACGCCGGACTGCGCCCGGACGAGGTCGACGCCGTTGAGGCACACGGCACCGGCACCGCGCTCGGTGACCCGATCGAGGCGACCGCGCTGCTGGCCGCCTACGGGGCCGACCGGCCCGCGTCCCGGCCGTTGCTGCTGGGCTCGGTGAAGTCCAACATCGGACACACCCAGGCCGCCGCGGGGCTGGCCGGGTTGATCAAGATGGTGCTCGCCCTCCAGCACGGCGAGTTGCCCGCGACCCTGCACGCCGAGGAGCCCTCGCCGCACGTCGACTGGTCGTCCGGTGCGGTGGCGCTGCTGACCGAGGCCGTGCCGTGGCCGGAGACCGCCCGGCCGCGCCGGGCCGGCGTTTCGTCCTTCGGCATCAGCGGCACGAACGCCCACGTCGTCCTGGAGCAGGCGCCGCCGGCCGACGAGCCTGAGCCGACGCCGAGCCACGGGCCGGTGGTGCTCGCCCTGTCCGGCCGCTCCGAGCGGGCGCGGTGCGCCCAGGCCGGTCGGCTGCGCGAGCAGCTGTCCCGGACCGACTGGAGCCCGGCCGACGTCGCGTACTCGCTGCTCACCATCCGCACCCGGTTCCCCCGCCGGGCCGCCGTCACCGGCGCGACCCGAGCCGACCTGCTGCGCGGCCTGACCGCCGTCGCGGACGGCAGCGCCGACCCCGCCGTGGTGCTGGGCGACGCCTCCGGTACGCACCGTCCGGTCTTCGTGTTCGGCGGCCAGGGGTCGCAGTGGGCCGGCATGGCCTGCGAGTTGCTCGACTCCTCGCCCAGCTTTGCCGAGTCGATGGCCAGGTGTGAGCGGGCGTTGGCTCCGCACGTGGACTGGAGCCTGACCGGGGTGCTGCGCGGCGCCGCGGACCAGCCGGGCCTGGACCGGGTCGACGTGGTGCAGCCGGTGCTGTTCGCGACCATGGTCGCGCTGGCGGAGCTGTGGCGGGCGCACGGGGTGGAGCCCGCCGCCGCGGTCGGGCACAGCCAAGGCGAGATCGCCGCCGCCTGCGTCGCCGGGGCCCTGACCCTGGACGACGCCGCGCTGGTGGTCGCCCGCCGGTCCCGGGCTCTGGTGGCGCTGGCCGGCCGGGGCGCGATGGCCTCGATCGCCCTGCCCGCCGACCGGGTGCGTCCCCTGCTGGCCGCCTGGGACGGCCGGGTGTCGATCGCCGCGCACAACGGGCCGAACGCCACCACCGTCTCCGGTGAGCCCCTGGCGGTGGCCGAACTCGTGGACCGGTGCGTCGCCGACGGCGCGCGGGCGAAGGTCATCGCAGTCGACTACGCGTCGCACTCCGCCCAGGTCGCCGAGTTGCGGGGGCGGCTGCTCGCCGACCTCGCCGAGGTCCGCCCCGGCGCCCCCGCCGTCCCACTGATGTCCACCACCGAGGTCGCGGAGGTCCGGGGCGCCGATCTCGACGCGGCCTACTGGTATCGCAACCTGCGCGAGGTGGTGCGCTTCGACGAGGCGGTCACCGCGCTCATCGAGGCGGGCCACCGCACGTTCATCGAGGTCAGCCCACACCCGGTGCTGCTGCCCGGGATCGCGGAGCGCGCCGACGAACTGGCTGAGCCGGTGGTCCTCGTGGAGTCGCTGACCCGTGAGGACGGCGGGGCGGAGCGTTTCCTGCGCTCGCTGGCCAAGGCCGACGCGCACGGCCTGCCGGTCGACTGGTCCACGGCCGTCCGCGGCCGGGTGGTGTCGTTGCCGACCTACCCGTTCCAACGGGAGTCGCACTGGCTGACCGCCCCGGCGGGCGCGGGTGACCTCGCGGCGGTGGGCCTGCGGGCCGCCGCGCACCCGTTCCTCGGTGCCGAGGTGGAGAACGCCGACACGGGCGGGGTGCTGCTGACCGGAAGCCTGTCCGTCGCGAGTGCGCCCTGGCTGGCCGACCACGCCGTGCTCGACACCGTGGTCCTGCCGGGGACCGCGTGCCTGGACCTGGTGCTGTGGGCCGGCCGCCTGCTCGGCTGCCCCGCGGTGACCGAGCTGGTCCTCGACGCTCCGGTCGTGCTGCCCGCCGAGGGGGCGCTGCGCATCCAGGTGCTCGTGGACGAGCCGGACGCCCGGGGCCGCCGCGCGATCACCGTCCACGCCCGGCCCGACGAGGACGGCGCCGGGTGGACGCGGCACGCCGGCGCCCTCGTCGAACCGGACACCGCAGAGGGTCCCGACCCGCTCGTCGAGTGGCCGCCACCGGACACCGCCGCCGTGCCGGTGACCGGGCACTACGAGCGGCTGCGCTCGATCGGTCTGGACTACGGGCCCGTCTTCCGAGGGCTGCGGGCCGCCTGGGCGGTGGGCGAGGAACTGTGGCTCGACGTCGTCCTGCCCACCGGCGAGCCCGGTGCGTTCGGCGTGCACCCGGCGTTGCTGGACGCCGCACTGCACGGGATCTGGTTGCGTCCCGACGACGACGGGGTCTGCCGGCTGCCCTTCTCCTGGTCGGGCGTGCGGCTGTCCGGCAACGCCGCGACCACCCTGCGGGTGCGGCTCACCCCCGCCGACGAGGACGGCGCGGTGAGCCTGTCCGCCTGGGACGGGGACGGGAGGCCGGTGATCACGGTGGACCACCTCGCCCTGCGCCCGGTGGCGCCGGAGCTGGTCACCGGCTCCGTCGGACTGTTCTCCCTGACCTGGACCGAGGTCCCCGCGCCGACCGGCGACCGGCCCGTCGGTGAGCCGGTCGGGCTCGGCGCGGAGCTGCCCTCCGAGGCGCCCGCGGTGGCCGTGCTGACCTGCCCGGCAGGGGAGGATCCGACCGTCGCGGCCACCCGCGTGCTGGGGGTCGTCCGCGCCTGGCTGAGCGAGGAGCGGTTCGCCGGGTCCCGTCTGGTCGTGCTGACCACCGGCGGTGACGGCGAGCTGTCCGACCCCGGGCACGCGGCCGTGTGGGGGCTGCTGCGGTCGGCGCAGACCGAGCACCCCGGGCGGTTCCAGCTCCTCGACGCCGCCTGCGCCGGTACCGCCCGGGTGACGGAGGCGGTGGCCCTCGGGGAGGCGCAGCTGCGGGATCGGGACGGCCGGTTCGCCACGCCGGT
>NZ_JBEOWQ010000013.1:0-56992 GCF_040296145.1 Micromonospora sp. NPDC002296
CGCGGCGGCGGAGGCGTCCTCGGTCAGCGCGTCGGTGGCCAGGCGCTCGGCCGTCGCCCGCGGGGTCTCCGTCCGGTCCACCCGGACCCGGTAGTCGACCAGGGTGTCGAGCAGCTCGTCCCAGGCCGCGTGCGCGTCCGCCCGGGCCCGCGCGGGGTCCACCCCGACCACGATCGTGCGCTCGATGCCGTCCGGGTCGGTGCCGGCGTCCACCATGGTCGCCTTCGGGGCCACCGCGACCCGGGTGCCCCGGCGTCGGCGCAGCACCGACCGGCGCAGTGCCGGCACCGCGAGCAGGGCGAGCAGGGCGAGCAGGCCCGCCGTCCACCAGAGCCAGACCGGGGCCTGCCGGGTGGGATCGTCGGCCCCGACGGCCAGCCCGGCGTCGGTGTCCCGGTCGGCGGCGTCCGGGCCGGCTGCCTCCGGGGAGGAACCGTCCTCGCCCGGGACGCTCGGCGCGCCGGATTCGGGGGTGACGGACTCCGGGGCGTCGGTGTCCGGGGCCCACGCCGAGCGGGCCGAGCCCTGCACCCCGTACGCCGGGGTGGCGTCGAAGGGCACCCAGCCCATCCCGTCGAAGTAGACCTCCGTCCAGGCGTGCAGGTTCCGGTTGGTCAGTACGTACCCCTCGCCGGTGGTGCGGCCGGCGCCGTTGGTGAAGCCGAACGCCACCCGGGCCGGGATCCCGGCCGCGCGGACCAGCCACGCCATCGCCGCCGCGTACTGCTGGCAGAAGCCGGCCTTGTTGTTGAGGAAGTCGACGATGTCCTGCCCAGTGGTGCCGCCCTTGGTGGTCAGGCTGTAGGTGAAGCCGTTGTCCGAGGAGAAGTAGTCGTAGATCGCCCGAACCTTGTCGTAGTCGGTGCGCTCACCCCGGACGAGGTCGGAGACCAGGGCGTCCACCTGCGGCACCGGCGGGGTCTCGGTCTGCTGGACCCGGACGGGGTGGTCGGCCGGCAGCGAGGGGGCGCGACGCAGCGCCGCCGGGCTGTACGTCGACCGGACGTAGTCGAACGAGTAGCGCTTGTCGCGGGCGTTGTCCCGGTTGGAGTAGATCAGCTGCAGGGCCGGGTCGTACAGCCAGTTGCCGCCCAGTTCCTCGGTCCGCACCGGCTCGCCGTAGACCGGCAGCAGGGGCATGGGGAAGTTCTTCGTCACCTCGACGGTGGCCCGGTACTCCTGCTGCTCGACGCCCTCCCCGGTCCGGGCCGGGGAGGGCAGCCCCCGGTTCACCGGCCGGCCGTTCGGGTCACTCTCGCGGAAGCCGTCCGTCCGGAGCTTGTCCGCGACGCCGAAGCGCAGGTAGAACGGGCTCGGCTCGTTGGTGGTCACCTTCACCATGTCGACAACCTCGGACTGGTTGAGCTCGCCGCTCAGCTTGGCGAACAGGTCGACCTTGCCCGGGCTGCCGCCCTGGCCGGCGCGTCCGGTGCCGTTGCCCGTCCCGGAGCCGAGGGTGTCGAGCAGCCCGCCGGTCATCCCCGGCACGGCCAGCGGCAGCACCACCGCCAGGGCGACCCCCACCACGGCCAGCCGGCGGCCGGCGGCGGCCAGCGGGGACGACTCCCACACGTCGACGTCCCGGCCGTCGCCGGTGAACCGGCGGCCGAACCGGCGCACCCGGTCGACGTTGTCGGCGACCAACAGCCAGAGGTAGCCGGCGGCGCCGACCACGAACGGCACGGCGGGGACGCTGTCGACGTACACCGCGACCGGCACCGAGTAGATGGCGAGCATCGGCAGGCCGGCCAGCGCCGGGCGGCGCAGCCCGACGGCGAGCACGTCCACCACCATCGCCACCCCGCCGATGCCGAGCACGCTGATGAACAGCAGCGGGTCGGTGTCGGGCACCTTGACCCCGTACGAGCGCATGTCCTGCGCGGACGCCCCGACCAACTCGCCGAAGTGGGCGAAGGTGGCCGGGGTGGGCAGGAACGCCACCAGCTCCCCGCCGCTGGGGAAGAGCCAGGTCAGGGCGAGCACCAGCCCGGCGAGCATGCCCAGGACCTGCCCCCACAGCGGCGCCCGGAGCAGCCGGGTCAACGCCGCCACGCCGGCCACCACCGCGACCGCGATGGCGGCCTGGATGAGCCAGGTCCAGCGTTCGAAGATGGCCGACAGCGGAGCCGCCGAGAGCAGGGTCGCGCCGGCGGCCACGAAGCCGAGGTTGCGGGTCGCGGTCACGGGACCACCCTTCCGGTGTGTGTCATGCCCGGGGTGCCGGGCCCCTCGCGTGCTCCCACCCGGGGAGCGTCACCTCACGCTCGGGCCGGAGCGTCGGTCCGCCGCCCCGGCTCGGGCGTCACTTCACGCCGCCCGCGACCGTCTCGGCCAGCGCCGCCCGCAGGGCGAACCCCTGCGAGCCCCGGCCGGCCTGCGGCCAGAGCGCGGGCAGTCGGGCCCCGTGGTCGACCCCGATCACCCGCCATCCGCTCCGCACCAGGGCGAGCGCGGCGGCGCCGTGCGCGTGGTCGGCCTCGGCCCGGGCCCGGGCCGGCAGGTTCAGCCAGGTGGAACTGTTCAGCAGGAAGCCGACACAGGTGGCGCCGTTGCCGCGCAGCCCGGCGAGCAGCTCGGCCTCGGCGGTGCTCAGCGAGCCGAACAGCGCGATGATCAGGCCGCCGTCGGCGCGCTGCCGGACCCGCTGCACCAGCGTGGTGATCTCGCCGCGCCCGTCGAGCCGAACCTCGGCGAGGTGGTCGAGGAGCACCCCGTCCCCGGCGCCCTCGGTCGCGTCGACGTCCGCGCCGCCGCCGGTGACCAGACGCAGCTTGTACCCGGCCTGGCGCAGGTGCACGGCGATGCTGGCCGCCGCGGAGACGGTCCACTCGAAGCTCGCCGTCGGCCCGTCGCCGCGGTGGCCGTACCCCCGGGTGTCCAGGACGACGGTGGCCCGGCTCTCCCAGGGCTGCTCCTCGCGGCGGACCATGAGCTCCCCGGTGCGGGCGGTCGACTTCCAGTGCACCCGGCGCAGGTCGTCGCCCACCCGGTACTCCCGGGTCGCCGCGTCGTCCTCGCCGTGCACCGCCACCGAGCGTGCCCGGCTGTCGCCGCTGCCCGCGTACTCGCCGGGGAGCCGGACCGAGGGCAGGGCGGTGACCTGCGGGATCACCGTGAGGTGGTCGGTGCCGGGAAAGGCCCGGCTCAGCTCGCACAGCCCGAACGGGTCGGTCAACCGGACCACCAGGGGGCCCAGCCCGTACCGGCCGCGCACGTCCGCGCGGACGGTGTACGCCACCGAGCTGGCCTGGTGCGCGCCGAGCCGCTCCAGCACCACCCGGGGCCGGCTGCCCAGCGCGTACGGCAGCCGGTCCTCCAGCAGCAGGGTGCCGGTGGGCAGCCGGGACATGTTCTGCAACCGCAGCACCACCCGGGAGCTGGCCCCGACCGGCACCCGGTGCGGCTCCAGGGACCGGTTGCCGGCCAGCTTGTACCGGCTGCGCCCGACGTACGCGGCGGCGAGCAGCGGCAGCGCGGCCAGCAGCACCGCCACCCGCAGCAGGTCCTTCTCGCCGAGGATGGCGGCGGAGAGGCCCGCGGCCAGCGCGGCGGCCAGGAAGGAACGGCCGCGGGTGGTCAGGCCCCGGAGCCCTTCGCGCACGCTCACCGCCTCCGGGGCTCGTACGGGGCTCGGCCGTTGCCCTCGCCGGTGGGCCGGTTGTCGTACGGGGAGCGCTGGCGGTCGTGCGGCAGCGGGAGCCGGTGCACCAGCTCGGACACGATCGCGTCGGTGGTGCGCCGGGCGAGCTGGGCGTCGGCGGTCGGGATGATCCGGTGGGCGAGCACCGGCACCGCGAGCGCCTGGAGGTCGTCGGGCAGGACATAGTCGCGGCCCTCCAGGGCGGCGACGGCCCGGGCGGTGCGCAGGAGCTGGAGAGTGGCCCGGGGGGACGCGCCCAGTCGCAGGTCGGGAGCCTCCCGGGTGGCGGTGACCAGGTCGACCGCGTACTGCTTCACCGCGTCGGCGACGTGCACCTCGCGGACCGTGGCGATCAGCCGGCGGACCGTGTCGGCGTCGGAGACGGCTCCCAGCTCCTGGAGCGGGTCGGCCGCGCCGTGACCGTCCAACATGGCCAGCTCGGCCGCGGGGTCCGGGTATCCCATGGCGATCCGGGCGGTGAACCGGTCCCGCTGCGCCTCGGGCAGCGGGTACGTCCCCTCCATCTCGATCGGGTTCTGGGTGGCGATCACCATGAACGGGGTCTGCAACTGGTAGGTGACCCCGTCGACGGTGACCTGCCGCTCCTCCATGCACTCCAGCAGCGCGGACTGGGTCTTCGGCGACGCGCGGTTGATCTCGTCGCCGACGACCAGGTTGGCGAAGACCGCCCCGGGCCGGAACTCGAAGTCGTGGGTCTCCTGGTTGTAGACGCTCACCCCGGTGACGTCGCTGGGCAGCAGGTCCGGCGTGAACTGGATGCGGCGCACGGAGCAGTCGATCGACCGGGCGAGGGCCTTCGCCAGCTTGGTCTTGCCGACGCCTGGGACGTCCTCGATGAGGAGGTGGCCCTCAGCGAGCAGGACGGCGAGGGCGAGCCGGATCGTGGCGGTCTTGCCCTCGATGACCTGCTCGATGTTGGTCACGATGGCCTCGCTGGCGGTGCGGAACTCGTCGTGCGGCAGCAGACCGCCCACCTCGTCCCAGGTCTGTTGTGTCACGGGCCTCCTCCTCGTCGCCGGAACGGCAGCTCTGTACAGAGCACCTGGACCCGCCGTCAGGTTCGCAGCGGAAACAAATCTTCTCGTCTGCCGCAGAAATCTCACAGGCCCCTCAGGCTAACCATGTTTGTCGTCATCGCCGATTCCCGCAGGAACTCGCCCGGTTACGCCCCGAATATTCGCCGGACGGGGGAGTCGCACGGGGCAGCGGAGTCCGTGCCGTCGGTGGAGGGGCCGTGCCGGCGCTCCGCCGCCCTGAGGCGGTCGACGCGTGAGCCCGGCCCGCGGGGTACACTCCCCGACATGGCCGGAGTCTTCCTGCTTCTTACCGGGCCGTGCTGATGCGCTGACGCGCGACAGCACGGCGGCCCCTCCTGCGCGAGGGGCTTTTTTGTGCCCTCCGCCGGTCGGGCCCGCTCCGGCGACGGGCGGCACGGGTCCCCGCCGCCGCGCGGCGGGCGGGCGGAGCACTCCCCATGACGACATGACCGCGCCGAGCGAGGTCAGCACCCAGCCCGGCCGAGGCGTGGCCGGCGGCGACGAGCGAAGCGAGGAGACACCATGAGTGAGGCAGCACCGGCGGGCGACATCCCCCCGTACCGGTACACCGCGGCCCTGGCCGACGAGATCGAGCGGCGCTGGCAGGACACCTGGGAGCGGGAGGGCACGTTCCACGCCCCGAACCCGACCGGCCCGCTGGCCGACCCCGACCACCCGCGGGCCGGCGCGGAGAAGCTGTACGTGCTGGACATGTTCCCGTACCCGTCGGGGGCGGGCCTGCACGTCGGGCACCCGCTGGGGTACATCGGCACCGACTGTTTCGCCCGCTATCAGCGGATGGCCGGGCGCAACGTGCTGCACGCGATGGGCTTCGACGCGTTCGGGCTGCCCGCCGAGCAGTACGCGGTGCAGACCGGCACCCACCCGCGCACCACCACCGTGGCGAACATCGCCCGGTACAAGGAGCAGTTGCGTCGGCTGGGGATGGCCCACGACGACCGCCGCTCGGTGGCCACCATCGACACCGACTTCTACCGCTGGACCCAGTGGATCTTCCTGCAGGTCTTCAACTCCTGGTACGACCAGGACGCGGGGAAGGCCCGCCCGGTCGCCGAGCTGATCGCCGAGTTCGCCGGCGGCACCCGGCCCACCCCGGACGGCCGCCCCTGGGCGGAGCTGACCGTCGCCGAGCGGCGGAGGATCGTCGACGACCGCCGGCTGGCGTACGTCTCGGAGGCGCCGGTGAACTGGTGCCCGGGGCTGGGCACCGTGCTGGCCAACGAGGAGGTCACCGCCGACGGCCGCTCGGACCGGGGCAACTTCCCGGTGTTCAAGCGGAACCTGAAGCAGTGGAAGATGCGGATCACCGCGTACGGCGACCGGCTGCTGGACGACCTGGACACGCTGGACTGGCCCGAGCCGATCAAAATGATGCAGCGCAACTGGATCGGCCGGTCGCAAGGGGCGCACATCGACTTCCCGACCGGCCAGAGCCCGGTCCGGGTGTTCACGACCCGACCCGACACCGTCTTCGGGGCCACCTACATGGTGCTGGCCCCCGAGCACGAACTGGTCGACGCGCTGGTGCCGGCGGCCTGGCCGGCGGGCACGAAGGACGCCTGGACCGGCGGGCACACCGGCCCCCGGGCGGCCGTCGAGGCGTACCGGAAGGCGGCGGCGGCCAAGACGGACGTGGAGCGGCAGTCCGACACGAAGGAGAAGACCGGCGTCTTCGTCGGCGCGTACGCCACCAACCCGGTCACCGGCGGGCAGGTCCCGATCTTCATCGCCGACTACGTGCTGGCCGGCTACGGCACCGGCGCGATCATGGCGGTGCCCGCGCAGGACGAGCGGGACTGGGCGTTCGCCGAGGTCTTCGACCTGCCGATCGTGCGCACCGTGCAGCCGGCCGACGGCTTCGACGGCAAGGCGTACACCGGGGACGGCCCCGCGGTCAACAGCGCCGCTCCCGAGCGTGGCCTGGACCTGAACGGCCTGGGGGTCGCCGACGCCAAGGCGGCGATCATCGCCTGGCTGGAGGCGAACGGGCACGGCGTCGGCGCGGTCACCTACCGGCTGCGCGACTGGCTGTTCTCCCGGCAGCGCTACTGGGGCGAGCCGTTCCCCATCGTGTACGACGAGACCGGGGCGGCCATCGCGCTGCCGGAGGAGATGCTGCCGGTCGAGCTGCCCGAGGTGGACGACTTCTCCCCGAAGACGTTCGCCCCCGACGACGCCGCCAGCAACCCGGAGACCCCGCTGTCGCGCCGGCGCGACTGGGTCGAGGTGGAGCTGGACCTGGGCGACGGGCCGAAGCGGTACACCCGGGAGACCAACGTGATGCCGCAGTGGGCCGGCTCCTGCTGGTACGAGCTGCGCTACCTGGACCCGCACAACGCCGACCGGTTCGTCGACGCCGAGAACGAGCGGTACTGGATGGGCCCGCGCGCCGAGGGCGACTGCGGGGGCACCGACCTGTACGTCGGCGGCGCCGAGCACGCCGTGCTGCACCTGCTGTACGCGCGCTTCTGGCACAAGGTGCTGTACGACCTGGGCCACGTCTCGTCGTTCGAGCCGTACCGCAAGCTGTTCAACCAGGGCATGATCCAGGCGTACGCGTACGTCGATCCCCGGGGCTCCTACGTGCAGGCCGAGGAGGTCGTCGAGCGCGACGGCGCCTGGTTCCTGGGCGAGGAGGAGGTGCGCCGCGAGTACGGCAAGATGGGCAAGTCGCTGAAGAACGTGGTCACCCCCGACGACATGTGCGCCGCGTACGGCGCGGACACCTTCCGGGTGTACGAGATGTCGATGGGCCCGCTGGAGGTGTCCCGCCCCTGGGAGACCCGGGCGGTCGTCGGGTCGTACCGGTTCCTGCAGCGGGTCTGGCGGGCGGTCGTCGACGAGCAGACCGGCGAGCTGCGGATCACCGACGCCCCGGCCGACGAGGCCACCCGGCGGCTGCTGCACAAGGTGGTCGACGGGGTACGCGGCGACATGGAGGGGATCCGGTTCAACACCGCGATCGCCAAGCTGATCGAGCTGACCAACGCGCTGACCCGGCTGCCGGCGACCCCCCGCGAGGCGGCCGAGCCGCTGGTGCTGATGCTCGCCCCGTTCGCCCCGCACGTCGCCGAGGAGCTGTGGCGCCGGCTGGGCCACGACGCCTCGCTGGCGTACGCGGACTTCCCGGTCGCCGACCCGGCGCTGCTGGTCGCCGAGACGGTGACGTACCCGGTGCAGATCAACGGCAAGGTCCGCGGCCGGATCGAGGTCACCGCCGACGCGTCCGAGGACGACGTGCGGTCGGCGGCCCTGGAGGCGGTGGCGTCCGCGCTGGCCGGCAAGCCCCCCCGCAAGGTCATCGTCATCAAGGGCCGCATGGTCTCCGTCGTCGCCTGACCCCGCCCCCACCCCGCGTCTCCCGCCCCACCCCGCGTCTCCCGCCCCGCCCCGTGTCTCCGCGATCTTGCGGTTGCGGCCCTTGTTCCGTCCGTTCTGGCCGGTATGTCGGGGCCGCAACCGCAAGATCGGCGGGGACGGGGGTGTGGGGCTGCCGGCGCTTGTGCGAGCGAGTAGACCGCCGGGGCATGCGCCGACGGTCGCTGTGGTCATTCTGCGGTCTTCACCCGCCGCCCGCGTTCGGCGCGCCACCAGCGGTGGATCAGCACCGCGCCGGCGATCAGGCCGAGGCCGGCGGGGGCGGCGGCGTACCAGTTGACGTCGCCCGGTGAGGTGGCCGTCGCGCCGAGCGCCGCGTAGCCGAACGCGGTGGGGGCGGAGGCGAGGACACTGCCGGTCAGGAACGGCAGCATCCGGGCGCCGGTGGTGCCGTAGCCGTAGCTGACCAGCCCGAACCCGGCGATCGGCAACAGCCGTACGGTGATCACACCGAGGACGCTCTGCCGGGCGAACCAGCCGTCGAGGCGGGCCAGCCGGCCGCGTACCTGGTCGGCGACGAACTCCCGCCCGAGGAGGCGGCCGACCGTGAAGCCCAGCGCCGCCGCGAGCAGCGCGGCGCCCAGCGCGTACGCGGCGCCCTCCAGCGCGCCGAAGATCGCCCCCGAGGCGAGCGTGATGAAGGTCCGGGGGACCAGCGCGACCAGCAGCAGCGCCCCGCCGAGGATCGCCGCCACGGGGGCGAGGGCGCCCAGCCGGTCGGCGAGCCGGGGGAACTCCTCCGCCTCGGGCAGGGGGACGACGAGCAGGGCCGCCCCGAAGGTGGCGAGCAGGAGCAGCAGCAGCGCGAACCGGACGGCCGACGGCTGCCGGAGCAGCCGCCGGGCCGCCTGGATCATGCCCGGGCGGCGGCCACGGCGGCGCGGCGCTCGGCGCGGAGCCGGTCGGCCCAGGTGTCGTCCAGCGGCGGGAGCTGGTGCGCGCCGGTCGCCCAGCGCAGCAGCAGGTCGGCCAGGGCGGGGTTGCGGGCCAGGGCGGGGCCGTGCGAGTACGTGCCGAGCAACTTGCCCCGCCACGCGCCCTCGGTGGCGCCGTCGTTGCCGACCCCGGCGGTCACCCGGGCCAGCGGGGACACCCCCGGGCCGAGGTGGGTCCGGCCGCCGTGGTTCTCGAAGCCGGTGAGCGCCGGCACGCCGAGCCGGGGGTCGATGTCGCCGGCCAGCTCGCCGACGGCGCGGCTCGGGCCCCGGTCGGAGGAGAGGTCGAGCAGCTCCAGCCCGGTGCACTGGACGCCCTTGGCGAAGAACGAGGTGCCGAGGAGCTGGTAGCCGGCGCAGACGCCGAACACCACCGACCCCTGGGCGGCGGCCCGGTGCAGGCCGCCGTCGGCCCGCAGCCGCTGCGCGCCGAGCGCCTGCGGGCCGTCCTCGCCGCCGCCGATGAGGTAGATGTCGGCGGTGGCGGGCAGCCGCTGGTCGGAGCGGACCTCCAGCACCTCCACCGGCATCCCGCGCTGCTGCGCCCGGCGGGCCAGGATCAGCATGTTGCCCCGGTCGCCGTAGGTGGACAGCAGGTCGGGGTAGATCCAGACGATACGCAGGCTCTCAGTTGACACGGTCCAGCTCCGCTCGGATGTCCTGGAAGGCGGTGTAGTTGGCGATGACCTCCAGGCGGCCGGGTGGCACGGCCCGGACCGCCTCGGCGAACGCCCGGACGTGCTGGAACGGCACCCCGTTGACGTCGAGGCGGACCGCCAGGTCGTACGCCCGGTCGCCGGTGATCAGCACCTGCCGGCCGCGCAGCGGGGCGAAGTCGACGTCGAACAGCCAGGAGGTGTCCATCCCGTCGGGGTCCCGGGCGTTGATGGACAGCAGCGTCGGGGCCACGTCGGCCATCTCGAACGCCTCCAGCCAGCTCGCCGGGTTCTTCGCCAGCAGCAACCGGATGTTGCGCCCGTCCCGGTCGACCTGGGCGTAGCGGCCGGCGACCGAGGTGACGGAGCCCAGCCGGGAGACCGCGTCGACCGGGCGCACGCCGAACTCGGCGGCGACGGCCAGGGCGGTCGCCGCGTTGCCCACGTTGACCTTGCCGGGGAGCTGGAGGGTCACCTTGTGCCAGGCCCCGGTGGGGTCGAGCACGCCGTCGTCCTCCACCGTCCACTGCGGGCCGGGGCGACGCAGCGGGCAGCCGCTGCACCACCACTGCTCGCCGGAGCGCTGGATGGTGTGGCCGCATTCGGGGCAGACCCACGAGTCGTCGTGCCAGCGCTGGCCGGCGCTGAACCAGGTGACGTGCGGCGGCCGGATGCCGCGGGCCGGGTCGCCGGGCGGGGTGGCGGCCCACACCACCATCGGATCGTCGGCGTTCGCCACCACCCGCACGTCCGGGTGGTTGATCAGCGCCGCCCGCCAGAGCTGCGCCATCATGGCGACCTCCTTGGCCCGGTCGAGCTGGTCCCGGGAGAGGTTGAGCAGCGCCACCACGTGCGGCTCGGTGGCCTCCAGGACCTGGGCCAGGTAGTGCTCGTCGACCTCCAGCACCGCGTACGGGGTGCTGCCGGCCTTGGCCAGCGCCGAGGTGTGGCCGGTGGGCATGTTGGCGCCGAAGGAGTTGGTGGCCACCCGGCCCAGGACGCCGACCGCCGCGGCGGCCAGCCGGGTGGTGGTCGTCTTGCCGTTGGTGCCGGAGACGAGCGCGATGGCACGTCCGGCAGACAGGTGGGCGAGCAGGTCCGGGTCGATCTTCAGGCCGATCCACCCGCCGATCACCGAACCGTCACCACGACCCGCGGCTCTCGACAGCGCCGCGGCGGTCCGCGACACCGAGCTGGCCACCTTCGCCCGCAGGGGCATCTTCGCGTCCGTCACGCGAGCGAGGTTACCGGACCGCCGGCCCCGCCAGATCGCCGCCGACGGCGAACCGTTCGGCCGGGGGCGTCCGGCGGACGGTCAGCGCGCGCTCGACCGGATGGAGTCGATCTATGTCGGGTAGTGGACGCCCGGGCAGGGGCGCTTCGGCCCTCCACTCCGCTCCACCCCCTCTGACGTGCGGTTTCGCGGTCAGAAACGCCGCGCCGTGCGGGCGATTCTGGTTGCAGGTGGAGGGAAGTGGAGTAGAGTGGGGCCAATGGTGAGGTCGGTAGGGCCCACCGGCCCGGGGGGAAAGCGGCGCCGCGAACGCCGCTGAATGGGCGAGGGGGTCGGGCCGGTGTTTCTCGGCACCCACACTCCGCGCCTGGACGACAAGGGCCGGTTGATCCTTCCGGCGAAGTTCCGGGATGAGCTGGCGGGGGGTGTCGTGATCACCAAAGGGCAGGATCGCTGTCTCTACGTCTTCCCGATGCCCGAGTTCCAGCGCATCGCCGACCAGTTGCGCGCGCAACCCATGACGCACAAGGCGGCCCGGGCGTACAGCCGGGTCTTCTTCGCCGGCGCGCACGACGAGGTCCCGGACAAGCAGGGGCGGGTAACCATCCCGCCCCACCTGCGGGGGTACGCCGGGCTCGACCGGGACCTGGTGGTGATCGGGGCGAGCACGCGGGTGGAGGTCTGGGACAAGGCGGCCTGGGAGGCCTACCTCTCCGAGAGCGAGGACGACTTCGCCGACATCGAGGAGGGGGTGCTGCCGGGCGGTCTGTAGGGCGTGACGGCGCCCGACGTACTGCGAGATCTCCAGCCGCTTTCGAGTTCCTGGCACCCCTTCCCCGGTGCCAGGCGCACGATCTCATCGGAGGGCCGCGGCCTCCGGCGGGCGGGAGCGGATGGGGATCTGGCGGTACGACGGAGGCGTCGTGGCGACGGCAGGCGCGGAGAGAACGGACGGTTCAACCAAAGTGGGGGTCGACATGGGGGAGCTTCGCGGCACGCACGTGCCTGTGCTGCTCGAGCGGTGTCTCGAGTTGCTGGCCCCCGCGCTGGACAGGGGCGACCGCACGATCCACGTCGACGCCACGCTGGGTCTGGGCGGTCACGCCGAGGCGGTGCTGGAACGGCATCCGCGCACGGTGCTGATCGGGCTGGACCGGGACACCGAGGCCCTCGCCCACGCGCGGGTCCGGCTGGCCAGGTTCGCCGACCGGGTCCACCTGGAGCACGCCGTCTACGACGAGCTGCCCGAGGTGCTGGGCCGGCTCGGCTACCCGGCGATCGACGGCATCCTGTTCGACCTGGGCGTCTCCTCGCTCCAGCTGGACGCGCCCGACCGCGGGTTCGCCTACGCGCAGGACGCCCCGCTGGACATGCGGATGGACCAGACCCGGGGGGTGACCGCCGAGGAGGTGGTCAACAGCTATCCCCACCCGGACCTGGCCCGGGTGCTGCGGGTGTACGGCGAGGAGAAGTTCGCCGTGCGGGTCGCCTCGGCGATCCTCCGGGAGCGCGAGCGGGCCCGGATCACCTCGTCGGCGCGGCTGGCGGAACTGGTCAGGGAGAGCATCCCGGCAGCAGCCCGACGGACGGGCGGACACCCGGCCAAGAGAACGTTTCAGGCTTTACGGATCGAGGTAAACAAGGAGTTGGCAGCGCTGGAGACGGCGCTGCCAACTGCTCTCGACACGCTCACCGTGGGTGGTCGCATGGTGGTCCTGTCCTACCACTCGCTGGAGGACAGGCTCACCAAGGCGGCCCTCGCCGACCGGGTCCGCAGCAAGGGCCCGGTCGACCTCCCGGTCGAACTTCCCGGTTCGGCCCCGACGTTCCGGCTGCTCAGCCGGGGCGCGGAGCTGCCCGGGGAGGAGGAGGTCGCCGCGAACCCGCGCGCCGCCTCGGTGCGCCTGCGGGCCGCGGAACGGATCGACCCGGAGGCGGAGCAGCAGGGGCGGGCCGACCGCGAACGGTACCGCCGGCGGGTCAGGGCGATGCACCAACCGGGATCGGCGGGATCGGCGGATCCGCAGCCGGCGCCGGGCGAGGGGCAGGGACGGACGAAGAGGGGGAGGGAAGATGAACGTTGACAAGCGCGACGGCCGGGACACCGGCGTTGGGCAGCGCGCACCGCGGTCGGGGGGCCGGACCGCGGCGCAGCGGACCACACGGACCGGGGTTCCGGCGGCGGGGGCCGGCCGGTTCGACCGGCAGGGGGAGACTCGCGCCCGGGGGGCGCGCGAGTTCCCGACCAACGGCAGCGCCGCGCTGCGCCCGGCCGAGCGGACCAGCCCGGCGGCGACCCCGTCGCCGCGGCTGAGGGTCGCTCCGCCGCCGCCGGTGTCGGTGCCGCGGGCACCCTTCGTCGCGCTGATCCTGGTGCTGGTCGTCGGCGGGGTGCTCGGCATCCTGCTGGTCAACACCAAGATCAACGAGAATTCCTTCCGGCTGGAGCGGCTCCAGCAGCAGCAGGCCAAGCTCGACGTGGACCAGCAGCAGCTGGAGAAGAAGATCGCCGACGCGAAGGCCCCCGGCAACCTCACCGCCACCGCCAAGCGGCTGGGCATGGTCGAGGCCGAGGAGCCGGCGTACATCCGACTGCCGGACGGCCGGATCATCGGCGTGCCGCAGCCGGCCAACGGCCAGCCCTCGGTCACCAGCCAGCAGGGCGCGGGAGGCTGACCGGTGCCGCCGAGATCGGAGGAGCCGCGCCGGGACCCCACGGGGTCCCGGCGCGGTTCGTCGCGCTCCACCGGCGGTCGGGGCGAGCCGCGCGCCGGCGAGCCCGGCGTGGGGGGAATCTCCGACGCGCGGGCGTACACCCCCCGGGGACGGACCATCCGCGAGGAGCACGGCGCGCTCGGCCGGCCGAGCGCCGGGGGCGCCGAGCAGCGGCGTACCCCCCGCAGAACCGGGGCCGGCGGCGATCCGTTCCGACCGGCGTTGCAGGTGCTCGACGGTGGCCGGGTCGGCTCGACCCGCGCGGGCCGGCGGGAGGGCGCTCCGGCCGGGCGCTCCGGGGTGATCCGGACCGTCCAGGCCCGGCCGGCCCGCACCCCGGCCGACGACGATGACGCGCCGCCCCCGCCGCGCCGCCGGCCCGGCCCACGCGCCCCGCGCCGCCCGGAGCGGCCCACCGCCCGGCGTTCGCCGCGCAAGCCGCGCAAGCCGCCCCGACTGGCCGACCCCCGGCGCCGGCTGCGCCTGGGCACCCTGCTCGTCCTCGTGCTGTTCGCCACCATCGGCATCCGGCTGGTCTTCCTCCAGGCCGTCGACACCCCGGCGTACGCCGGCGGCGGGCTGGCCGACCGGCTGACCGAGGTCGACCTGCCCGCCCCCCGGGGTGCGATCTACGACCGCACCGGGGCCCCGCTGGCGAACAGCGTCGAGGCCCGGTACGTCTTCGCCGACCCCACCCGGGTCGAGGACCGCGCGGCGGCCGCGCGGGCGCTCTCGCCCCTGCTCGGCCTGCCCGCCTCCGAACTGGCCGGGCGGATGAAGCAGCGCACCCGGGACAACGGCCGCGAGTCCCAGTTCGAGTACCTGGCGCGCGGCGTCGACATCCCCACCGCCAAGAAGATCATGGCGCTGGATTTGGCCGGCATCGGCGTGCACCGCGACGAGCGGCGCGAGGTACCCGGTGGCGACCTGGCCGCCAACCTGCTCGGCTTCACCAGCCAGGACATGGTCGGCCTGGAGGGCCTGGAGGCCCGCTACGACGACCTGCTGCGCGGCGAGTACGGCCGCCGGGTGTACGAGGCCGGGCAGGGCGACCTGGGCGCCCCGATCCCGGGCGGCTACAGCCGCACCACCCCGCCCAAGCCGGGCAGCTCGCTGGAGCTGACCATCCTCCGGGACCTCCAGTTCAAGGCGCAGCAGGTGCTGAAGGACCAGATGGACAAGGCCCAGGGCAGCGTCGGCGCGGTCGTCGTGCTCGACGCGCCCACCGGCGAGGTGCTGGCCCAGGCCAGCCACCCCACGTACAACGTCGCGAAGCACGAGGAGAGCGCGCCCACCGACCGGGAGGACGCCGCCACCAGCTTCGTGGTCGACCCCGGCTCGATCCACAAGGCGATCACCTTCGGCGCGGCGCTCCAGGAGGGCGTCGTCACGCCCGACACCGCGCTGCCGGTCGCCAACACCATCCGCAAGGGCGACACGGTCTTCCGCGACACCCACCCGGCCGACGGGCAGAAGATGAGCCTCGCCGGGATGCTGGCGTACTCGTCGAACGTCGGCACCATCGAGATCGCCGACAAGCTCGGCCGGGACCGGCTGATCGACTACCAGAAGCGCTTCGGGCTCGGCCAGCCCACCGGCGAGGGCATGCCGGGCGAGGCCGGTGGCCGGCTGCTCCCCGCCGAGCAGTGGAGCGGGTCGTCGGACGGGTCGGTGCCGATCGGGCACAGCGTCGACGCCACGCCGCTGCAGATGGCCGCCGCGTACGGGGCGATCGCCAACAACGGCACCTACGTCCAGCCGCACCTGATCAAAGCGGTGATCAACGGGAAGGACGGCAGCCGGACCCCGGGCAAGGCCCCGGTCACCCGCTCGGTGCTCAGCCCGCAGAACGCGGCGGCGCTGCGCACCATGCTCCAGGCGGTCACCACGGTCGACAACGCCACCGGGCTCGCCGCCGCGGTGCCCGGCTACCAGGTGGCCGGCAAGACCGGCACCGGCCTGCGCTACGTCGACGGCAAGCAGCAGCCCGGCGAGGTCGGCTCGTTCATCGGGATGGCCCCGGCGGACAACCCGCGGTTCGTGGTGGCGGTCTTCGTGTGGAGTCCGGAGGGCGGCGGCGGGGCGGTCGCCGCGCCGGCCTTCCGCGAGATCATGGGCTTCACCCTCAGCCGGTACCGGGTTCCCCCGTCGGCGGCCAAGCCGCCCAAGTTCGAGGTCTTTCCGCGCTGACCAGGCGAGGGGGGACATCATCGGTGAGTGGGGACGAACCACCGGGGCGGCTGTGCGGTCGGGACCGGACGACCGGGTAGGGTCTGACGCCGTGCCCGGCAATCCACGCCCCCGTACCGTGACCGGACTCCGGCTCGGCGATCTCGCCGACCGGCTCGCCGTCGAGCCGCCGTCAGGCGCCGCCGACGTCGCGGTGACCGGGGTGACCCACGCCAGCCAGGAGGTCCGCCCCGGCGACCTGTACGCCGCGCTGCCCGGTGCCCGCCGGCACGGCGCGGAGTTCTCCGCCGGCGCGGCGGCGGCGGGCGCGGTGGCCGCCCTGACCGACCCGGCCGGCGCCCCGGCGGTGGCCGCGGCGGGCCTGCCCGCGCTGATCGTGCCCGACCCCCGCGCGGTGCTCGGCGCCCTCGCCTCCGCCGTCTACGGCGACCCCACCGCCGGGCTGACCGTCATCGGGATCACCGGCACGGCCGGCAAGACCTCCACCGCCTACCTCGTCGAGTCAGGGCTGCGCGCCGCCGGCCACGTGACCGGGCTGATCGGCACGGTGGAGACCCGGCTGGGCGACCTGGTGATCGACAGCGTGCGGACCACGCCGGAGGCCACCGACCTGCACGCCATGCTCGCCGCCGCCCGGGAGCGGGGCGTGACCGCGCTGGTCATGGAGGTCTCCAGCCACGCCCTGGCGATGGGGCGGGTCGGCGGGGTGCGGTTCACCGTGGGTGGTTACACGAACTTCGGCTCCGACCACCTGGACTTCCACGCCGACTCGGCCGACTACTTCGCCGCGAAGGCCCAGCTGTTCGACGGACGCTGCGCGGTCGAGGTGCTCAACCACGACGACCCGGCGCTGCGCCCGCTGTTCAAGCCCGCCACGGTCAGCTACTCGGCCGCCGGCGACCCGACCGCCACCTGGTACGCCGGCGACGTCGACGGCGAGGGCTACGCCCAGCGGTTCACCGCCCACGGCCCCGACGGGCTGACCGTGCCGGCCGGGGTGGCGCTGCCCGGGCGGCACAACGTGGCCAACGCCCTGCTGGCCATCGCCGCGCTGGTCGCCGCCGGGGTGGACGCGGAGACCGCCGCCGCCGGGGTGGCCGCCTGCGGCGGGGTCCCCGGCCGGTTGGAGCTGGTCTCCACGACCGGCCCGGTGCGCGGGGTGGTCGACTACGCGCACAAGACCGACGCGATCGTGGCCGCCCTGGCCGCGCTGCGCGAGCTGAGCGCCGGGCGGCTGATCTGCGTCATCGGCGCCGGCGGCGACCGGGACCGGGGCAAGCGGCCGGCGATGGGCGCCGCCGCCGCGCAGGGGGCCGACGTGGTGCTGGTGACCGACGACAACCCGCGCACCGAGGACCCGGCCGCGATCCGGGCGGAGGTGCTGGCCGGGGCGTACGGGGCCGGGGCCCCGGCCCGGATCGTCGAGGCGGCCGGCCGCCGGGCGGCGATCGACGAGGCGGTCCGGCTGGCCGCCCCGGGCGACGTGGTGGCCGTGCTCGGCAAGGGCCACGAGCGCGGGCAGGAGGTCGGCGGCGAGGTGCTGCCGTTCGACGACCGGACCGAGCTGGCCGACGCGCTGCGCGCCCGCTTCGGCGACCTGGCGGGTCAGCGGTGATACCGCTGACGCTGGCCGAGGTGGCCGGGGCGGTCGACGGCCGGCTGCTCGCCGTCGACCCGGCCGCCCGGGTGACCGGCCCGGTCGAGTTCGACTCGCGCAAGGTGTCCGCCGGGACGCTGTTCGTGGCGTTCCCCGGGGAGAAGGTCGACGGCCACGACTACGCCGCCGCGGCCGTCGAGGCCGGCGCGGTCGCGGTGCTCGGCACCCGGGAGGTGCCCGGGGTGCCGATGGTGCTGGTCGCCGACGCCCTGGACGCGATGGGCCGGCTGGCCCGGGCCGTGGTGGACCGGCTGCCCGAACTGACCGTGATCGGGTTGACCGGCTCGTCCGGCAAGACCACCACGAAGGACCTGATCGCCCAGCTCACCGTCCGGCTCGGCCCCACGGTGGCCCCGCCCGGGTCGTTCAACAACGAGTTGGGGCACCCGTGGACGGCGTTGCGGGCCGATCCGGACACCCGGTTCCTGGTGCTGGAGAAGGGCGCCCGGGGGGTGGGGCACGTGCGCTACCTGTGCGAGGTGGTGCCGCCCCGGATCTCCGTGGTGCTCAACGTCGGCGTGGCGCACCTCGGCGAGTTCGGCTCGGTGGAGAACATCGCGCTGGCCAAGGGGGAGCTGGTCGAGTCGCTGCCGGCCGACGGGCTGGCCGTGCTCAACGCCGACGACCCGCTCGTGGACGCGATGGCCGGGCGCACCCGGGCCCGGGTGGTCCGCTACGGCGAGGCCGCGCACGCCGACGTCCGGGCCGTGGACGTGACCCTGGACGGGCGGGGCCGGGCGTCGTACACCCTGGTGACCCCGGAGGGGAGCGCGCCGGTGCGGCTCGGGCTGACCGGCCGGCACCAGGTCTCCAACTCGCTGGCCGCCGCCGCGGTGGCCCGGGAGCTGGGCATGCCGTTGGCCGAGCTGGCCGGCGCGCTGGGCGAGCTGGGTCTGGTCTCCACCCGTCGGATGGACGTCTTCGAGCGCCCCGACGGCGTGACGGTGATTGACGATTCGTACAACGCGAACCCGGCGTCGGTGGCGGTGGCGCTGCGGGCGCTCGCCGGCATGCGCGGCGGGGGGCGCACGCTCGCGGTGCTCGGCTACATGGCCGAGCTGGGGCCGTACGAACGGGACGGACATCTGGAGGTCGGCCGGCTCACGGCCGGGCTGGGGGTGGACCGGCTGCTCGTGGTGGGCGAGCCGGCGGCGCCGATCCATGAGGGCGCGACAGCGGTAGAGGACTGGGGAGGAGAGTCGGTGCTGCTCACCGATCAGGCGGCGGCCGTCGAGATGCTGCGGGGCGAACTGCGACCGGGTGATGTCGTCCTGGTGAAGGGCTCCCGGTACCGCACCTGGGAGGTGGCCGACGCGCTGCGCGTCGACGCCACGGGCGAGGGGGCCGCCGCATGAGGGCGGTGATCATCGCCATCGGGGTGGCGTTCCTCGTCTCGCTGTTCTGCACCCCGATCGCGATCAAGGTGTTCGCCCGGCTGAAGGCCGGCCAGCCGATCCGATCGAACCTCGGGCTCGCCAGCAACGAGGGCAAGAAGGGCACGCCGACGATGGGCGGCGTGGTCTTCATCCTGGCCACCGTCATCGCGTACGTCGCGGGGCACCTGGCCCTGACCACCCTGCCGGACGCGCAGATCGCCCAGGTCGAGCCGACGATCACCGCCCTGGTCCTGCTGGGCCTCATGGTGTTCTCCGGCGCGGTCGGCTTCATCGACGACTTCCTCAAGGTCCGCAAGCGACACAGCGGCGGGCTCAACAAGCGGGGCAAGCTCGCCGGGCAGATCCTCGTCGGCGCGATCTTCGGAATCGTCGCGCTGTACTTCCCGAGCAGCATGACCGACGCCAGCGGCGCGGCCACCAACACCGAGACGGTGGGCGCCAGCACGCTGAGCTTCATCCGGGACATCCCTGTCCTGGAGGTCAGCAAGATCGGCGCGGTGATCATCTTCATCTTCGTGGTGATGGCGGCGACCAACGGCGTGAACCTCACCGACGGCCTCGACGGGCTGGCCACCGGCGCGTCGGTGATGGTCCTCGCGGCGTACGCGCTGATCGCGTTCTGGCAGTACCGGCACTGGTGCGCCGACCCGGCGTACACGGCGAACCCGAACAACTACTGCTACACCGTCCGGGATCCGCTGGAGATCGCGCTGATCGCCGGGGCGGCGGCCGGGGCCTGCGTCGGCTTCCTGTGGTGGAACACCTCGCCGGCCCGGATCTTCATGGGCGACACCGGGGCGCTGGGCCTGGGCGGCCTGATCGCCGGCATGGCGATGTCCACCCGGACCATCATGCTGCTGCCCATCATCGGCGGGCTGTTCGTGATCATCACGATGTCGGTGGTCATCCAGATCATCTCGTTCCGCACCACCGGCAAGCGGGTGTTCCGGATGTCGCCCCTGCAGCACCACTTCGAGCTCGCCGGCTGGAGCGAGGTCAACATCGTGGTCCGGTTCTGGATCATCGCCGGGATCGGCGTGGCCATCGCGCTGGGGCTGTTCTACAGCGACTTCCTGGCGGCGATGGGCTGAGCCGCCCCACGGCTCTGAGCCCTCCGGAGGGCCCCCTGCGATAGCAGGGGGCCCTCCTTTTCGCCGGTCCGACACGCCGACCACGGCGTTCGGCGGGAACGTGCCGGTCGCATTCGCCATGATGGGCGGGTGGGGGAGGACCGAGGTACCGGCACGACGACAACCGACACGTCTCCGAGGCGGGCGGCGGGGGGTGGGCGCACCGCCGATCCGCCGGCCCCGGCGCCGGGGTTCGGCCTGGACGCCGCGGGCGGGCTGGCGGCGCTGCGCGGCCTGCTGGCCCGGCCGCTGGCCTCGTACTACCTGCTGATCTCCAGCGCCGGCCTGCTGCTGGTGATCGGCCTGACCATGGTCTTCTCGGCCACCAGCGTGAAGAACTACGCCGAGGAGGGCAACGCCTTCGCCGACGCCACCCAGCAGGCGATCTTCGCGGTGATCGGCGTGGTGGCGTTCTGGGTCTGCCAGCGGCTGCCGGCGAGCACCTACCGCTCGGTCGCCCGGATCGCGCTCGGGGCCGCGGTGGCCCTGCTGCTGCTGCTGAACCTGCTGCTCGCCCTGAACTCGTTCTTCCGGGTGCAGCGCGTCGGGCCGCTGGAGGCCAACCTGCTCTGGCTGCACGTCGGCGGCATCCAGCTCCAGCCCTCCGAGCTGGCGAAGTTCGCGCTGGTGCTGTGGGGCGCCGACGTGCTGGCCCGCAAGGGCGTCCGGCTCGGCTGGTGGAAGGAGCTGGCCACCCCGCTGTTCCCGGTGGTCGGGCTGTTGTTCGTGCTGGTCGGCTACAACGACGTCGGCACCATGCTCTGCCTGCTCGCCCTGGTCGTCGGGCTGCTCTGGGCGGCCGGGGTGCGGGCCAAGGTCTTCGCGGTGCTGTCGGTGATCGGGCTGGCCGGCATCGGCCTGCTGGTCGCCGCAGCCTCGCTCGGCGCCGGGTCCGGGGCCAAGGGACAGGAGAACTACCGGTTGGCCCGGCTGACCGTCTTCATCAACCCGCCCGACCCGGCGAAGTGCTTTGAGACCTGGTGCTACCAGCCGGTCCAGGCCCGCAACGCCATCGAGCACGGCGGCTGGTTCGGCGTCGGGCTCGGCAAGAGCAGCCTCAAGTTCGGCTGGCTGCCCGAGGCGCACAACGACTTCATCTTCGCCGTGCTCGCGGAGGAGTTGGGCGTGGTCGGCTGCGTGGTGCTGATCACCCTGTTCGCGGTGCTCGGCTACACCGGCCTGCGGATCGCCCGGCGGGTGGAGGACCCGTTCCGCCGGCTCGCCGCGGCCGGGGCGACCACCTGGCTGATCGGCCAGGCGATCATCAACATCGGCGGGGTCATCGGCCTGATGCCGATGACCGGCGTGCCGCTGCCGTTCATCTCCGACGGCGGAAGCGCCCTCGTGGTGACCCTGGCGGCGATCGGGATGCTGGCCTCGTTCGCCCGCGCGGAACCCGACGCGGCCCGAGCCCTGCATGCCCGTCCGCCCGCCCGATGGGTC
Source organism: Micromonospora sp. NPDC002296 (assembly GCF_040296145.1). NCBI lineage: Bacteria > Bacillati > Actinomycetota > Actinomycetes > Micromonosporales > Micromonosporaceae > Micromonospora > Micromonospora sp. NPDC002296. The sequence goes on from NZ_JBEOWQ010000013.1 coordinate 21,455, forward strand.
CGACTACTCTGGGCCCCGTTGCCGCCGCTTCCCGGCCGGCGCCGCCGTCCGGCGCCGCCACCGCCGGACCGTGGGTCCGTACCCCGGTCCCGGGCGCGGCGCGAGGACGACCAGGCCGCATCCCGTGGCGCCCGGCCCGCTCGGGCCCGGGGCGGGACGGCGAGCGAGAGGAGACGCTGATGGGTCCGCTGCGTTCGGTGGTGCTCTGCGGAGGGGGCACGGGTGGTCACATCTACCCGCTGCTCGCCTTCGCCGACTGCCTGCGCCGACACGACCCGGGCGTCCGGATCACCTGCCTCGGCACACCGAAGGGCCTGGAGAACGAGCTGATCCCGCCGGCCGGCTACGACCTGCGGCAGATCCCGGCGTACCAGCTTCCCCGGTCGGTGAACATGAGCCTGGTCCGCACCCCGGACCGGATGTGGAAGGCGGCCCGCGAGGCGGGCAGGGTGATCGACGAGGTTCGGGCCGACGTGGTCGTGGGCTTCGGCGGGTACGTCTCGGTGCCCGGCTACCTCGCCGCCTGGCGGCGCGAGCTGCCGATCGTCATCCACGAGGTCAACGTGCCGCCGGGGGTGGCCAACCGGCTCGGCATGAAGTTCACCGACAACGTGGCCGTGGGCTTCCCGCACCAGCCGGCGCAGGCCGAGGCGCTGCGCGACGCCCGGGTCGTCGGCGTGCCGCTGCGCCGGGGCATCGCGGGGCTGGACCGGGCCGCCAACGCCGCCGCCGCCCGCGCCCACTTCGGACTCCGCCCCGACCTGCCGGTGCTCTTCGTCGCCGGTGGCTCGCAGGGCGCCCGCTCGATCAACCTCGCGGTGGCCGGGGCGGCCAAGGAGCTGGCCCGGCACGGGGTGCAGGTGCTGCACGTGATGGGCGCCCGCAACGAGCCGGTGCCGATCCCCACCGACCTGCCGGTGCCGTACGTGACCCTGCCGTACCTGTCCCAGATGGAGATCGGCTACGCGGCCGCCGACCTGATGCTCGGCCGGGGCGGGGCGATGACCTGCGCCGAGGTCGCGGCGATCGGCCTGCCCACCGTCTACGTGCCGTACCCGCACAGCAACCAGGAGCAGAAGCGCAACGCGCTGCCCGTGGTGGAGGCCGGCGGCGGGCTGCTCGTCGACGACGCCGAGCTGACCCCGGCCTGGGTGGAGCGCACCGTCATCCCGCTGATCCGCGACCCGCACCGGCTCGCCGCGATGGGCGCCGCCGCGTCGGCCTACGGGCGGCGCGACGGCGACGAGGCGCTGCTGAACTTCGTCTACGAGGCGGTGGCCCGTTGACCGGGCCGACCGTCGCGAACAGAGGTGGCACCGTGAGCGGGCCGACCGTAGAGACCGGAAGGTACCCGTCATGAACACCGCGCAGTTCACCCCGGCCGGCACACTGACCGCCGAGGACCTGGGCCGGATCCACCTGATCGGGGTCGGCGGGGTCGGGATGAGCGGGCTGGCCCGGCTCTTCCTCACCCGGGGCCTGCCGGTCTCCGGCAGCGAGCTGCGGGACTGGCCTTCGCTGGCCGGGCTGCGCGCCCTCGGCGGGACCATCCACTCCCGCCACGAGGCGTCCAACCTCGACGGCGTCGACACCGTGGTCTACTCCTCGGCGATCCCGCAGGACCACCTGGAGATGGTGGAGGCGCGTCGGCGCGGGCTGCGGGTGCTGCACCGCTCCGAGGCCCTGGCCGCGGCGATGACCGGCCGGCGGACCGTGGCGGTGGCCGGCACCCACGGCAAGACCACCACCACCTCGATGGTGACGATGGTGCTCCAGCAGGCCGGCGTCGATCCGTCCTTCGTCATCGGCGGGGAGATCTCCGAGGTCGGCTCCGGGGCGCACCACGGCACCGGCGAACACTTCGTGGTCGAGGCGGACGAGAGCGACCGCTCGTTCCTGATCTACCGCCCGTACGTCTCGGTCATCACGAACATCGAGGCGGACCACCTCAACACCTACGGCGACCTGGCCACCCTGGAGGCGGCGTTCGCCGAGTTCGCCCGGCTCACCGACCCGGACGGGTTCATCGTCACCTGCGCCGACGACCCGGGCGGGCGGCGGCTGGCCGAGACGCTGCGGGCCGAGGGCCGCCGGGTGCACACGTACGGCGAGGCGCCCGACGCCGACCTGCGGCTGAGCGAGATCGTCTCGTCCGCCCAGGGGGTGCGCTACCTGGCCGAGGTGGACGGCCGTTCGCTGGGCGAGATCCGGCTGCCTGTCCCGGGGCGGCACATGGGGCTCAACAGCGCCTCGGCGGTGCTGACCGCGTACCTGCTGGGGTTGCCGGTCGAGGCGGCGGAGACCGCGCTCGGCGTGTTCCCGGGGGTGCGGCGGCGCTTCGAGCGCAAGGGTGTGGCCGACGGCGTGCTGGTCTACGACGAGTACGCCTACCACCCGACGTCGATGACCCTGGCGTTGCAGACGCTGCGTGAGGTGGCCGGCGACGGGCGGGTGATCGTGGTGTTCCAGCCGTACCGGCTCTACCGGACCCGGGACCTCCAGGCGGAGATCGCCGCGTCGCTGGGCATCGCCGACGAGCTGGTGCTGCTGGAGGTCTTCGGGCCGGGCGAGCTGCGTCGGCCGGGCGAGGGCTCGGCCGCGCTGGTCGAGGCGGTGCCGCTGCCGGCCGACCGGAAGGTCTTCGTGGACTCCTGGGACGACGCGCCGGTGGAGGTGGTCCGCCGGGCCCGCCCCGGCGACGTGGTGGTGACCATGGGTGCGCCGCCGATCTCGCTGATGGGCGACCAGCTCCTGGACGCCCTGTCGGCCCGCTCCGGTGAAACCGCCGCCGTCGATCCGGACGGCTCGGCGGCCACCGCCGGATGAGCCCCGGTCCGGCGCGCGGCCGTACCGCGGGCGTGGACCCGGGCGGCGGTCGGCGAGGGCCGGTGCGCCGCTGGCAGCTGGTCCGGGCCGGCACCGACGCGGTGCCGCCGTCCACCCGGCGGTTCATGGCCCGGGCCCGGCAGCGCCGGATGCGCGCGGCGCTGCCGTGGGCGGTGGCCGCCGGGGTGTTCGCCCTGGCCGCGCTGGTGGGCTGGACGGTCTTCGGCACCGGCCTGCTCGGGGTGCGCGAGGTCCGGGTGGAGGGGGCCGAACTGGTCAGCGCCGTGCAGGTCCGCGAGGCCGCCGCGGTGCCGGACGACTTCCCGCTGGCCCGGGTGGACCTGGCCGGCACCAGCCGGCGGATCGGCACGTTGGCCCCGGTGGAGCGGGCGACGGTCACCCGGGACTGGCCGGGCACGCTGGTGGTACGGGTGGTGGAGCGGACGCCCGTGGCGGCGGTGCCGCAGGGCGACGCGTTCGCGGTGGTCGACCGCTCCGGGGTGGTCTTCCGGTCCCTGCCCCGGCAGCCGGACGGCCTGCCGGTGGTGCGGGTCGGCCGGCCGGGACCGGAGGACCCCGGCACCCGGGCCGGGTTGGAGGTGCTGGCCGTGCTCACTCCCCAGCTTCGCGGGCAACTGGTGGAGGTGTCCGTGGAGGGGCTGGCCCGGATCAGCCTGCGGCTGCGCGGCGACCGGACCGTGGTCTGGGGGGACGCCACCCGGGGCGCGGACAAGGCCCGGGTGGCCACGGCCCTGCTCGGTCGTGAGGCCGACACCATCGACGTCAGCGCTCCGGACGTGGTCACCTTCAAGTGACCGGCCGGTCAGCGGTCCGGGGTCGCCGGTGGGCGGCGGAAGTGAGGCGTGGCCCTCTCCGGGCGGCGACACGCCGGGCGGGTCCTTGGCTCCGGGCGTGGGGCCGCTTACGTTGCCCCGAAGAGGATCAGTAGTTGACATAACTGTAAGCCTCTAGTAGAGGGTAAGGGTTCAGCTCGGCCTCGCAGGGACAAGCTGATGTCGACGCTGGTCTGGCCAAGCCGTGTGGGGTCGGCCCATGCCAATCTCGAAGGGAAAGGACCGGAGATGACACCTCCGCACAACTACCTGGCGGTCATCAAGGTCGTCGGCATCGGGGGTGGCGGCGTCAACGCCGTCAACCGGATGATCGAGGTTGGGCTCAAGGGCGTCGAGTTCATCGCGATCAACACCGACGCGCAGGCGCTGCTGATGAGCGACGCAGACGTGAAGCTGGACGTCGGCCGCGAGCTGACCCGCGGGCTCGGCGCGGGCGCCAACCCGGACGTGGGCAAGAACGCCGCCGAGGACCACCGCGACGAGATCGAGGAGGTCCTCAAGGGCGCCGACATGGTCTTCGTGACCTGCGGCGAGGGCGGCGGCACCGGCACCGGCGGAGCGCCGGTGGTGGCGAACATCGCCCGCAAGCTCGGCGCGCTGACCATCGGCGTGGTCACCCGGCCCTTCTCGTTCGAGGGCAAGCGCCGCCAGGTGCAGGCCGAGGCGGGAATAGACGAGCTGCGCAACCAGTGCGACACGCTGATCGTCATCCCGAACGACCGGCTGCTGGCGCTCGGCGACCGCAACATCAGCATGATGGACGCGTTCCGCACCGCCGACCAGGTGCTCCTCTCCGGTGTCCAGGGCATCACCGACCTGATCACCACTCCGGGTCTGATCAACCTGGACTTCGCCGACGTCAAGAGCGTGATGAGCGGCGCGGGCAGCGCCCTGATGGGCATCGGCAGCGCGCGGGGGGAGAACCGCGCGGTCGAGGCGGCCGAGGCAGCCATCTCCAGCCCGCTGCTCGAGCAGAGCATGGACGGCGCTCGTGGCGTGCTGCTCTCCATCGCCGGCGGCTCCGACCTGGGCCTGTTCGAGATCAACGACGCGGCCCAGCTGGTCACCGACGCGGCCCACCCGGACGCCAACATCATCTTCGGCGCGGTCATCGACGACGCGCTCGGCGACGAGGTGCGGGTCACCGTGATCGCCGCCGGCTTCGACGGCGGCACCCCGGCGTACAAGGCGGTCGAGCCGAGCCGCAAGTCCAACCAGAACCAGCCGACCCAGCCCACCCCGCCGGCCACGCCGCAGACCACCATGCCGGCGCCCACCCAGTCGCCGCGTCGCGTGCTCTTCGACGACGTGGACGTGCCGGACTTCCTCAAGAACGGATCCTGACCGGCGGCCATGACCGACGCGAAGCCGACCGTGCTCCCGGACCGCCAGGCCGAACTGGCGGCCGGGTTGGCTGAGGTCCAGGCCCGGATCGCCGACGCCTGCGCGGTCGCCGGGCGGGCCCGGTCCGAGGTCACCATGGTCGCGGTCACCAAGACGTACCCGGCCTCCGACGTGCTGGCCCTGGCCGGGCTCGGGGTGACCGAGGTGGGGGAGAACCGGGACCAGGAGGCGGCCGGCAAGGCCGCCGAGGTGGCCGCCGCCGGGGCGAGGCCGCGGTGGCACTTCATCGGGCAGTTGCAGCGCAACAAGTGCCGCTCGGTGGTCCGGTATGCCGACGTCGTCCAGTCGGTCGACAGCGCCCGGCTGGCCCGGGCGCTGGGCACCGCGGCGGTGGCCGGCCGGGATCGGCCCCTGGACGTGCTGATCCAGGTCAGCATCGACGGCGCCCCGGCCCGTGGCGGCGCGTTGCCGGGCTCCGCCGACCCGGACGCCGGCCTGCACCCGGTGGCCGAGGCGGTGGCCGGCACGGACGGGCTGCGGCTGGCCGGGCTGATGGCGGTGGCACCGCTGGGTTGGGAGCCGCAGCGGGCGTTCGCCCGGCTGGCCGAGGTGGCGCGGGAGTTCCGGGCCGCCCATCCGGAGGCGGTCATGCTTTCCGCCGGGATGAGCGGCGACCTGGAAACCGCGATCGGGTACGGCGCGACACATGTCCGCGTCGGCAGCGCGTTGCTCGGAATGCGTTCCACGCTGCGGTAGCCTGACCGCGAGAGAAGCAAATTACATCAGTGTTGTTTCAGGAGCGGCGTCCCGTTGTCAGGGGGCCGGGCCCGTGACCGCGAATCGCGGGCCGGGGATTGCCGCTCCGGTCCGGTGGGCACTTGTCCACCCGCGAGAAGCGACACGGCACGGGGGCGCGTGCCGCATGGCGGACGGAAGGGCGCGGGATGGGTGCACTGCGCAAGGCGGGGGTCTGGCTCGGTCTGGTCGAGGAGGACGACGAGCGGGCCTACGACGACGGTGGCTACGAAAAGGGTGGCTACCGCGAGTCGCGTTACCGGCAGGGCCGGTACGCGGAGGAGTTCGCCGACGACGATGACGACGAGGCCGACGAGCCGCCGGCCCCCCGGCCCCGGGCCGGGGAGCGGGGCCGGCTGACCGAACGCTCCGCGAGCCGCGCGCTGGACACCGACCGGGCCGAGTCCGACCGCCCGGAGCGGGTCGAGCGCGAGCGTGCCGACCGGTCCAGCGTCCGGTCGATCACCCGCAACTCCGCCGGCGACGGCTCGGGCACGTTGAGCTACCACACCCGGGAGAACCTGGCCCTGGCCCCGCAGGGGCAGGCCCGGGAGCGGGTGGCGCCGGTCGAGGAGGAGCAGCGGTACCAGATCACCACGCTGCACCCGACCACGTACCGTGAGGCCCGCACGATCGGGGAGCACTTCCGCGACGGCGTCCCGGTGATCATCAATCTCACCGAGATGGACGAGGCGGATGCCCGGCGACTGGTCGACTTCGCCGCCGGGTTGGCGTTCGGCCTGCGCGGTACGATCGAGCGCGTGACCAACCGGGTGTTCCTGCTCTCACCGGCCAACGTCCAGGTCACCGCAGAGGACAAGGCCAAGATTGCCGAGGGTGGGTTCTTCAGCCTGAGTTAGCCCCGGCCGACCGAGGGACGTCGCCTGCTGTGTTGTCGATCCTGCTGCAAGTCCTGTACCTGATTCTGTATGTCTTCCTGATCATTCTTCTGGCCCGGTTTGTCCTCAGCGCGGTGCTCGCCTACGGCCGCCGCTGGCAGCCTGGGCGGGGGGCGACGGCGGGACTGGAATCCGTGTGGAGCGTCACTGATCCGCCTCTCAAGGCGTTGAGGCGTGTGATCCCTCCGCTGCGAATTGGTACCGTGAGCATCGACCTGGCCTCCCTTGTGCTCCTGGTTATCCTGTTCGTGCTGATGGAGTTCGTGTTGAAGCGGCTGATCCTCGGGTGAAGACCCGCAGGCCCAGCCCGCTACGCGGCCGCAACTGACCCGAGGAGTTTCGATGCCGCTGACCCCGGCCGACGTACACAACGTCGCCTTCAAAAAGCCGCCGATCGGCAAGCGGGGGTACGACGAGGAGGAGGTCGACGCCTTCCTGGACGAGGTCGAGCGTGAGCTTGCCCGTCTGATCGAGGAGAACAACGAGCTGCGCGCCCAGGTGGAGCGTGGCGGCCGTGGCGGCGCTCCCGCCGGCCCCGGCGGTGACGCCCGGCTCGCCGCCGAGCTGAACGACGTCAAGGCCCAGCTCGACCGGGTGCAGCGCGACAAGGCGGCGGCCGAGCAGGCCGCCCGCGCGATGCAGGCCGAGCTGGAGCAGGTCCGCACCCAGGGCGGTCCTGCCGTGGCCGGCGACGGCGAGCAGCAGGCGCTGCGGGTGCTGATGATGGCCCAGCGCACCGCCGACGACCACGTCTCCGACGCCCGTCGGGAGGCCGACCAGCTGCTCTCCGAGGCCCGTTCGAACGCCGAGGAGGTCACCCGTGAGGCGCGCTCCAAGGCTGACGCCCTGGAGCGCGACGCCCGCCAGCGGCACCAGGAGGCCATGGGCGGCCTGGACGCCAAGCGCACCGCGCTGCAGAAGCACATCGAGGAGCTCAAGCAGTTCGAGCGGGAGTACCGCACCCGGCTCAAGGCGTACCTGGAGAGCCAGCTGCGCGACCTCGACGGCCGCGGTCAGGGCCTGGAGGCCGAGATGACCCGCGAGGGCAGCCGGGCCGTGGGCGGCAGCAACGGCCTCGCGGCAGCCGGCCTCGCCGGCTCGTACAGCGGCGGTCGCTCCGGCGCCCTGGAGTCGGGTCGCTGATTTCGGTACGGCGGTCGTCGTGGGGACGACCGCCGGCCACGCCCACCTGAATCCGACGCGGCGGGGGTGAGCCGTGATAGTCGTAAGCCTGTTGCTCATCCTCGTCGCCGTCGTGCTTCTGGTGGTCGGCCTCACCGGTGGCTCCAGCCTGCCGCTGGCCGCCTCCATCGCGGCCAGCCTGCTGGCCGCCGTCGCGTTGGTGGTCGGTGCCCGCCAGGCGGCCGCCACCCGGGCGGCAGCCGGGCGTTCCGACCCGGACCCCACCTGGTTCCGCCGGCGACCGGCCGGCGACGACCCGGAGGCCGAGGCCCACTTCGAGGCCGGGCCGGACATCCCGGCCCAACATGTTCCCTCGACGATCGATGCCGACGACACCGGGTGGCGGCAACCACCCGGGTCGTCGGCCGTCGTCGGGGAGGACCCGCACGCCGACGGGCAGCCGTACGCGGCCGAGGACCCGCACGACCCGCACGCCGACGGGCAGCCGTACGCCGGCGAGGACCCGTACGCCGGTCCGGCCGACCCGGACCAGGCCGCGGTGCCGCCGGACGAGCCGCCCGCGCTGCGGGTGTCCCCGTCGGACGCCGCGCTGGTCGCTCAGCTCGACGACGAGGTCCAGGTCGTCGACGGGCGGCCCCGCTATCACCTGGCCGACTGCCCGCACCTGCTCGGCCGTGTCGCCGAGCCGCTGCCGGTGGCCGAGGCCGTCGGGCTGGGTTTCACCCCGTGCGCCGGCTGCGCGCCGGACACCTTCCTGCTCGCTGACGCCCGGCCGCTCTGACGCCCCATGGAGGACACGCTCACCGTTGCCGTGCGGGTGAAGCCGGGAGCAGCCCGGGCCCGGGTCGGCGGCCGGCACGACGGCCCGCACGGGCCGGCCCTGGTGATCGCCGTGAACGCCCCGCCGGTCGACGGCCGGGCCACCGAGGCGGCTCGTCGGGCGCTGGCCGAGGCGCTCGGGGTCCGGCCGGCGGCCGTGTCGTTGCGGGCCGGCTCGGCCAGCCGGGACAAGCTCTTCCTCGTCGAGCGCCCGTCGCCGGAGCTGGCGCAGGCGCTGCGCCGGCTGCGCGACGGGGCCGACCGGTGACGGCTGCCCGTCCAGGGCCGGCATGACCCCCGGATTCGACCTCACGCTGTTGCTCGGCGCCGCGGTGCTGCTGGTGGCCGTCGGCGCGGTCCGCTTCTCCACCCGGCTGGGCGTGCCGAGCCTCCTGGTCTACCTCGCGCTCGGCGTGGCGATCGGCGAGTCCGGGTTGGGCATCCGGTTCGACGACGTCGAGCTGACCCGCACCCTCGGTTTCTGCGCCCTGGTCGTGATCATCGCCGAGGGCGGGCTGACCGCCCGGTGGAGCACCCTGCGACCGGTGCTCGGGCTGGCCGCGGTGCTGTCCACCGTCGGGGTGGTGGTGAGCATTCTGGTGGTCGGCCTGGCCGTGCATCTGCTGCTCGGGCTGGACTGGCGGCTGGCCATGCTCTACGGGGCGGTGCTCTCCTCGACCGATGCCGCCGCCGTCTTCGCCACCCTGCGCCGGCTGCGCCTGCCGCCCCGGCTGGTCGCCACCCTGGAGGCCGAGTCGGGGATGAACGACGCCCCGGTGGTGCTGCTGGTGGTGCTGCTGTCCCGTGCGGCCGCCGAGGCCGCCCACCCGTGGTGGTACGAGGGCCTGCTGCTCGGCTACGAGCTCAGCGTGGGCGTCGCGGTCGGGCTGGGCGTCGGGCTCGCCGGCCGGGTGGCGTTGCGCAAGGCGGCGCTGCCCTCGGCCGGGCTCTACCCGATCGCGGCGGTCGGCTTCACCGTGCTCGCGTACGCGGCGGGCGCGGTGCTGCACGCCTCCGGCTTCCTGGCCGTGTACGTCGCGGGGGTGCTGCTGGGCAATGCCCGGTTGCCGCATCGGCAGGCCATCCTCGGCTTCGCCGACGGGCTGGCCTGGCTGGCCCAGATCGGCTTGTTCGTCCTGCTCGGGCTGCTGGCCTCGCCGGGCCGGCTGGACGCGGCGCTGCTGCCGGCGATCGTCGCCGGGCTGGCGCTGGTGCTGGCCGCCCGGCCGCTGTCGGTGGCGGTGTCCGCCTGGCCGTTCCGGTTCGGCCTGCGCGACCAGGCGTTCCTGTCCTGGGCCGGGCTGCGCGGGGCGGTGCCGATCGTGTTGGCGACCATTCCGCTGTCGGAGCGGGTGCCGGGCGCGGAGCGGCTCTTCGACGCGGTCTTCGTGCTGGTGGTCATCTTCACCCTGCTCCAGGCGGGCACCCTCGCCCCGGCCGCCCGCCGGCTGGGCGTGACCGCTCCGGCCGAGCCGGCGGAGATCAGGGTGGAGACCGCCCCGCTGGAGCGGATGCGGGCGGACCTGCTCCAGGTGGAGGTGCCCCCGCAGTCGCGGCTGGCCGGGGTCCACCTGGACGAGCTGCGGCTGCCGGTGGGAGCCGCGGTGACCCTGGTGCTGCGTGACGGGGCGGGCTTCGTGCCCGGCCCGGACACCCGGCTGAAGACCGGCGACAGCCTGCTGATCGTGGCGACGTCGGGGGTGCGGGACGCCGCCGAGCGGCGGCTGCGCGCGGTCAGCCGCCGGGGACGCCTGGCCCGGTGGTTTGGCGAGTACGGCGAGGATCGCGATGGTTGATCTGCTAGCGTTCCTTTTGCCCATTTGAGGGCTTTTCGAGGCGGAATGGCGGGGCGGCGGGGCGGCACGTTGTCGGACGCCTGTACGTTCCGTATTCTTGCCAACCTCCGGAGTGCGCGGCGACTGTTGCCGTGCGCCCGTTTTGTTACCTGGGGGCGCCAGGCCGGCGACCCCTGTCCAGGGGCCGCGGCAGCGCCGCGGCGCCGCGGCGCTAGGGAGCGACGATGGCGAAGCCAGCCGACACCAGGACCGCCGGCCGTAAGCCGGTGGCCAAGGCCACCCGCAGCGCCGCGGAGACCGAGAAGATCCGGGCGGCCCTGGCGGCACGGCGGGACGAGTTGCGCGCCGAGTACGATCAGACGTTGAGCGAGATCACCGAGCTGCAGCGCGATCGGCTGACGGACTCGGCCGGGGACGACCAGGCCGACACCGGCACCAAGACGTTCGAGCGGGAGCAGGAGATCTCACTCGCCAACAGCATCCGGGAACGGATCACGCAGGTCGAGCGGGCGCTGGAGCGGCTCGACGAGGGCGGCTACGGCTGGTGCGAGCGGTGCGGCGACCCGATCCCGGTGGAGCGGCTCGCCGCCTTCCCGTCGGCGACGCTCTGCGTGAAGTGCAAGCAGCTGGAGGAGCGGCGCTGAACCCGCTCCCCGGCCGATCAGGACGGTGAGCGATCACCGCCGAGAGCGTCGATGGGGAGCAGATGACGGCTACACCGCCCGCCGGGTCCGAGACCGGCACCGCCGAGCCGGGCGGGGCCCCGCCCCCGGCCCGGCGCCGGGCGATCGTGATCCTCACCGCGGTCGCCCTGGTGGCGTTCCTGGCCGACCTGCTCACCAAGCACTTCGCCCTGCTCGCGCTCAGCGACAGGGAACCGGTGAAGCTGCTCGGCGGCGCGGTCTACCTCAGCCTCACCCGCAACAGCGGCGCGGCGTGGGGCATCGGCGGTGACCACACCTGGGTCTTCCCGCTGATCACCATCGGCGTGGTCGGCTGGATCGGGTGGATGGCCCTGCGGCTGCGTTCGCTGCCCTGGGCGGTTTCGCTCGGTCTGGTGCTCGGCGGGGCGCTGGGTAACCTGGGCGACCGGATCTTCCGGGCCCCCGGCCACTTCGTCGGCCACGTGGTCGACATGATCAGCCTCTTCGACCCGTACGGCCAGGTGTGGCCGGTGTTCAACCTGGCCGACAGCTCGCTGCTCTGCGGGGTGGTGCTGGCCGTGGTGCTGGAACTCACCGGGCGTCAGCGCGACGGCTCCCGGCTCGGCAGGGACAAGTCCGCCGACGCGGTCCCGGCCGGACAGCGGGAGCGGGCGTGACCGCGGCGTTCGCCGCGGGCGGCGACCAGCGTTCCCTGCCGGTGCCGGACGGCCTCGACGGCATGCGGCTCGACCAGGCCGTGTCCCGGCTCTTCGGGCTCTCCCGCACTGCCGCCGCGGCCCTGATCGACGCCGGTGACGCGCTGGTCGACGGCGTTGCCCGGTCCAACTCGCACAAGGTCAAGGCCGGCTCGTGGCTGGAGGTGACGCTGCCGGCCCCGGCCGCCCCGCCGACTGTGGTGCCGCAGACGGTTCCCGGCCTGCGGGTGGTGTACGCCGACGACGACATCGTGGTCGTGGACAAGCCGGTGGGCGTGGCGGCCCACCCCAGCCCCGGCTGGACCGGCCCGACCGTGATCGGCGGGCTGGCCGGCGTCGGGCACCGGATCTCCACCAGCGGCGCCGCCGAGCGGCAGGGCGTGGTGCACCGCCTCGATGTCGGAACCACCGGGATCATGGCGGTGGCCAAGAGCGAGCAGGCGTACACCGCGCTGAAGCGGGCCTTCAAGTACCGCGAGGTGGAGAAGCGTTACCACGCCGTGGTGCAGGGCCACCCGGACCCGCTGCGCGGCACCATCGACGCTCCGATCGACCGGCACCCGAACCACGACTACCGGTGGGCCGTGGTCTCCGACGGCAAGCCCAGCATCACCCATTACGACACGCTGGAGGCGTTCCCGGCGGCGAGCCTGCTGGACGTCCGGCTGGAGACCGGCCGGACCCACCAGATTCGGGTGCACTTCTCCGCCCTGCGCCACCCCTGCGTGGGCGACCTCACCTACGGCGCGGACCCGACGCTGTCCGCCCGGCTGGGCCTGGGTCGGCAGTGGCTGCACGCCCGGTCGCTGAGTTTCCTGCACCCGCGCACGGGCGACCAGGTGACCTTCGTCAGCGACTACCCGGCCGACCTGGAACGGGCGCTGGAGATCCTCCGCGACTGACCCGACGTCCCACCGAGACTCTTCCGCCGAGGGGGCCCGCGCGGTGCGCGCTACCGAACAACCGCGGTCCGGCCAGCCACCGTCGGGCCCGGACGACGGGCCGTCCGCCGCGACCGGCCCCGCCGCCGGTCGCGCCCCGGCCGGAGTGGCCCGCAGGCCCCGCCTGCTCACCTCGGCCGCGCTGCTGGCGGTGGCGGCGGTGCTGCTCACCGCCGGGTGGGCGAGCCGCCAGGACCGGCCGGCGGGCGACCGCACGGTGGGCGAGGTGACCCGGGTCGGAATCGCCTCCGGCGACCCGATCCCCGGGTACCTGCGCGCCGCCGCGGCCGAGCTGGCGGCCCTGCCGGCCGCCGGGTCGCCGGCCGGAACGTACGCGCTGGTGTCGTTCTCGGCGTACGTCGCCCCGGGCGGGCTGGCGGCGCCGCTCGACGGCGTGTCCGTCGCGGAGGTGGTGGCCCGGGCGCCGCTGCCCGGCCGGCAGAGCGAGATCGTCCGGCTGCCGGTCGGGTCGCTGCCGCAGGACGTGACCGCCGGGATGGCCGGGGTGGCCGCCCGCAAGGACCGCGAGGCCGCCGACCAGCGGGCCCGGGCCGCCGGTGCCGCCGACCCCGAGCTGCGCCGGAGGTACGAGACCGGGGCGCAGGTCGCGGCGGACGAGGCGGCGGCGTACCGGGCGGGGTGCGCCTGCGTGTACGCGGCGGTGGTGCGGGGCGTGCCGGAGGCGCTGCGCGCGCTGGCCGGTCGGCCGCGGGTCCGGTCCGTCGAGCCGGCCCCGGAGCTGCGCCGGTTGGACCGTACGGTGGTCACCCCGCCGCTGCCCGAACAGCGCGACGTGGCCCGCCCGCCGGCCGATACCGGGCCGGTGCCGGGGGTGGGCGAAACGTCGGAAGCGGCACCGAAGGTCGTGGTGTCGTCACCGCCTGTGGGCCCGGCGTCGGCCGGGGAGGTCGCGCCGAAGGCCGCGACCTCGCCGTACGCGGCCGACGGCGGCCCGGAGGCGGTGCCCCGGTGACAAAGACGGACCAGAATGTGCGCAGACCGGTGTGGTCCGAATAGGGTTTCGTTCGTAGCCTGTCAGGCGGAGATCGATGGCGCTGGGAGGGCGAGCCTTGGACGGCACGGAGACCGGCTGGGGTCGACCGGCCGAGCCAGCACCGCGGTGGCGGGCGCTGCTCGACCGGGCCCGCCACGGCGGTCGTACCGCGGAGCAGGCCGAGGCCGACCATCGTGCCGAGGAGGCGTCCCGGGTGGCCCCCGAGTCGTTGCCCCGGCGCGCGTCGGGCAACGGCTACGCCGGGCGGGCGGCGATCGGCCGCTCCGCCGAGCCGTCGTACGGCGCGGAGCCCGGCCACCCGGCCGAGCCGCCCCACGGGAGCTACCGGGCCGGGGCGAGCTACCGGGTGGACCCGGCCTACCGGATCGACCCGTCCTACCTGCCCGAGTCGACGTACCAGGCGGAGCCGTCCTACCAGCCCGGGCCGGCGTACCAGTCCGAGCCCGGCTATCCGGTCGAGCCGGTGTACCCGGTCGAGCCGGCGTGGCGGGCCGAGCCGGCCCGCCACGAGCCGGTCCACCCGGAGCCGGAGCCGGTGCACCGCGCCGACCTCGCCCCGCCCGCCCAGTCCCGGTACGCGATGCTGGACAACGGCTACCGGTCCGAGCCGTCACCGGTCGAGTCGCGGTACGCGCTGCTGGACAACGGCGGGTACCGGCCCGAGCCGACGTACCAGCCTCCGGTCGAGCCGACCTACCAGCCGCAGATTGAGCCGGTCTACCCGGTCGAGCCGGTGTACCAGCCTCCGGTCGAGCCGGTCTACCCGGTCGAGCCGGTGTACCAGCCCCCGGTCGAGCCGACCTACCCGGTCGAGCCGGTGTACCAGCCTCCGGTCGAGCCGGCCTACCAGCCCGGCCCGCCGGCCGTGGTGGACCGGGGCTACCCGGCCCGGATCGAGTGGCGACCGCAGAGCCCGGAGAGCGAGCTGGAGCGGTCTGCCGGGGTGCTCCGCCGCGAGCTGGGCACCTCCCGGGTGCTCGCGTTCGCCAACCCCAAGGGCGGGGTGCACAAGACCACCGCCACGGTGCTGGCCGCCGCCACCGTCGGCAGCGTGCGGGGCCGGGGCGTGCTCGCGTGGGACGACAACGAGCTGCGTGGCACCCTCGGGCTGCGCGCCGGCAGCGCCCGGCACGCCCGGACCATCCGGCACCTGATCGGCGACCTCGCCCAGATCGAGATCCGCGAGGGTGCCGAACTGCTGGGGAGTCTGGACGACTACCTGCGGCACGCCTCCGACGGCTCGTACGACGTGCTGGCCGGCGAGGAGAGCCCCCGGTTCGCCCAGCGGCTGGACCAGTTCACCGTCAAGCGGGTGCTGGAGCTGCTGCGCCGAACCCACGACGTGGTCTGCGTGGACACCGGCAACAACGTGGAGAGCCCGAACTGGCGCACGGTGATGCAGGCCGCCGACCAGTTGGTGGTCACCACCGTGCCCCGGGAGGACGCCGCGTTCAGCGCGGACTGGATGCTCGACCTGCTGCACGAGGTGGGCATGGGCGAGCTGGCCGAGAACGCGGTCACCCTGATCTCCTGCCCGACGCCCGGCCGCTCGCCGCTGCAGGACGACCTGGAGCGGCACTTCGCCACCCGGACGAGGGCCGTGGCCGTGGTGCCGTACGACCCGGCGCTGGAGACCGGGTCCTCGATCGAGTACCACCAGCTCCAGCCGGAGACCCGCCAGGCCTGGCTGCGCGCCGCGTCGACCATGCTCGAACCCTTCGCCGGCTGAGACCGTCCGGCGGCACCGACGCCCCGGGGGTGGGTCCGGTCTGGAAGGATCAACCGGTGAGCCCGGACACCTCCGATTCCGACCGCCCCCTGCCCCCGCCCGCCGCGTCGGGCGGGCCCGAGCCCGGGGCGCAGCCCCGGCCGGTGGCGGGCCCGGAGGCCCCTGGCTGGTCCGCCGGCCTGCCGGTGCCGGCGGGCACCCCCGCCGCCGCGCCCGGCGCGGACCCGCTCGCCTGGCCGGCCCCCGACCCCGGGGCGTCCGGACCGGCGGCTCCCGACGCCGGCTACGTCCCGTACCCCGCCGTCGACCGGCCAGCGCGTCGTCCGGGCCGGTCGGTCGCGGTGGCGCTCGGCGCGGCGGCGGCGCTGGCCGCGCTGGGCGTTCCGCTGGGGCTTCTCTGGGCGGCCGTCGCGCCCGACACCCCGGTGGTCAAGACCGCTGCGGGTGCCGTCTACGCCCAGCCGCAGCCGGAGCAACCGATCGCCGCGGACGGCTGGTTCAGCATGCTGGGGCTCGGGTTCGGCGTGCTCGCCGCGCTGGCCCTGTGGGTGCTGCTGCGCCGCAGCCGCGGCCCCGCCGGGCTGCTCGCCGGCGTGCTCGGCGGGCTCGCGGCGGCGCCGGTGGCCTGGCAGGTCGGCCGCCGGATCGGCCTGTCGACGTACGACCGTCTGCTGGCCGACGCCCCGGCGGGGCAGGCGTTCACCAAGCCCGCCGACCTGCGCGCCGGGGGCGTGCACTGGTTCCTCGACGTGTTCCCGGTGCCGTACGGCAACCTGCTGCTGCCGGCGTTCGGCGCGGCCGTGACGTACACCCTGCTGGCCGGCTGGTCCCGCTGGCCGTCGCTGCGCCGGGAGCCGACGCCCGACCTGGCCTGGGTCCCGGCTGCCCCGCCCGACGGCTTCCCTGCCGTCCCGCCGGGGGTCAGTTCGGGGCCGGAGGGCTCGCCAGCTCCGACAGCGGCACCGGAACCGCCCGCACCTGGCGCAGCAGAGCCGCCTCGCGGTTGAGCAGCCGCAGCTCGGCGCGGAGCCGGGCGGTCGTGTCGTCGATGGCGAGCAGCCGCTGCCGGTCGTCCACGGTCAGCATGGCCGTCGCGGCGACCAGATGGGACAGGACGGTGGGGTCCTCCGGGAGCTGTTCGGAGATCTCCTCCGGGTCGGGGCGGATCAGCCCGAGGTACTGCCGGAACACCGAGATCACCCGGGCCGCCAGCAGGTCGCTGCCCTCGTCCGGGCCGCCCGGCTCCGGCAGCCACTCCACCTCGGCGGTCAGGTACGGCTCGGCACGCTCGTCGACCTCGGTGAGGCGGAACCGCCGTCGTCCCACCGTGACGATGTCGAACCCGCCGTCGGCCAGCTCGGTCACCTGACGCACCTCGGCGGTGCAGCCCACCTCGTGCAGCGTGACGTCCCCGACGCCGGGGACGGGTCGCTGCGTGGGCCCGGGGGCCACCTCCCAGCCGGCCCGGATCGCCACCACCCCGAACTCGCGGGGCGTGCCGTCGGGCAGGCCCACCAGATGGCGCACCAGGGCCCGGTAGCGCTCCTCGAAGATGTGCAGGGGCAGCACCAGACCGGGGAAGAGCACCGTCCCGAGGGGGAAGATCGGCAACCGTGCAGTCACGTGGTCGAGCCTAGCCCGCCCGCGCCGCGACGGCGTGGCTCGGCTCACCGTCCCGGCCTGCGGGCGGCGCGGGCCTGCGCCGGGCGGTCCGCCTAGACTCGCAGGGGTGTTGAATCGGATCGACCTGCGCGGCGGCGTCCGGGACCCCCGCCGCCTGCTGCCCCGTGCCCAGCTCGACGTCTCCGTGGCCGTCGAGCGGATCCGTCCGCTCGTGGAGGCGGTCCGGGAGCATGGGTACCCGGCGATCCGGGAGGCGAGCGAGCGGTTCGACGGCGTCTCGCCGGAGCGGCTGCGGGTCCCCGCCGAGGCGATCGCCGAGGCCGAGGGGACGCTCGACCCGCAGGTCCGCGCCGCGCTGTCGGAGTCGATCAGCCGCGCCCGGAAGGTGCACGCCGACCAGCGGCGCACCGACCACACCACGCAGGTGGTGCCGGGCGGCACGGTAACCGAGCGCTGGGTGCCGGTGGACCGGGTCGGCCTGTACGTTCCCGGCGGCCTGGCGATGTACCCGTCGACCGTGGTGATGAACGTGGTCCCCGCCCAGGCGGCCGGAGTCCGTTCCCTGGTGGTGGCCAGCCCTCCGCAGCAGGACAACGGTGGTCTGCCCGACGCCCGGGTCCTCGCGGCCTGCGCGCTGCTCGGCGTCGACGAGGTGTACGCCGTCGGCGGCGCCCAGGCGGTGGCCATGCTCGCGTACGGCTCGGCGGTCGACCCGGCCGGCGCGGAGCGCTGCGACCCGGTCGACATGATCACCGGCCCGGGCAACATCTGGGTGACCGCCGCGAAGCGGCTGCTGCGCGGGGTGGTGGGCATCGACGCCGAGGCCGGCCCGACCGAGATCGCCATCCTCGCCGACGACACGGCCGACCCGGCGCACGTCGCCGCCGACCTGGTCAGCCAGGCCGAGCACGACCCCCTCGCGGCCAGCGTGCTGGTCACCCCGTCGCCCGCGCTGGTCGAGGCGGTCGAGCGGGAGCTGGCCCGACAGGTGCCCGCGACCAAGCACGCCGAGCGGGTCACCACCGCGCTCACCGGTGAGCAGAGCGGCGTGGTCCTCGTCGACGACCTGGAGGCCGGCCTGCGGGTGGTCGACGCGTACGCCGCCGAGCACCTGGAGATCCAGACCGAGAACGCCCGCGAGTGGGCGCTGCGGGTGCGCAACGCCGGGGCGATCTTCGTCGGCGCCTGGTCGCCGGTGTCGCTGGGCGACTACTGCGCCGGCTCCAACCATGTGCTGCCCACCGGCGGCTGCGCCCGGCACTCCTCGGGCCTGTCGGTGCAGTCCTTCCTGCGCGGCGTCCACCTCGTGGAGTACACCGAGCAGGCGCTGCGCGAGGTGGCCCCCCACGTGGTCACCCTGGCCGGGGTGGAGAACCTGCCGGCCCACGGCCAGGCGGTCAGCGTGCGTTTCCCGGGGGAGGCCCCGTGAGCGAGCGGGGCGGGGTGCCGGGCGTGAGCGCCATCGACGACCTGCCGATCCGCGACGATCTGCGCGGGCTGTCCCCGTACGGGGCGCCGCAGCTCGACGTGCCGGTGCGGCTGAACACCAACGAGAACTCCTACCCGGTGCCCGAGCCGGTGGTCGACGCGATCGGCAAGGCCCTCGCGGCGGAGCTGCGGGACCTCAACCGGTACCCGGACCGGGACGCCGTGGCGCTGCGCGCCGACCTGGCGGCGTACCTGGGCCACGGGCTCACCGTCGAGCAGGTGTGGGCGGCCAACGGCTCCAACGAGATCCAGCAGCAGCTGCTCCAGGCGTTCGGCGGTCCGGGGCGCAGCGCGCTCGGCTTCGCCCCGGCGTACTCGATGCATCCGCTGCTGGCCCTGGGCACCGGCACCCGCTGGGTGCCGGCCCGGCGTGGGGCGGACTTCGGGCTGACCGCCGACGAGGCGGTGGCCCAGGTCCGCGAGCACCGCCCCGACGTGGTCTTCCTCTGCTCGCCGAACAACCCCACCGGCACCGCGCTGGACCCGGCGGTGGTCGCCGCGGTGCTGGCGGAGGCCCCCGGCATGGTGGTGGTCGACGAGGCGTACGCCGAGTTCGCCCGTCCCGGCACGGTCAGCGCCCTCGCGGTGCTGCCCGGCCACCCGAGGCTGGTGGTGACCCGGACGATGAGCAAGGCGTTCGGCTTCGCCGGCGGCCGGCTCGGCTACCTGGCCGCCGACCCGGCCGTGGTGGCCGCGGTGCAACTCGTCCGGCTGCCGTACCACCTCTCCGCGCTCACCCAGGCCGCCGCCCGGGCGGCGCTGGCGCACCGCGACGCCCTGCTCGGCACGGTCGAGGCGATCATGGGGCAGCGGGACCGGATCGTCGCCGAGCTGCGCGCCCGGGGTCACCGGGTGGCCGACAGCGACGCCAACTTCGTGCTCTTCGCCGTGGGCGGCGACCAGGCGGTGGCCTGGCACACCCTGCTCGACGCCGGCGTGCTGGTCCGCGACGTCGGGCTGCCCGGCTGGCTGCGGGTCACCGCCGGCACCCCCGCCGAGACCGACGCCTTCCTCACCGCGATGGAGAGACTTCAATGAGCCGTACCGCCCGGGTGGAGCGGATCACCAAGGAGACCAAGGTGCTCGTCGAGATCGACCTCGACGGCACCGGAGCGGCCGAGATCGGCACCGGGGTCGGCTTCTACGACCACATGCTGCACCAGATCGCCCGGCACGGCGGCTTCGACCTGACCGTGCGCACCGTCGGCGACCTGGAGATCGACGCCCATCACACGATGGAGGACACGGCGCTCGCCCTGGGCGCCGCGTTCGACGAGGCGCTGGGGGACAAGGCCGGCATCCGGCGGTACGGCTCGGCCACCGTCCCGATGGACGAGGTCCTGGTCCGGGCCGCCGTCGACCTGTCCGGCCGCCCGTACGTGGTGCACGACGAGCCGCCGCTCGCGCCGTACATCGGGCCGGTCTACCCGACCAGCATGACCCGGCACATCTGGGAGTCCTTCGGCCAGGCTGCCCGGATCACCCTGCACGTGGACGTGCTGCGGGCGGCCCGCCCCGGCGGCCACCCGGACGCCCACCACGTGGTGGAGGCCCAGTTCAAGGCGGTCTCCCGTGCCCTGCGCGAGGCCACCGCCATCGATCCGCGCTCGGCCGGCGCGATCCCCAGCACGAAGGGCGCGCTGTGAGGCCGGGCGCGCGGAAGGGACGATCCTGATGGGGTCCGTGTTGCCGTCGCTGCTGTTGATCCTCGCCGGGGTGCTGGTCGGCGGGGCGTGGTCGCTGCACCGCCAGGGCGCGCCGCGTAGCGCGGTGGTGATCACCGCACTGCTCGCGGTGCTGGCCACCATCGGCGGGGTGCTCTGGCTGCTGCCCGGGGAGGGCTGATGAGCGAGCGTAGTGAGCGGATCGTGGTGCTCGACTACGGCTCGGGCAACCTGCGCTCGGCCGAGCGGGCCCTGGAACGGGCCGGCGCGCACGTCACGGTGACCGACGACCTGACCGCCGCCGCCGAGGCCGAGGGCCTGGTCGTCCCGGGCGTCGGCGCGTTCGCCGCCTGCATGGCCGGGATCGAGGCGATCGGCGCGGGCCCGGTGATCGCCGAACGGGTCGCGGCCGGCCGTCCGGTGCTGGGCATCTGCGTCGGCATGCAGGTGCTCTTCGAGCACGGGGACGAGCACGGGGTGGTCACCAAGGGGCTCGGGCTGCTGCCCGGCGCGGTGACGCGGCTTGCCGCCGCCCGGCTGCCGCACATGGGCTGGAACACCGTGCACGCCCCGGCGTCGTCGACGCTCTTCGCCGGCCTGCCGGCGGACAGCCGTTTCTACTTCGTCCACTCCTACGGGGTGACCGACCCGGCGGCGCTGGCCGCGGCGGGGGCGACGGTGACCACCGCGCACCACGAGACGGACTTCGTGGCCGCGGTCGAGCGCGGCGCGCTGTCGGCAGCCCAGTTCCATCCGGAGAAGTCGGCCGACACCGGCGCTGCGCTGCTGCGCAACTGGCTGGCCACCGTGACCGTCGGTGGCTGAGCGGGTCACCGGGCCGGGCCGTGCCGCCGCGGTCCGGCCGCCCGTCGGCCCGGCGACGCCGGGCCGGGGCGTCCGATGAGCAAGGAGCGCGCCCGCCGTCGGGAGGCCCGCGAGGCCCAGTTGGAGCGGGAGCGGTCCGTCCGCCGCCGCCGGGTGGCCCGCCGGGAGCGCCGCCGCGCGGTGGTACGCCGGCTGCTGCCCCGCTGGTCGCGCCGTCGTTCGGGCCGGCTGGCCCGGCACACCCGGGGCGAGCGGGCCGCGATCGTGGGGTTGACCGGGGTGGCGGTGCTCGGCATCTGGAGTTTCGTCGACGACCTGGCGCTGCGGCTGGTGCTGGTCGTGTTGTTGCTGCTGGTCCTGCCGGCGGCCGTGGTGATTGCCCTGGGCCGCCGGTCCTGATCCACCGTGTTCCCGATCCGAGGAGAAAAGCGTTGAGCCTCACCCTGTTGCCCGCCGTGGACGTCGCCGACGGCCAGGCCGTCCGGCTCGTGCAGGGCGCCGCCGGCAGCGAGACCACCTACGGCGACCCGTTGGAGGCGGCGTTGGCCTGGCAGCACGACGGCGCGGAGTGGATCCACCTGGTGGACCTGGACGCCGCGTTCGGCCGTGGCTCCAACGCGGCCCTGCTGGCCGAGGTGGTCCGCCGGCTCGACGTCAAGGTGGAACTGTCGGGCGGCATCCGGGACGACGAGTCGCTGCGGGCCGCCCTGGGCACCGGCGCGGCCCGGGTCAACATCGGCACGGCCGCGCTGGAGGACCCGCAGTGGTGCGACCGGGTCTGCGGCGAGTACGGCGATCGGGTCGCCATCGGGCTGGACGTGCGGGGTCGTACCCTGTCGGCGCGCGGCTGGACCCGCGACGGCGGCGACCTGTTCGAGGTGCTGGAACGGCTCGACAAGGCCGGCGCCGCCCGGTACGTGGTGACCGACATCACCAAGGACGGCACCATGCGAGGGCCGAACCTGGACCTGCTGCGCGAGGTGTGCTCCCGCACCGCCGCCCCGGTGATCGCCTCCGGCGGCGTCTCGGCGCTGGACGACCTGCGGGCCCTGGCGACCCTGGAGCCGGTGGGCGTGGAGGGTGTGATCGCCGGCAAGGCGCTGTACGCGGGCGCGTTCACCGTGCGACAGGCCCTCGACGTGCTGGCCGCCGCGTGACCGTCACCCGACTCGGCTCGGGCGGCCCCTGGGAGCAGCTCTACGGCTACTCCCGGGTGGTCCGGGCCGGCGACCGGGCCGTGACGGCCGGCTGCACCGCCACGGTCGACGGGCACGTCGTGCACGTGGGGGATGCCGCGGCGCAGACCGCCCAGGCGTTGCGGATCGGCCTGGCGGCCCTGGCCGAGGTCGGCGCGGGGCCCGGGGACGTGGTGCGCACCCGGATGTACGTGACCGACCGCGCGTACGCCGACGAGGTGGGCCGGGCCCACAACGCGGTGTTCGGCGCGGTCCGTCCGGTGGCGACCCTGGTCGTGGTGGCCGCCCTGCTGGACCCGGACCACCTGGTCGAGGTGGAGCTGGAGGCGTACCTCGGCGACCGCTGACCGCCCCGCCTAGCCCCGGCCTGCCCCGCCCCGCCTCGGCGAGGGCGGGGTGAGGCGGGCCACCGTCCGGCCAGATCGGTTGTGCACAACTTAATTGCCCGCTACCTTTCTGGGGTGACCGATGATCTGGTGTTGCGCCGGCAGGTGTGCTTCGCGCTGTACGCGGCGTCGCGCGCCCTGACCGACGTCTACCGGCCGATCCTCGACGCGTTCGGGCTGACCTACCCGCAGTACCTGGTGCTGCTGGTGCTCTGGGAGCGCGACGACGCCCCCACGGTCTCCGAGCTGGGCGCCGCGCTGCGGCTGGACTCCGGCACCCTCTCCCCGCTGCTCAAGCGGCTGGAGGCGGCGGGCCTGCTGGTCCGGTCCCGCTCGGCGCGCGACGAGCGCCGGGTGGAGGTGCGCCTGACCGGCGACGGCGGGGCGCTGCGCGAGCGTATGTGCGACGTCCCGCTGCGGGTGGCCCTCGCCACCGGCCTCAGCGAGGGCGAGCTGGTCGCGCTGCGCGACACCCTCACCCGGGTCACCGAGACGATCCACCGACAGAAGGAGCAGTGACATGAAGGTCCTCTACACCGCCGACGCCCGCGCCACCGGCGACGGCCGCGACGGCCGCGTCCGCACCTCCGACGGCACGTTCGAGCTGGACCTCGCGGTGCCGAAGGAGATGGGCGGGGCCGGCGGCGCCGCGAACCCGGAGCAGCTCTTCGCCGCCGGGTACGCCGCCTGCTTCCACTCGGCGCTGCGCCTGGTCGCCCGCGGGGCGAAGGCCGACGTCACCGGCTCCGTGGTCGACGCCGAGGTGGGCATCGGCCCGAACGGCAACGGCGGGTACGGGCTGACCGTGGCCCTCGTGGTGGACCTGCCGGCCGTGCCCCGGGAGGCCGCCGAGCAACTCGTCGCCCAGGCCCACCAGGTCTGCCCCTACTCGAACGCGACCCGTGGCAACGTCGAGGTCGCGCTCACCGTCCGCGAGGCCCTGGCCGCCTGACACCTCGCGCGGCGCAGCCCGACCAGCGACCGAAGGGACGACACCGTGACCGTCAACCGTGAGATTCACCTGGCCTCCCGCCCGCAGGGCTGGCCGACCGCCGAGAACTTCCGCCTCGTGGAGACCGAGGTGCCCACCCCCGGGCCCGGCCAACTCGTGGTGCGCAACCAGTTCATGTCCGTCGACCCGTACATGCGGGGGCGGATGGACGACGTCAAGTCGTACGTGCCGCCGTTCGCCCTCGACGCCCCGCTCGACGGCGGCGCGCTCGGCGAGGTGGTGGCCGGCGAGGCCGACGGGATCGCCCCGGGCGACACGGTCCTGCACGGCCTCGGCTGGCGGGAGTACGCCCTGGTCGACGCCCGTGGCGCCCGCAAGGTCGACCCGGACCTGGCCCCGGTGAGCGCGTACCTGGGCGTGCTCGGCATGACCGGGCTGACCGCGTACGCGGGGCTGCTCGACGTGGCCGCGATGAAGCCGGGCGAGACCGTCTTCGTCTCGGGCGCGGCCGGAGCGGTGGGCAGCATGGTCGGCCAGATCGCCAAGCTCAGGGGCGCCGGCCGGGTGGTCGGCAGCGCCGGCTCGGCGGCCAAGGTCGAGCGGCTGGAGGAACTGGGCTTCGACGCCGCGTTCGACTACCACGACGGCCCGGTGCGCGACTCGCTCAGGGCCGCCGCGCCGGACGGGATCGACGTCTACTTCGACAACGTCGGCGGGGACCACCTGGAGGCGGCCATCGGTGCGATGCGGCTGCACGGCCGGGCCGCGATCTGCGGGATGATCGCCCAGTACAACGACAGTGAACCGCCGGCGGCCCCGCGCAACCTGGCGCTGGTCATCGGCAAGCGGCTCACCCTGCGCGGCTTCCTGGTCGGCGACCACGGCCACCTGCGCGGCCGGTTCGTCCAGGAGGTCGCCGGCTGGCTGCGCGAGGGAAAGCTCTCGTACGACGAGACGGTCGTCGACGGCATCACCCGCGCCCCGGAGGCCTTCCTCGGTCTGCTCCGCGGCGAGAACCTCGGCAAGATGCTCGTCCGGCTGTAGACCCCCGCCCCTCCCGCCCCGCCGTTGCGGTGCGGGAGGCGGGCGCGGGCGGTCCCGGAGGGGCGGGCGGGGAGAGGATAGGCTTCGCGGCATGACGGTGGCGGTACGGGTCATCCCGTGTCTGGACGTGGACGCCGGGCGGGTGGTCAAGGGGGTCAACTTCCTCGACCTGCGCGACGCCGGTGATCCGGTGGAACTGGCGGCGGCGTACGACCGGGCGGGCGCGGACGAGCTGACCTTCCTGGACGTGACCGCCTCCTCCGGCGAGCGGGGCACCATGCTCGACGTAGTGCGGCGCACCGCCGAGTCGATCTTCATCCCGCTCACCGTGGGCGGCGGCGTCCGGCAGGTCGCCGACGTCGACATCCTGCTGCGTGCCGGCGCCGACAAGGTGGGGGTGAACACCGCCGCCATCGCCCGCCCGGAGCTGATCGCGGAGATCGCCGACCGGTTCGGCCGGCAGGTGCTGGTGCTCTCCCTCGACGTGCGCAGGGCGCCGGCCGGGGTCACCCCGAGCGGCTTCGAGGTGACCACCCACGGTGGTCGCCGGGGCACCGGGATCGACGCCGTCCGATGGGCGCGGCGCGGCGCCGAGCTGGGCGCGGGGGAGATCCTGCTCAACTCGATGGACGCCGACGGCACGAAGGCCGGCTTCGACCTGGAGCTGATCGGCGAGGTCCGCCGGGTCGTCGACGTGCCCGTGGTGGCCAGCGGCGGCGCGGGCGAGATCGCCCACTTCCCGCCGGCGATCGCCGCCGGGGCGGACGCGGTGCTCGCGGCCAGCGTCTTCCACTTCGGCGAGCTGACCGTCGGCGAGGTCAAGGGCGTGCTGCGCGGCTCGGGTCACCCCGTCCGCTGACGCCGGCCGCCCCGCCTGCGGGCCGGTGCCGAAGCGGGGCCGGGCTCAGCCCCGGCCGGAGTGGCCCTCGGGGGAGCGGCGCGGGGCCGGGATCGACCGGACCACGTACTCCTGCACGGCGGCGGCGTGCTCCTCCTTCTCCAGCGTCCAGTCGGCGCTGCCGGGGGTGTGCCGCCGGCACAGCACGCCCTGCACGGTGTCCACGGCGGTGGACAGGCCGGCGCTCGGTCGGGTGCGCCACAGCCGCTCCCCGTCGGCGGTGAGCCGGAACCAGCCGTCCGAGACACTGACCAGGCCGGCGCCGACGAGCCGTCGGACCGCCGTCTCCACCTCGTGCCGTTCGGGGATGGCGTGGTTGAGGTGGTCGGCTGTGGAGAGCACGTCAGTGAGCCGGACGCCCTCCGGCCGTCGGGTGGACGCCGATCGGCGGTGCCGCCCCGCGCCGTTCGCGATCACCAGTGAAACAAAGATCCAGGCGTCGGCCCAAAGCCATCCGTTCTCCCCCATGCAGGAATGATGCCGTGCGCCGCCGAGCAAGGAAACACCCACTTTTCCCGGCCCGGCATTTCCGCAGCTCAGCGCGGTCGGCCGCAGTCCGCCGCCGGTGCTTCGACCACATTATGGCCGTCCGGCTCCGGGCCGGCCGCGATCCGGCCCCCCGACTCCTGTCCGGCGGGCTCCCGGGGCGGCAGGTCCACCATGAAGAGGGGCAGGAAGAACTGGGCCAGCGGCCCGATGGTGAGCGCGTAGGCGACCGTGCCGACACCGACGGTGCCGCCGAGCAGCCAGCCCAGGGCCAGCACGGTGATCTCGATGACGGTGCGCACCAGCCGGACGGACCGTCCGGGCCGGCGGGCCACGTACCCGGTCATCAGGCCGTCTCGGGGGCCCGGGCCGAGCCGCGCGCCGAGGTAGAGGGCGGTGGCGGCGCCGTTGGCGACGATCCCGGCGACCAGCAGCGCCGCCCGTGCCGCGAGCGGGCCGCCGCCGGGCAGCAGGGCCAGGGTGGCGTCCACCACCAGCCCGATCACCAGCACGTTGCTCACCGTGCCCAGGCCGGGACGCTGCCGCAGCGGGATCCACAGCAGCAGCACCAGCGCGCCGACCGCGATGGTGACGGTGCCGAACGACAGCCCGGTGAGCCGGGACAGCCCCTGGTGGAACACGTCCCAGGGATCGAGGCCGAGCCCGGAGCGGATCATCAGCGCCATGCTGAGGCCGTAGAGGAGCAGGCCCGCGTAGAGCTGGGTCAGCCGCCGGACCGGCCGCTGCCGGAGATTGCCAATCGGTGCCATGCGTGCCACCCTAGGGTCCAATCGGTGCGGCTTAAGGAGCCAATATCGGGAGGGTGGCCATGACAAGCCAGGTGCGTGGCAGCCAATTGGCCCGACTGCTCGGGCAGTGGCATGCCCTGCCGGGCCGCCGCCGCAGCCCGGACTACGCGGCGCTCGCCGCCGCCGTCCGAGGGCTGCTCGCCGACGGCCGCCTGCCCCTGGGGGTGCGCCTGCCCGCCGAGCGGGAGCTGGCCGAGGCGCTGCGGATCAGCCGGACCACGGTCACCGCCGCGTACCGGCTGCTGCGGGAGACCGGCCACCTGGCCAGCCGGCGGGGCGCGGGGAGCTGGACCATGCTCCCGGGCACCCACCAGGTCGCCAGCACCGGGCTGTGGACCCCGCAGGACGACCGGGACATGATCGACCTCGGGATGGCCGCGCTGGCCGCCCCGGCGGAGCTGATGCCCGCCGCCCGCGCCGCCGCCGAGGACCTGCCCCGCTACCTGGGCGGCGCCGGCTACCACCCGACCGGCATCATCGAGCTGCGCGAGGCCGTGGCCGCCGGGTACACCGACCGGGGCCTGCCCACCTCGCCCGACCAGATCATGGTCACCAGCGGCACCCAGCACGCGCTGGACCTGGTGCTGCGGCTGGCCCTGGCCCCCGGCGGCAGCGTGCTGGTCGAGTCGCCGACCTACCCGAACGCCCTCGCCGCGCTGGCCGCCCGGCGGGCCCGGATCACCACCCACGGGCTGGCCATCGACGGCGCCGGGTGGGACGCCGACCTGCTGCTGGGCAGCCTGCGCCAGGGGCGGCCGAAGCTGGCGTACCTGATCCCGGAGTTCCAGAACCCGACCGGGCACCTGATGCCCACCGAGCTGCGCGAGCGGGTGGTCGGCGCGGCCCACGCCGCCGGCACCGACCTGGTCATCGACGAGTCGTTCGTGGACCTGCCACTGGACGGCACCCCGCTGCCGCCGCCGGTCGCCACCTTCGACCGGCACTCCCGGGTGATCTCCATCGGCGGGATGAGCAAGCCGTACTGGGGCGGCCTGCGCATCGGCTGGGTGCGCGCCTCCGCGCCCCAGGTGCAGCGGCTGGCCGCCGCCCGGGTCGGGGTGGACATGGCCGGCCCGGTGCTGGACCAGCTGGTAGCGGTCCACCTGTTGGCCGACGCGTCGACCATCGTGGCCGCCCGGCGGGTGCAGCTCGCCGCCCAGCGCGACGCGCTGACCGGCGCGCTCGCGCAGCGGCTGCCCGACTGGCGGGTCACCGTCCCGCGCGGCGGGGTGACGCTCTGGGCCGAGCTGGACGGGCCGATCTCCAGCGCGCTCGCCCGGGCCGCCGAGGAGGTCGGCGTACGGCTGGCCCCCGGCCCCCGGTTCGGCCTGGACGGGACGCTGGAGCGGTTCCTGCGGCTGCCGTTCACCCTGCCGGCCGCGGACCTGGTCGACGCCGTGGGGCGGCTCGCCGCGGTCCGGTACGACCTGGACCGCGGCGGTCGGCCGCGGTGGCGGGAGCCGGCCGTCATCGCCTGAGCGGCGCGCCGCCGCCCGGACGACGTCCCGGCCGGGGCGCGGCCGGCACCCGATGCGGCGATCGCGGGGTGGGGCGGAGCCGTGGCTTGACAGACTGCCGGAGTGGGCAACAAGGGCTGGTCGCAGTGGGTCCGCCCCGGTGCGCCCGGCTCCCGGACCACCCGGCTGGAACTCTTCTACGACCTCGTCTTCGTCCTCGCCTTCCTTAACGTGACCGCGCTGACCACGAGCCACCCCTCCGCCACCAACCTGTACCGCTGCCTGCTGGTGCTGGGGCTGCTCTGGTGGTGCTGGAGCGGGTTCGCCGGGCTGGCCAACTACACCCGCGCCGACCAGGGCGTCCTGCCGCTGGTCGGGTTCGTCACCGTCGCCGCCACCTTCCTGCTCGTGCTGAGCATGCCGGGTGCGTTCGTGGATCAGCCGGGTGGGCTGAACGGCCCGCTGGTCTTCGCCGTCAGTTATCTCCTCGTCCGCGCGTCGCAGCTCGCCGTCTTCGGCTGGCTGGCCCGGGGGGACCGGGCGCGGCTGCGGCGGTGGCTGCTGCTCGTCCTGCTGCCGGTGGTCGCGACCGCCCTGCTCGTCGCCGCCGCCTTCGTGCGGCGGACCACCGGGGACGGCGCGGGTACGACCGTGCAGCTGGTGCTGTGGACCGTCGCGCTCCTCGTCGAGTACGGCGCGGGGGTGGCGCTCGGCGGCACGTACTGGGTGGTGGTGTCCGCCGGGCACTGGGCCGAGCGGCACGCCCTCATGGTCCTGATCGCGCTCGGCGAGTCGGTCATCGCGCTGGGGATCGGCCCGGGGTTCGTCAACGGGCTGCCGCTGACCTGGCCGGTGGTGGTCGCCGCCGTGACCGGCATCGCGGTGGCGTCGGCGCTGTGGTGGGCGTACTTCGACACCCTGGCCCTCGCCGTCGAGCAGGCGCTGCACCGAACCCGCGACCCGGGTGCCCGGGCCCGGCTGGCCCGCGACGCGTACACCTACCTGCATCTGCCGATCATCGCGGGGGTGATCTTCTTCGCCCTCGGGATCAAGGACGTGCTCGTCGAGGCGGCGAACCCCGAGACCCCGGCCTGGGGGGATCCCCTGGGGCTGTCCTGGATCCTGGTCCTCTACGGCGGGGTGGCCCTCTACCTGCTCAGCCTCGCCGGTTGCGGGATGCTGGCGCTGCGGGTGCTCCGTTGGCCGCTGCTGGTCGAGGTGGCGCTGCTGGCCCTGCTCGCCCCGGTGGCCGCCCGGTTGCCGGAACTGCAGGCGCTGGTGCTGCTGGCCCTGGTCTGCGTCACCCTCACCGCCGCGGAGACGCTGGGCGGGCGGCGCCGCCGGCGCCGGGTCCGGCAGCTCGCGCTGGAGGAGCAGCGGGCGGCCGAGATCGAGGAGAGCCGGTGGCGGGGCGAGCACCTGTGAGACGGCGGCGGCCGTGTCCCGGGACGGGGGGACACGGCCGCCGGCGGCACCGCGGTCAGAGCTCGGCGAGCGTGCCGGCGTACATCTTCTCGATCTCGGCCGCGAAGTTGCTCTCCACGCCCCGACGCTTGATCTTCAGGGACGGGGTCATCTCGCCGTGCTCGATGGTCAGGTCCCGGGGGAGGACGGCGACCTTCTTGATCGTCTCCCAGCGGTTCAGCTTGGCGTTGAGCTGGGCGACGTACTCCTCGACCATGAGCCGGGCCTCGTCGGAGGCGACGATCTCGGCGTACCCGCGGCCCTCCAGCGGGCCGCCGGCCGCCCAGCCGGCGATCGCGTCCGGGTCGAGGCTGACCAGCATGGTGCAGTAGTTGCGGGCCTGGCCGATCACGATCGCCTGCGAGGTGTACGGGCAGAGCGCCTTGAACATCCCCTCGATGTGCGACGGCGCGATGTACTTCCCGCCGGAAGTCTTGACCAGGTCCTTCTTCCGGTCGGTGATGCGCAGGTAGCCGTCCTCGTCGAGGCTGCCGATGTCCCCGGTGCGGAAGAACCCGTCGTCGGTGAACGCGGCGGCGGTGTCCTCGGGCAGGTTGTGGTAGCCGCGCATCACCGGGCGGCCCCGGACCAGGATCTCCCCGTCGGTGTCGATCCGGCACTCGAGGTCGCCCATCGCCCGGCCCACGGTGCCGATCCGCAGCCCGTCCGGCGGGTTGACGAAGTTGCCGGCGCTGGTCTCGGTGAGGCCGTACCCCTCCGAGATGGGCAGGTTGGCGGCGGCGAAGAAGCCGGCGATCTCCTTGCTCAGCGGCGCGGCGCCGGAGACCAGCACCCGGATCCGCCCGCCGAGCCGGGCCTGGAGCTTGCTGAACACCAGCTTCTCGGCCAGCGCGTACTTCAGCCTCAGCCCGGTCGGCACCGGACGGCCGTCCTGCTCCAGGGCCACCTTCGCCTGGCCGACCCCGACCCCCCAGGCGAAGATCTTCGCCTTGGCGCCGCCGGCGTCCCGGGCGGTGGTGACCACCTTGTTGTAGATCTTCTCGAACACCCGGGGCGCCCCGCACATCAGCGTCGGCCGGATGACCCCGAGCAGGTCGACCAGCTTCTCCACCCGGCCGTCGACGTAGGTCGGCAGGCCGACGTGGGTGGACCCGCAGAGCAGGGTC
Source organism: Micromonospora sp. NPDC002296 (assembly GCF_040296145.1). Classification (NCBI taxonomy): domain Bacteria; kingdom Bacillati; phylum Actinomycetota; class Actinomycetes; order Micromonosporales; family Micromonosporaceae; genus Micromonospora; species Micromonospora sp. NPDC002296. The sequence goes on from NZ_JBEOWQ010000013.1 coordinate 52,395, forward strand.
TTGCCGAACGAGTGGGACAGCGGGAGCCACAGGTACTGCAGGTCGTCGTCGCGCAGCAGCCCGACGTCGTCCTGTGCCACCCCCTCCCAGCACCAGCCGCCGTGCAGCAGCTCGACGCCCTTGGGCCGGCCCGTGGTGCCCGAGGTGTAGATCAGGGTGGCCAGGTGCTCCGGCCCGATCCCGGCCACCAGCCGCTCGATCAGCCCCGGCTCGGCGGCGAGCACCCGGGCGCCCTGCTCCTCCAGTTCGGCCAGGGTCAGCTGGGGCACGGCCGCGGCGGGATCGGGCGTGCCGTCGAAGAGCACCACGTGGGTCAGCGCCGGCAGTTCCGCGCCGGCGAGCTTCGCGGCCTGGGCCGGGTTCTCGGCGAACAGCACCCGGGAGCCGGAGTCGGCGACGATGTACGCCGCCTCCTCGGGCTCGGTGGTCGGGTAGACGGTGGTGGTGGCGCCGCCGGCGCACATGATGCCGAAGTCGGCGATGACCCAGTCGAGCCGGGTGCTCGCCAGGATCGCCACCGGGTTCTCCTGGCCGACACCGAGCCCGTGCAGCCCGGCCGCGACCGCCTTGGCCCGCTGGCTGACCTGCTGCCAGGTCAGCCAGACCGGCCCGGAGTCGTCGGGCGCGGGGTGGGCGAAGGCGTGGCGGTCGGGGGACGCCGCGACGCGCTTGAGGAACATGTCGGGGATGGAACGGTACGGTACATCGAGAGCCATCGCTGTAGCCGCCTTCAGGGCTGGAGGCGTGACGGGGGTCACGTCATTCTGCGGTTACCGAAGGGTATTGCCTGTACCGCGCATCGGCTAGCCCCGGCCGTCCCCCGGCGGCGCCGCCGGGGCGCGGCCTCAGGCGTACCGGGCGGCGCGGGTGGACCAGTCGTAGGTGGCCCGCACCCAGTTGCTCCGGGCGGCCAGGAACGGGCGCACCGTCGGGTCGTCGGCGAGCAGGGCCGCCTCCCGCTCGGCGTACACCGCGAGGGTGCGGTTGAACCGGTCGGCGGCGGCGCGCAGTGCCGCGGGCTCGCCCCGGCCGGTCTCGGCCGCGATGGCGCTGACCAGGTTGTGCGCGTCCGGACCCGACTCGTTCTCCTTGCCGTACGAGAAGAGGTCGTTGCACCAGCAGACCAGGTCCGCGGCGAGGGTCTCGACGTCGACCAGCGCCGGCTCGACCCGGCGTGCCGCCGCGGGCGGGGCGTCGTACGCCAGGTCGGTCAGGGTGAACGCGGGATGCACGGCGCCGGTGTGCCGGCGTAGCTGGACGTACTCCGCCACCCCGGGGGTGCGCCGGTGCTCCCGGTTCGCCGCCTCCCAGAGCAGGGCCAGCAGGTAGTCGCGCACCTGGCCGATGAAGCGCAGCAGCAGCCCGGGGGAGCCCTGGGCCCTGGTCCGTCGGCACAGGTCGTCCAGGGCGCTGCCGAGCGGGTCGTCGCCCGCGTGTCCCGGTGCGCCGTGCCGGTCGAGCACGTCGAGCAGGTCGGCGACGGCCGGGGCCAGCCGGGCGGGGGCCGCGCCGAGGCCGTCCTCGTCGCACGCGTCGTCGACCACGAACAGCCAGGTGACCAGGTCGGTGAGCAGGCGTAGGCGTTCGCCGGCCGCGTCCGGACAGGTGCGCCCGGCCAGCTCGGCGGCGGCCGCCCCGCGCAGCCGGGCCAGCCGGTGCCCGTTGGTGATCAGGCCGAGTTCCTGTGCCCAGACCAGGCTCGCCTCGGCGGCCAGGTCGGTCTCGGCGTGCCGGCGCGGGGGAAACGGCGGTTCGTTCAGGGCCGAGACCGCGAAACTTCGCATGTCGCACTTCCGGATGTGGCCGCCCCGGGGTGGGGCGACGGCCGGACGAGGGTACGTCAGCACCGATCGACATTCATAATTCGGTCACGAATGGTTTACACCCGTGTGTGATCGGAGAATCGCGGTTCGTCAGATGCCCAGCTTGGCGGACCTCAGCCGCTCGGCCAGCTCCGCGGGCCCGTCCACCTGCACCCGGGCCACCCGCTGCCGGCCGGTCAGGAACAGCACCAGTTCGGCCGGCGGGCCGACCAGCCGGGCCCGCTGCCCGCCCCGCCCCGCCGACAGCTCGCCGTGCCCGGGCGCCTGCACCAGCAGGTCGGCCGGGAAGCGGCGCAGCGCCAGTCGGCCCAGCACCGCGGCCCGACGCCACAGCACGGCGTGCAGCCCGGCCGGCAGGTCCCTCGGCCGCCACCCGGGCCGGGCCCGGCGGACGTCCTCGTGGTGGATGTAGAACTCCATGGTGTTGACCAGTTCGTCGGTGAGCGGGTTGCTCACCGGACTCCACACCGGTGGGCGGCGGACCTGGCCGACCAGCTCGGCGAACGGCCGGGCCGCGATCCGGGCCTGCACCCCCTCGGCGTACCTGCGCAGGGGCGGCAGCATGATCCCGCCGGCGGCGTCCGGCCGGCGTTCCCGGACGATCAGGTGGGCGGCGAGGTCGCGGACCGACCAGCCCTCGTTGATCGTCGGCGCGTCCGGACCCAGGCTCAGCATGAGGTCGGCGAGCGCGTCGCGCTCCGACCGGGCGTACCGCGTCATCGCCCGATCGTAGGCCGGGCCGGCGCGGTCGGCGCGGCGGCGGCGTCGGAGGCCGGGACGTGATCACCGACATACCCGGTGCGGGACGGCGAGGTGGACCGAACCCGGTAAGGATAAGGGGGGACAATTGCGGCTTACGGCGGGGGAGATCGTGACCAGCAAGACAAGTCGGGATGTGCTCGGCAGAGGGCTGTCCGTGCTCGGCCGGGCGATCCGGGAACAGCCCCGGATCTTCGCGGTCGCGGTGGCCGGCAGCGTGCTGTTCGGCGGGCTGGTCATCGCCAGCGCGTACATCGTCGGCGCGGTGGTCGGTGACGTGGTGGTGCCGGCGGTCGAGCGCGGGTCGGTGGGCGTGGCGGCCATCGCCCTCGCCGCCGGGGCCCTGTTCGGCATCAGCGTGCTGCGGGTGGTCGGCATCTTCGGCCGCCGGCTCGGTGCCGGCTACATGCAGTTCCGGCTCCAGGCCGCGTACCGTCGCCGGGTCACCCGCCGCTACCTGGACCTGCCGCTGTCCTGGCACCAGCGCAACGCCACCGGCACCCTGTTGTCCAACGCCAACTCCGACGTCGAGGCGGCCTGGTACCCGATCGCCCCGCTGCCGTTCGCGGTCGGCACGCTGGTGATGCTGGTCGGCGCGGTCGCCTCGCTCTTCGTCACCGACTGGGCGCTGGCCCTGGTCGGGCTGGCCGTGTTCCCGGCGCTGTTCGCCCTCAACGTGGTCTACTCCCGCTGGATGGCCCCCCGCCAGGCCCGCGCCCAGCGGCTGCGCGCGGAGGTCAGCGGGATCGCCCACGAGAGCTTCGACGGCGCACTGGTGGTCAAGACGATGGGCCGCGAGGCCCAGGAGACCGCCCGGTTCTCCGCCCGGGCCGGTGAGCTGCGCGACGCGCTGATCGCCGTCGGCCGGCTGCGCGGCGTGTTCGACCCGCTGCTGGAGACCCTGCCCAGTCTCGGCACCCTCGCCGTGCTGGTGGTCGGCGCGTTCCGGCTCCGGCAGGGCGCCATCACGGTCACCGAGCTGGTCAGCGTGGCGTTCCTGTTCACCGTCCTGGCGTTCCCGGTGCGGGCCATCGGCTGGGTCCTGGCCGAGCTGCCGCGCAGCGTCGCCGGCTGGGACCGGGTGCGCCGGGTGCTCGACGCCACCGGCGAGATGCCGTACGGGGACGTCGCGCTCGACCCGGCCGACCCCACCCCGGCCACCCTGACCTTCGCCGACGTCGGCTTCGCGTACGAGCCGGCCGAGGCGCACCTGCCCGGCGTCGAGGTGCTCGGTGGGGTCTCCTTCACCGTGCCGGCCGGGAGGACCGTGGCCCTGGTCGGGCCGACCGGCTCCGGGAAGTCGACGATCGCCGCGCTGGCGGTGCGGCTGGTCGACCCGCACACGGGCGCGGTCCTCCTCGACGGGGTGGACGTCCGCCGGCTCACCGCCGGGTCGCTGGCGGGCGCCGCCGCGCTGGTGGCCCAGGTGCCGTTCGTCTTCGACGACACGGTCCGGGCCAACATCACCCTGGACCGGCCCGACATCGCCGACGAGGACGTCTGGTCGGCGCTGCGGCTGGCCGAGGCGGACGGCTTCGTCGCCGCGCTGCCCGACGGGCTGGACACGATGGTCGGCGAGCGGGGCACCTCGCTCTCCGGCGGGCAGCGGCAGCGGCTCACCCTGGCCCGAGCGCTGGCCGGGCGACCCCGACTGCTGGTCCTCGACGACGCCACCAGCGCGGTGGACCCCCGGGTGGAGGCGGCCATCCTGGCCGGGCTGCGCGCCCCGACCGCCGGGGGGCCGGCCGCCTCGATCATGGTGGTGGCGTACCGGCGGGCCACCATCGCGCTCGCCGACGAGGTGATCTACCTGGAGCACGGCCGGGTGCTCGCCCGGGGCACCCACACCGAGCTGCTCGCCACCGTTGCCGGCTACGCCGACCTGGTCACCGCCTACGAGCAGGCCGAGACCGACCCCCAGCAGCAGCGCACGCCCGACGAGGTCAAGCCGTTGGCCTCGGGCCTGGAGATCGAGGTGGACCGGTGAGCGCGAGGAGTGAGCCTGCGAGCCCCGCA
>NZ_JBEOWQ010000013.1:57091-159131 GCF_040296145.1 Micromonospora sp. NPDC002296
TGTCGCGAACGAAGGTGGCAGGGTGAGCGCGAGGAGTGAGCCTGCGAGCCCCGCAGTCGCGAACGAAGGTGGCAGGGTGAGCGCGAGGAGTGAGCCTGCGAGCCCCGCAGTCGCGAACGAAGGTGGCAGGGTGAGCGCGAGGAGTGAGCCCGCGAGCCCCGCGGGGGAGAGCACCTGGCAGACCCTGCGGCGAGGGCTGGCCCTCTCCCCGGAGCTGCGCGCCGGCCTGGCCGGCACGCTCGCCCTGGCGCTGGTCTACATGGTCGGCCGGGTGGCCGTGCCGGTGGCCGTGCAGCAGGGCATCGACAAGGGCATCGTCGGTGGGCTCGACCTGGATGTGGTCTGGACGGTGGTGGCGGTTGCCGCCGCCGTGTTGGTGGTGACCACCACCTGCGGGTACCTGATGATGCGGCGGCTGTTCACGGTCAGCGAGACCGCCCTGGCCAACGTGCGTACCCGGGCGTTCCGGCACGTGCACGACCTGTCGATGCTGCACCAGCAGTCCGAGCGGCGCGGCTCCCTGGTCTCCCGGGTGACCAGCGACGTCGACCAGATCACCCAGTTCCTCCAGTGGGGCGGGGTGATCCTGATCGTCAACCTCGGTCAGCTCGCGGTGACCACGGCGGTGATGCTGGCGTACTCGTGGCAGCTCACCCTGGTGGTGCTCGCCGCGTTCGCGCCGGCGGTGCTGGTGATCCGGCTGCTCCAGCGCCGCCTCGCCGGGGCGTACGGGGTGGTCCGGCAGCGGATGGGGACGCTGCTCGGGACGATCGCCGAGAGCGTGGTGGGGGCGCCGGTGATCCGGGCGTACGGGATCGCGGGGCGGACGGCCCGTCGGCTGGACGTGGCGATCGAGGGGCAGCGGCAGGCCCAGCAGCGGGCGATCCGGATCAGCATCCTGGGCAGCTCGGTGGGGGAGCTGGCGGCCGGGTTGGCGCTGGCCGGCGTCGTCGTCCTCGGGGTCACCCTCGGGGTGGACGGCACGCTGTCGGTCGGTCAGCTCACGGCGTTCCTGTTCCTGGTGACGTTGTTCATCCAGCCGGTGCAGATCGCCACCGAGGTGCTCAACGAGGCGCAGAACGCGATCGCCGGCTGGCGGCGGGTGCTCGACGTGCTGGACGTCGTCCCGGACGTGGCCGACCCGGGCGAGCGGGGGCGGGAGCTGCCGGCCGGCCCGCTGGACATCCGCTTCGCCGGGGTGGGTTTCGCCTATCCGGGTGGCCCGCCGGTGCTGCACGACGTCAGCCTGGAGATCTCGGCGAAGAGCCGGGTGGCCGTGGTGGGGGAGACGGGCAGCGGCAAGACCACCTTCGCCAAGCTGCTCACCCGGCTGATGGATCCGACCGGTGGCGAGGTGCTGCTGTCCGGGGTGCCGCTGCCGCAGGTCCGGTTCGCCTCGCTGCGCGCGCGGGTGGTGATGGTCCCGCAGGACGGCTTCCTCTTCGACGCCACTGTCGGGGAGAACGTCCGGTTCGCCCGGCCGGAGCTGACCGACGCCGAGCTGACGGCAGCCTTCACCGAGCTGGGGCTGGTGGACTGGCTGGACGGGCTGCCCACCGGGCTGGACACCCCGGTCGGCGAGCGCGGCGAGGCGTTGAGCGTGGGGGAGCGGCAGCTCGTGGCGCTGGCGCGGGCGTACGTCGCCGACCCTGACCTGTTGGTGCTGGATGAGGCGACCAGCGCGGTCGACCCGGCCACCGAGGTTCGCCTGCAGCGCGCCCTGGACGCGGTGACCCGGGGCCGGACCACCCTCGCGATCGCGCACCGGCTCTCCACGGCGCAGGCCGCGGACGAGGTGATCGTGGTGGATCGGGGCCGGATCGTGCAGCGCGGCCCGCACGACGAGCTGGTCCGCGAGCCGGACTCGGTCTACGGGCTGCTCTACGCCTCCTGGCTGGAGCAGACCCGCTGACCGGCCGGAACGGCAAGGCGGTGGACGTGGGGGCGCGGGTGGTCTACCGTGCTACTTAGGTAAGCCTAACCTTCGGAGGTGGGTCATGCGCCCCAGCACCGCCCTGCGGCCCAGTCCCGCCGAGATCGTCCGGACCCTGGCCGCCGGCCGGCTGCCGGGCCTGGCCTACCTCGCCCAGCGGCCCGGCCCGTTCCACGTCCGGCACGTCACCGACGCCGAGGGCCGGGTGCTGCTGCTCGTACCGGTGCACAGCGACCTCGCGGCGGCGCTGCCGCCGGGCGACGACGTCGCCGTGGCGCTCGACGTGCTGGACCTGCCGCCGGCTGCCGGCGCCCCGTCGCTCGGTCGGGCCTGGGTCTCCGGCTGGGCGGCCGCGCTGCACGGCGACGCCGCCCGCCGCGCCGCGCTGGACTACGCCGGGGTGGACCCGACGGGAGACCTGCTCGACGTCGGCACCCGGTTCCGGCTGTACCGCTTCGAGGTGGCCGAGGCCCGCCTGGAGCGCCCCGACGGACTGCTCCGGATCGACCCGCTGGCGTACGCGGAGGCCGAGCCGGACCCGCTGCACCCGGTGGAGGCGGAGCTGCTGGCCGAGCTCACCGTGCACCACGGCCGGGAGATGACGGCGTACGTCCGGCGGCAGCTCGGCCTGGTCGACGCGGCCCGGGTCGACCCGCCCCGGGTGGTGCGGGTCGACCGGTACGGCCTGGTGGTCTCCTTCGGTTCCCCCGGCGCGCGACGACGGGCCCGGTTGGCGTTCCCGAGCCCGGTGGCCGACCACGGCGAGCTGGCCCGGCTGCTGCACCCCGTGTTCTTCCGGCACGCCGAGTCACCCCGCCCGACCGGCCCCGCCTGACCGGCCCGCCGCACCCGAGTCCGCCGCGACCGCCGCACCCGTGACCGCCGCACCCGTGACCGCCCGCGTCCCGGCGCGGGCGGGGGACCAGCTCCGCCGGCGGCGTCGACCGGGGACCTACGAGAGGTCGCCGCACAGGTATCGCTGGACCGTGGGGGCGATCGCGGCGACCAGGGTCTCCGCCGGCGCGGAGGCGACCGGCTCCAGCCGGATCACGTGCCGCATCATGGCCAGCCCGATCATCTGGGTGGCCACCAGCGACCCGCGCAGCGGGCGCTCGGCCGGGTCGACGTCGAGGTGGTCCAGGACCCGGCGCAGCACCTGCGTGACCAGGAACTCGCGCAGCAGCCGGGCGGTCCACTCGTTGCTCACCCCGGATCGCAGCAGGGCCACGGCACCGGCGCCCGCCGGGGAGTCCCAGATCTCCAGGAACGTGCGGACCAGCCGCTCGCCGACGCCGTCGGCGTCCCCGCCGAGCACCCGGGGGAACAGCTCGCCGGGGTCGACCGGGGCGTCCATCGAGGACAGGAAGAGCTGGTCCTTGGTGCCGAAGTAGTGGTGCACCAGCGCCGGGTCCACCCCCGCCGCCCCGGCGATCGACCGGATCGAGGTCGCGTCGAAGCCCCGCTCCGCGAATGCGGCCCGGGCCGCGTCGAGGATCGCCTCCCGGGTGTCCGGGTTGCCGGGTCGTCGACCGGTCCGCCGCGCCATCGCCGCCCTTCCCTCGTCCGTCGTCGTGCCGTCCGCCCCCGGCGGCTCAGCCGCTGCGCCGGCGCAGGGTGGCCGCGGCGAGCACCAGCGCCAGCACCACCGCGCCGGCCACCACCCCGAGGTCCCGCCACATCGTGCCGGTCGGTTCGGCGTGCGCGCCGACCTCCTGCAACGCCTCGACCGCGTACGACAGGGGGAGGGCGTAGCTGACCGCCTGGAGCCAGCCGGCCATCTCGTCGCGGGCGACGAAGAGCCCGCAGAGCAGCAGCTGGGGGATCACCACGACCGGCATGAACTGTACGGCCTGGAACTCGGTGCGGGCGAACGCGCTGCAGAACAGCCCGAGGGCCACCCCGAGCACCGCGTTGACCACCGCGATCCCGATGACCAGGGCGCTGCTGCCGGCGGTGGTCAGCCCGAACACCCAGTACGCCACGGCCGCGGCGATCGCGGCCTGCCCGGCGGCGGCGACGCCGAACGCGATGCCGTAGCCGAACAGCAGGTCGAGCCGGCCGAGCGGGGTGGTGAGCAGCCGCTCCAGGGTGCCGGAGGTGCGCTCGCGCAGCATCGCGATGCTGGTCACCAGGAACATGATCACGAACGGGAAGATGCCGAGCAGCACCAGCGCCACCCGGTCGAACATGCTCGGCCCGCCGGGTGGGGTGGGCTGATCGGCATACATGAAGTGGACGAGGGTGAGCAGCAGCGCCGGCACCACCACGAGCAGGGCGACGGTGCGCCGGTCGTGCCGGAGCTGGCGCAGGATGCGCCCGGTGGTGGCGGCCAGGATGCGCGGGCTCACGACGCACCCCCGTCCGGGCCGCCCGGCCGCGACGTGTCCCCGTCCGGGCCGGTGGAACGGCTCGTGCGGTCGGCCGTGGTCCCGGCCGTGCCGCCGGCCCGGATCAGGCGCAGGAACGCCTCGTCGAGGTCGTCGACCCCGGTGGCGGCGCGGACCGCGTCCGGGGTGTCGTCGGCGATCAGCCGGCCCTCGCGGATCAGCAGCAGCCGGTCGCAACGGGCCGCCTCGTCCATCACGTGGCTGGACACCAGCAGGGTCGTCCCGGCCGCGGCGAGGGCGTGGAACCGGGCCCACAGGTCGGCGCGCAGCACCGGGTCCTGCCCGACGGTCGGCTCGTCGAGGACGATCAGCTCCGGCTCGCCGACCAGGGCGCAGGCCAGCGACGCCCGGCTGCGCTGGCCGCCGGAGAGGGTGCCGACGAGCTGCCCGGCCGCCTCCGCCAGCCCGACGTCGGCCACCGACCGGTCCGCCTCGGCCCGGCCCCGGCCCTGCAGGACGGCGAAGTAGCGGGCGTTCTCCCGGACGGTGAGGTCGGCGTACACGCTGGGCGCCTGGGTCAGGTAGCCGACCCGGCTGCGCAGCGGCGCCGAGCCGGCCGGGCGGCCGAGCACGGTCACCGAGCCGGAGCGGACGGTCTGCACGCCGACGACGGCCCGCATCAGGGTGGTCTTGCCGCTGCCGCTCGGCCCGAGCAGCCCGGTCACCGAGCCGCGCGGCACCGCGCAGCTCACGCCGTGCAGCACCCGCCGCCGGCCACGGTCCACGACCAGGTCGCGGACTGCGATCGCGTGGTCCATCGTCACCTCCAGATTTCATCACCTAATGAAATCAACGCTAGATGAATTGCTCCCCACGCACAACCGGGGTCGGCCGCGCACGCGTTCCCAGCGGCATCGCGCTCCGCGTGGCGCCCCGGCCCGTGGCCGGCGAAAGGGGCCCCGGGGCAGGAATGAGAACGACCGGGCACTAGCCTTCGGACCGGGCACTAGCCTTCTGATCCGGACAGCCAGTCCGCCATCGGGCATTGCGCCCCGAACGGGCGTACGGCACGATGGCGCGGTGGGTCACGCTGCGTCACCTGAAAGTGGGTTCCTCGACGACTGGGCCGCGCGGCTGCGGCAGGGGGCCGAGCGGCCCGTCGTCGGCATCCTGTTGCGCGGCAGCCACGCCCGACGAGCCGCCACGGCGCACAGCGACGTCGACCTCGACGTGCTCGTCACCGACGGGGCACCGCCCCGGTCGGCCGTCCCGCCGATCAACGCCCCGTACGCCGCCCGCCGCGCCTACCTCGCCGAATCCGGCGGTCGGCTGACCCACGTCTCGGTGGCGGTCCGGGACGTCCGCTCCTGGCTGGCCCGGCTGGCCCAGCCGGCCGACTGGGCGTTCGGGCTGCCGGTCACCACGCCCACCCGGCTGCTGTGGGCCGACGAGCACTGGCGCGACCGGATCGACCTGACGGTGCTCTGCCAGCCCGCCGACGAGCCGCGGCTGGAGGACCTGATCGCCACTCTCGGTAAGGTCGCCGGGGCCCGGGCCCGAGAGGACCACCTCGGCGTCCGGCTCGCCGCCGCCGACCTGGCCCGGCTCTGCCCGTCCGTGCTCCGGCTGGCCAACCCGTCGGTGCGGGTGGTGTCCCGGCGGGCCGCGTTCGCCGCCGCCCTCGACCTGCCGGTCGCCCCGCCCGGGTACCGCGACGACATGCTGCTCTGCCTCGGCGGGCGGCCCGGCTCCACCGGGCAGCTCTGGGCCGCCGCCGCGCGGCTGGTCACCGGCACCGTCCCGCTGGTCCGCCCGTACGCCGACGAGATCGCCGCGGTGGCCGGCGCGGACCTGGCCGCCGCCCTCGCCGACGGGCGGCTGGACCGCTACCTCGCCCAGCTCACCGGCGTCGCGACGGCCGTACCACGGCCGCGACGGGAGCCGTCGCCGGTGCCCGCGCCGCGTGCGGGACAATTGCTCACTGTGCCCGTACCTGACGCGCCGCCGACCGGCGCCAACGCCCCTGCGAACCCGTCGGCGGCCGGTGCGCCGGCCGGCCCGTCCCGGCTCGACCCGGCCGTCGCCGCCCGGCTGCGCCGCAACCCCGACGGCCTGGTGGCTGCGGTGGTCCGCCAGCACGACACGGGCGAGGTGCTGATGGTCGCCTGGATGGACGACGAGGCGTTGCACCGCACCCTCACCACCGGCCGGGCCACCTACTGGTCGCGCAGCCGCCAGGAGTACTGGGTCAAGGGCGCCACCTCCGGCCACCACCAGCACGTCCGCTCCGTCGCCCTCGACTGCGACGGCGACGCGCTGCTGGTCAGCGTCGATCAGGTGGGCGCGGCCTGCCACACCGGCGAGCGGACCTGCTTCTTCACGGAGCTTCCGGTCACCTCAACCCCGGGAGACCCCTCATGACCGACGGATCCGTCAGCCCGGACCGGGTCACCTTCGCCGACCTGGCGGCCCGCTGGCGGGTCGTCCCGGTCACCCGTCGGCTGCTCGCCGACGCGGAGACCCCGGTCGGGGTGTACCGGAAGCTGGCCGGCGGGCCGGGCACGTTCCTGCTGGAGTCCGCCGAGCAGGGCGCCGGCCCGGCCGGGTCGGCCTGGTCGCGGTACTCGTTCATCGGGGTGCGCAGCAGCGCGACGCTCACGGAGCGGGACGGGACCGCGTACTGGACCGGCCAGCCGCCCACCGGGCTGCCCACCGGGGGCGACCCGGTCCGGGTGCTGCGCGAGACGGTCAACGCCCTGGCCGGCCCGGCCTGGGACCCGGCCAGCGGCATGCCGCCGCTCACCGGCGGCATGGTCGGCTTCCTGGGGTACGACCTGATCCGCCGCTTCGAGCGGCTGCCCGAGCTGACCGAGGACGACCTCGGCGTGCCCGAGTTGGGCATGATGCTCGCCACCGACCTGGTGGTCCTCGACCACTACGACGGCTCGGCGATCCTGATCGCCAACGCGGTGCTCCCGCCGCCGGACGAGCCGGACCGCGAGGCCCTGGTCTCCGCCGCGTACCACCACGCGGTGGGGCGGCTGGACGCGATGACCACCGCGCTGTCCCGGCCCATCCCGCCGATGATCTCCACGGTCGACCGGCCGGCGGCCGGCGACGTGGTCAGCCGCACCGAGGAGGGCGGCTACCCGAAGGCCGTCGATGCGGCCAAGGAGGCGATCCGGGCCGGCGAGTGCTTCCAGATCGTCCTCGCCCAGCGCTTCGAGCGGCCGACCCACGCCGACCCGCTGGACGTGTACCGGGTGCTGCGCACCACCAACCCCAGCCCCTACATGTACCTGCTGCGCTTCGACGGCTTCGACGTCGTCGGCTCGTCGCCGGAGGCGCACCTGAAGGTGAGCGCCGGCCCGGACGGGCAGCGCCGGGCGCTGCTGCACCCGATCGCCGGCACCCGCCCGCGCGGCGACGACCCGGAGGAGGACGCCCGGCTCGCCGCCGAACTGCTCGCCGACCCGAAGGAGCGCTCCGAGCACGTGATGCTCGTCGACCTGGGCCGCAACGACCTGGGCCGGGTCTGCCGGCCGGGAACCGTCGAGGTGTCCGAGTTCGCCACCATCGAGCGGTACAGCCACGTCATGCACATCGTCTCGACCGTGGTCGGCACGCTGCGGGAGGACCGGACGGCCTTCGACGCGCTCGCGGCGACCTTCCCCGCCGGCACCCTGTCCGGTGCGCCGAAGGTCCGGGCCATGGAGATCATCGAGCAGCTGGAGCCGGTCCGGCGCGGCCTGTACGGCGGCACCGTCGGGTACTTCGACTTCGGCGGGGACCTGGACATGGCGATCGCGATCCGCACCGCGCTGATCCGCGACGGCCGGGCGTACGTGCAGGCCGGCGCCGGGGTGGTGGCCGACTCCGACCCGGCCGCCGAGGACCAGGAGACCCGCAACAAGGCCGCCGCCGTGCTGGCCGCCATCGCCGCCGCCGAGACCCTCCGGCCGGCCCGGTGACCGGCCCGGTACCTGACCCGACAACCGCAGCGGGCACCGGCGGGGCGGGCGCACCGGCCGCGCGGGGCCGGCGCGAGATGACGTACGCGGTGCTGCTCTGCCTGGCCGGGGCGGGCCTGGCGCTGTGGGCGTCGACCCGGACCTGGTCGGTCGAGCTGACCGTCCGGCCCACGCCGCTGCCGCCGGTGCGCGAGGCGCGCACCGGGGCGGGGCTGCTGCCCTGGCTGTCGGCGCTGGCCGTGGTCGGGCTGGCCGGCGGCGGCGCGGTGCTGGCCACCCGGGGGGTGTTGCGCCGGCTGATCGGCGTGCTGCTGCTGGCGCTCGGCGTCGCCGTGGCGGCCGGCGGAGGGTACGGCCTGGTCGCCGCGTTCGACGGCGAGGTCAGCCGGCAGTGGCCGGCGCTCTGCCTGGCCGGCGGGCTGCTCGCCGGTGCCGGCGGGGCGCTCACCGCACTGCGCGGCGCGGGCTGGCCGGCGATGGGGGCCCGCTACGACCGACCGGCCCGGCGGGTCGCCGTCGATCCGGGGCCGGCGGCCGGACCGGTGACCGGGCGGCGCACCACCGAGGCGTGGGACGCGCTGGACCGCGGCGAGGACCCGACGGCCGGCTGACGGGCGGTCAGCCGACCGGCTGGCGCTCGCGGGCGGCGGCCCGGGTGGCGACCAGCTCGGCCACCAGGCGGTCCAGCTCGGCGCGCTGGTCGGCGCGGGCCCGGTCGGCGCAGACCGCCTCCCAGGCGTTGCCGCGCGCGGTACGGACCCGGCCGTCCCCCACCACGGCGCGCTCCAGGGTGTGCACCACCCCGACGGCGAGCGACGCGACGGTACGGGAGATGGTGGTCAGTCGGATGGTCGGGTTGGGCTCGACGTTGCTCATGGTCACCCCGCACGAAGATCGTTCCGACGGTCTCGGGCTGCGCGTCGCCGCGTCGCCCGACGCCCCGGGCAGGCTCGTGATCGAGTCTGCCCGAGAAAGACGATGCCCGGCTCACGTTTCGCCCCGGTCACCGGCGCGTCAACTCTCCCCCGGAGCGGGCGACCTGGACAGGGCCGTTCCGCCTTGACCTTCGTCACAGCACCCACCGAGATGCGCGGAGGGCGGACGCGGGCCGACAATGGTCGAATGGGAATGGGTACCCGTCGATGGGCCGACCGGCGCACCCGCCGGCCGCGGGGTCACCGCGATCGACGGGAGTGGTGGCGCTGTGTGACGCGGCGTTCACCGGAAGTCGGGCATTATGCCGCAGCCCATTTCGTGAGGAGCGCCATACCCCCCGGCATCCGGTCCCAGGTGGCGCCCCCTAGCATCGGCCCATGACACCCGGAGAGGGGAGTCCGTTGGTGACTGCTGACCATGCGCACGCGGAGGGGGACGGGGCCGGTCCGGCAGCGTCCGGAAGCGTGCTCGACGAGATCCTGGCCGGTGTCCGAGAGGACGTCGCCCGGCGGCAGGCGCAGGTTCCGCTGGAGCGGATCCGCGAACTGGCCGCCGCCGCGCCCCCGCCGCTGGACGCGTACGCGGCCCTGCGCCGGCCCGGCGTGGCCGTGATCGCCGAGGTGAAGCGCTCGTCGCCGTCCAGGGGACAGCTGGCCGAGATCGCCGACCCGGCCGAGCTGGCCGCGGAGTACGCGGCCGGTGGCGCCCGGGCGATCAGCGTGCTCACCGAGGGGCGCTGGTTCGGCGGGTCGCTGGACGACCTGGCCGCCGTCCGGGCCGCGGTGAAAGTCCCCGTACTGCGCAAGGACTTCGTGGTCTCCAGCTACCAGGTACACGAGGCCCGCGCGCACGGCGCCGACCTGGTCCTGCTGATCGTCGCCGCGCTGGAGCAGAACGCCCTGGTCGGGCTGCTGGAGCGGATCGAGTCCCTCGGGATGACCGGGCTGGTCGAGGTGCACACCGAGGAGGAGGCCGACCGGGCCATGGAGGCCGGCGCCCAGGTGATCGGGGTCAACGCCCGTGACCTGCGTACGCTGGAGGTCGATCGCTCGGTGTTCGAGCGGATCGCCCCCGGCCTGCCCAGCAGCGTCGTCAAGATCGCCGAGTCCGGCGTGCGCGGCCCGCACGACCTGATCCGGTACGCCTCGGCCGGCGCCGACGCCGTGCTGGTCGGCGAGGGCCTGGTCACCCAGTCCAGCCCCCGCGAGGCGGTGGCCGGACTGGTCAACGCCGGCAACCACCCGGCCACGCCCCGCCCGGCGCGCTGACCCGCGCCCGGGGCTACAAGCAGCAGCGAGAGGACACCGCGATGAGCGCCGACGCCCCCGCCCCCGGCCGGCTCCCCGACGCCGCCGGTCACTTCGGCCGGTTCGGCGGCCGGTTCGTCCCGGAGGCGCTCGTCGCGGCGCTCGACGAGCTGGACGCGGCGTACCGCAAGGCGATGGGCGACGAGGAGTTCCTGGCCGAGTTCGACGGGCTGCTGCGCGGCTACGCCGGCACCCCCTCGCTGCTCTACCCGGCCGAGCGGTTCTCGGCGAAGATCGGCGCCCGGGTGCTGCTCAAGCGGGAGGACCTCAACCACACCGGGGCGCACAAGGTGCGCAACGTGCTCGGTCAGGCGCTGCTGACCAAGCGGATGGGCAAGCGGCGGGTGATCGCCGAGACCGGAGCCGGCCAGCACGGCGTGGCCACCGCGACCGCCGCCGCCCTGTTCGACCTCGACTGCGTGGTCTACATGGGCGAGGTCGACACGCGGCGGCAGGCGCTCAACGTGGCGCGGATGCGGATGCTCGGCGCGACCGTCGTCCCGGTGACCACCGGCTCGCGCACCCTCAAGGACGCGATGAACGAGGCGATGCGCGACTGGGTCGCCAACGTCGACGACACCCACTACCTGATCGGCACCGCCGCGGGCCCGCACCCGTTCCCCGAGATGGTCCGGGACTTCGTCCGGGGCATCGGCGAGGAGGCCCGCGCGCAGTGCCTCGACCTGACCGGCGCGCTGCCGGACGCGGTCGCGGCCTGCGTCGGCGGCGGCTCCAACGCGCTGGGCATCTTCCACGCCTTCGTCGGCGACCCCGGCGTGCGGCTGTTCGGCTTCGAGGCCGGCGGCGAGGGCATGGAGACCGGGCGGCACGCGGCCAGCATCACCGGCGGCTCCTCCGGGGTGCTGCACGGCACCCGCACGTACGTGCTCCAGGACTCCGACGGGCAGACGATCGAGTCGCACTCGATCTCGGCCGGCCTGGACTACCCGGGCGTCGGCCCGGAGCACGCGTGGCTGCACGACAGCGGCCGGGCGACGTACACGCCGGTGACCGACCGCGAGGCGATGGCCGCGTTCGAGCTGCTCTGCCGCACCGAGGGCATCATCCCGGCGATCGAGAGCGCGCACGCGCTCGCCGGCGCGCTGAAGATCGCCCCGGGGCTCGCCGCCGAGCTGGGCCGGGAGCCGGTCATCGTGGTCAACCTCTCCGGCCGGGGCGACAAGGACGTGCACACCGCCGGCGAGTACTTCGGCATCCTCGACAAGGAGCAGTGAGAACGTGAGCCGCATCGGGGTGGCGTTCGACAAGGCCCGGGCCGACGGGCGGGCCGTGCTGGTGGGCTGCATGCCGGCCGGTTTCCCCACGGTCGAGGGCAGCATCGCCGCGATGACCGCCATGGTCTCCGCGGGGGTGGACGTCATCGAGGTGGAGATCCCGTACTCCGACCCGGTGATGGACGGCCCGGTGATCCAGAAGGCCAGCGACATGGCCCTGGCCGGCGGCGTCCGTGTCGCCGACACGCTGCGCATCATCGAGGCGGTCGCGGCCACCGGCGCCCCGGTGGTCACCATGACCTACTGGAACCCGATCGAGCAGTACGGCGTCGACGCGTTCGCCCGGGACCTGGCCGCGGCCGGCGGCACGGGCCTGATCACCCCCGACCTGATCCCCGACGAGGCCGACGAGTGGCTGGCCGCCTCGGACGCGCACGGGCTGGACCGCACCTTCCTGGTCTCCCCGTCGTCCACGGACGCGCGGCTGAGGATGACCGTGGAGCACTGCCGGGGCTTCGTCTACGCCACCGCGATCATGGGGGTCACCGGCGCCCGGGCGCAGACCTCCGACGCGGCCCCCGTCCTGGTCTCCCGACTGCGCGAGGTCACCGACCTGCCGGTCGGCGTGGGGCTCGGCGTCGGCACCGGCGCGCAGGCCGGCACGGTCGCCGGGTACGCCGACGGGGTGATCGTCGGCAGCGCGTTGATCCGCTGCCTGCTCGACGCGCCCGACCCGGCCGCCGGCCTGGCCGCCCTGCGCGCCCTGAGCGCCGAACTCGCCGACGGGGTGCGCAACCCGCGTCGCTGACCCGACCGGGGTGCCGCTGGGGCAGTGCACAGCGGTAGCGTGTGCACCCGTGACCCTCGCCTCGACGATTCCCCAGGCGGCCCTGCCGAGCCCCAGCACGGCCGTCTGGCAGCTCGGCCCGCTGCCGCTGCGGGCGTACGCGCTCTGCATCATCGCCGGCATCGTGGTGGCCTGCGTGGTCACCGAGCGGAGGCTGCGCCGGCGCGGCGTGGCCCCCGGCGCGGTCCTCGACATCGCCGTCTGGGCGGTGCCGACCGGCATCATCGGCGCCCGGATCTACCACGTGATCACCTCCCCGGAGAAGTACTTCGGCGACGGCGGCGAGCCGCTCAAGGCGTTCGCCATCTGGGAGGGCGGCCTGGGCATCTGGGGCGCGGTGGCCGGCGGGGCGCTCGGCGCCTGGATCGCCGCCCGCCAGCTCGGCATCCCGTTCACCGTCGTGGCTGACGCGCTCGCCCCGGGGCTGCCGCTCGCCCAGGCGGTGGGCCGGCTCGGCAACTGGTTCAACAACGAGCTCTACGGCGGCCTGACGACCCTGCCCTGGGGGCTGCGGGTGCACGACATGGACCCGAGCAACCCCGGCCACGCGAAGGTCGTCGACGGCGAGCCGGTGCTGCTCCCCGGGCTGTACCACCCGACCTTCCTCTACGAGGCGCTGTGGAACGTCGGCGTCGCCGCCCTGGTCCTCCTCCTCGACCGGAAGCTGCGCCTCGGCAAGGGGCGGGCGTTCGCGCTCTACGTGATGGGCTACACCGCCGGCCGGTTCTGGATCGAGCTGATGCGCACCGACGAGGCCACCCACATCCTCGGCGTCCGGCTCAACGTCTTCACGTCCGCCCTGGTCTTCGTCGGCGCGTTGATCTACTTCCTGCGGGTCCGTGGTCCCCGGGAATACCTGGTCCCGATCGGCGGGCCCACCCCCGCCCCGGCCGCCACCGGTGGCGACGTCTCCCAGGTCGACCTGTCCCAGCGCGAGGCCGGTGCGCAGGCGACGGCCCCGGAGGGGTACCGGGTGGTGGGCGAGGAACAGTTCCGCGCGTACCAGGACACGGGCGTGGTCCCCGACGGGCCCGACGCGGCTGCGGACGACGACACGCCGGGCCCCGCCGGGCCCGATGCGGCTGCGGACGACGCCGCCGCGCCGGACCCCCGGGCGACCGGGGACGCCGCGCCGGACGACCGCGAGGCGGGCGACGTGCCGGCGGGCGACGAGCGGGCCGGCACGACCGGCCCGCGCGCCACCGACCGGGAGAGCTGAGCGGGGGAGGGGCGGCATGCGTACGGCGGTGGTGGTCGGGGCCGGGATCGGCGGCCTCGCGGTCGCCGGCGCGCTCGCCCGGTCCGGGTGGCAGGTCACCCTGCTGGAGCGCGCCGACCGGGTCCGCCCGGACCCGACGGCCGTCGTG
This sequence comes from Micromonospora sp. NPDC002296, assembly GCF_040296145.1. Lineage (NCBI taxonomy): Bacteria > Bacillati > Actinomycetota > Actinomycetes > Micromonosporales > Micromonosporaceae > Micromonospora > Micromonospora sp. NPDC002296. The sequence continues at coordinate 71,015 of NZ_JBEOWQ010000013.1, forward strand.
CTCTGGCCCAACGGGGTACGCGCGCTGCGGGCCCTCGGCCTCGGCGCGGGCCTGGACGCGATCGCCACCCCGCTGCCCGACGGCGGGATACGCCGGCCCGACGGGCACTGGCTGGTGCAGCCCCGCCCCACCCCGGCCGACCGGATGCCGGTGGTGGTGCACCAGGAGGATCTGCACGACGCGCTGATCGCGGGCCTCGGCGAGCGGGTGGAGCTGCGCACCGGCGTGACGGTGCGCACCGTCCGGGCCGAGCCCGGTGAGCGGCCCTCGATCGGCGACGGCCGGCAGCGCTTCGAGGCCGACCTGGTGGTCGGTGCGGACGGCACCGACAGCGAGATCCGCCGGCAGTTGGCCCCCGAGGCGAGGGTGGTCAGCTCCGGCTGCGCCGCGTGGCGGGCGGTCATCCCCTGGTACCGGGCGCCCCGGCTGCCGGCGGACCAACCGGTCGCCGGGGAGACCCTGGGCGCCGGGTACCGGTTCGTGGCCGCCTCGCTGGGCGAGCGCGGTTCGTCCGGCGGGTCGAGCCGGGGCGGCATCTACTGGGTGGCCACCGCGGCCGGCGCGCCCCGGCCGGAGTCCCAGGAGACCCAGCTCGCGCTGCTCCGCCGCTGGTACGCCGGCTGGCCCGCCCCGATCGGCGAGCTGCTCGACGCCACCGACCCGGCCGACGTGGTCCAGCAGGAGATCCGCGAGCTGCGCCCACTGCCCCGCGCCTACGCTTTCCCGGCCGGGCCGGGCGGGGTGGTGCTGCTGGGCGACGCCGCCCACGCCATGCCCCCGCACCTGGGCCAGGGCGCCTGCCTGGCCTTCGAGGACGCCGCCACCCTCGCCTCGCTGCTGCGCGAGGCCCGCCTCCCGGACGCCGTCGCCACCTACGACCGGCTGCGCCGGCCCCGGGCGGCGACCGTGGTCCGGCAGACCCGGCGGATGTCGGCGGTGCTCCAGGCCAGGGGCCGGCTCGCCCTGCGGGCCCGGGACGCCGCCCTGGGCACCATCAGCCCCCGCCTGCTCTCCACCGCGGCCTCCGTCGCCGCCCAGTGGCGTCCCCCGTCCTGACCGGTCACCCGCCCGGGCCCCGGTCGGGCGGCGGGCGCCGGCCAACCGGGCGGCGGGGTGCGCTCAGATGAGCGCGGCGGGCTCCGCGATGCAGGCGGTGCCGACCCGGCGGAAGCCGACCCGGACGTAGACCCGGGCGATCTCCTCGCTGCCGGCGGAGAGGAACACCAGGTCGGTGCCGGCGGCGCGCAACGCCTGGGCGAGGGCGGCGGTGACCGCCGCGCCGAGGCCCCGGCGGCGGGCCGCCGGCAGGGTGGCGACCCCGGCGATCTCGGCCACCTCCCCGACCCGCATCGCCATCCCGCTGGCCAGCGGACCCTCGGCGGGCGTCCCGGCGAGCGCGGACAGCCGGCGGCCGTCGGCGACCCGGGCCCGCTCCTCCTCCAGCGCCGCCACGTCCAGCTCGGTGACCGCGGCGTCCCGCTGCGCCGGGCCGGCCTCGCCCCGGGCGGTGCCGGCGGCGGAGAAACCGACCGCGGCGACCGCCCGGCGGGCGGCCACGTCGGCGGCGAAGCCGGGCGCGGCGGGGTCCAGCAGCCGCACCGGTACGTCGGTGAACTCCTCGGGAACGGCCAGCGCGGCCGGGTCGAGCAGCATCAGCGGGGCCTCCAGCACGGCCAGCCCCGCCGAGCGGGCCACCGTCAGCAGGCCCGGGCTGCGCTCGTGCACCCACTCGAACGCCTCCGGCATACCGAGCTCCCGCTGCCGCTCCCGTACGGCGGTCACGTCGGCCAGCGAGGGCGGCTCGGTGGCGTCCAGGCGGGGGCGGGCGTAGAACGGCCAACCCGCCCCTTCCCGGACGAACAGCACCAGGGGGCCGTATTCCTCGGCCCGGGCGGAGTCCCGGGGCACCGCGTCGTAGAAGTGCTCCAGCCGGTCGAACGTCGCAGTCGTATCAACACGTACGTGATCCACCGCGCGAGACTATCGTTCTCAGCATCTGGAAGTGTGATCAATCTGAACTGGCCTTGCGCCGCAACCCCTAACGTAGACTCAATAAACCCATAAGGGCCGACGTCGTCCCGACCATGATCCAACCTGAGTGACGACAGGAGGCCCGGTGGCCTTTCCGTACCCTTCCAGCCAGCAGTCGGCCCCGCGCGCGACCGGGCTCTACGACCCCGCGCACGAGCACGACGCGTGCGGGGTGGCCTTCGTGGCGGACCTCCACGGCCGGCGCTCCCACGCGGTAGTGGCCAACGGTCTCGGCGCCCTGCTTCGGCTGGACCACCGGGGCGCCCGGGGCGCGGAGCACAACACCGGCGACGGCGCCGGCATCATGATCCAGGTACCGGACGCGTATCTGCGCGCCGTGGTCGACTTCCCGTTGCCGCCCGCCGGCGAGTACGCCACCGGCCTGGTCTTCCTGCCGACCGATGACGCCGGCGAGGCCCGCGCCCGCCGGGTGCTGGAGAAGTACGCCCTGGTCGAGGGCGCGGAGATTCTGGGCTGGCGGGACGTGCCGACCGACCCGAGCGGTCTCGGCGAGACCGCGCTCGCGGCGATGCCCCGGGTCCGGCAGGTCTTCCTCGCCGCGCGCCGGCTCACCGACACCCCGGCCGGCCCGGCCGGCTCCCCGCTGTCCGGCCTCGACCTGGACCGGGTGGCCTTCTGCGTGCGCAAGCAGGCCGAGCGGGAGACCGCCGAGCGGGGCGTGCCGGCGTACTTCCCGTCGCTGTCCGGCCGGACCATGGTGTTCAAGGGGATGCTCACCCCCGACCAGCTTCCCGAGTTCTTCCCCGACCTGACCGACGAGCGGGTCGACAGCGCCATCGCGCTGGTGCACTCCCGGTTCTCCACCAACACGTTCCCGTCCTGGCCGCTGGCCCACCCGTACCGGATCATCGCCCACAACGGCGAGATCAACACGATCCGCGGCAACCGGAACTGGATGCAGGCCCGCGAGGCGCTGCTGCGCAGCCCGAACATCCCGGGCAACATCCGCCGGGTCTTCCCGGTCTGCACGCCTGCCGCCTCCGACTCGGCGAACTTCGACGAGGTCCTGGAGCTGCTGCACCTGGCCGGGCGCAGCCTGCCGCACGCGGTGCTGATGATGATCCCCGAGGCGTGGGAGAACGACCCGGACATGCGCGCCGACAAGCGCGCCTTCTACCGGTTCCACGCCAGCCTGATGGAGCCGTGGGACGGGCCGGCGTCGGTCGCGTTCACCGACGGCGAGATCGTCGGGGCGGTGCTGGACCGCAACGGCCTGCGCCCGGGCCGCTGGTGGCGCACCTCCGACGGGCTGGTGGTGCTCGGCAGCGAGGCCGGCGTGCTCGACCTCGACCCGGCCACCGTGGTCGCCAAGGGGCGGCTCCAGCCGGGCAAGATGTTCCTGGTCGACACCGTCGCCGGCCGGATCGTCTCCGACGACGAGATCAAGGCGGAGCTGGCCGCCGAGCAGCCGTACGACGAGTGGCTGCACGCCGGGCTGATCGACCTGACCGACCTGCCGCCGCGCGAGCACACCGTCTACACCCACGACTCGGTGCGCCGCCGCCAGCAGACCTTCGGGTACACGGAGGAGGAGCTGAAGATCCTCCTCGCGCCGATGGCCCGCACCGGTGCCGAGCCGCTCGGCTCGATGGGCACCGACACCCCGATCGCCCCGCTGTCCACCCGGCCCCGGCTGCTCTACGACTACTTCCACCAGCTCTTCGCCCAGGTCACGAACCCGCCGCTGGACGCCATCCGCGAGGAGTTGGTGACCAGCCTCCAGCACACCATCGGCGCGGAGGGCAACCTGCTCGACCCGGGCGCGGCGAGCTGCCGGCAGATCGTGCTGCCGCACCCGGTGATCGACAACGACGAGCTGGCCAAGATCCTCTCCATCGACGAGGACGGCGACCTGCCCGGCTTCAAGGCCGTGCGGGTCTCCGGGCTGTACCGGGTCCGCGACGGCGGGCCCGGCATCAAGGCCCGGCTCATCGAGATCTGCCGGCACGTCTCCGAGGCGATCGAGGACGGCGTACGCATCCTGGTGCTCTCCGACCGGGACTCCAACGCCGACCTCGCCCCGATCCCGTCGCTGCTGCTCACCGCCGCCGTGCACCAGCACCTGGTCCGCGAGCAGACCCGCACCCAGGTGGCCCTGATCGTCGAGTCCGGCGACTGCCGCGAGGTGCACCACGCGGCCGTGCTGATCGGGTACGGCGCCGCGGCCGTCAACCCTTACCTGGCCTTCGAGTCGGTGGAGGACATGATCGCCACCGGCGCCCTCGTCGGCGTGGACCCGGTGAAGGCGGTGCGCAACTACGTCAAGGGGCTCGGCAAGGGCGTCCTGAAGATCATGTCGAAGATGGGCATCTCGACCGTCTCGTCGTACTGCGGGGCGCAGGTGTTCGAGGCGGTCGGCCTGGACACCCGCTTCGTCCAGCGGTACTTCCGGGGCACCCCGAGCACCATCGGCGGCGTCGGGCTGGACGGCATCCACGCCGAGGTGGCCGCCCGGCACTCGCTGGCCTGGCCGCCGCCGGGCGCCGTGGCGTCCGACCGGCTGGAGGTCGGCGGCGAGTACCAGTGGCGCCGCGAGGGAGAGCTGCACCTGTTCAACCCGGAGACGGTCTTCCTGCTCCAGCACGCCACCCGCAGCCGCCAGTACGACGTGTTCCGCCAGTACACGGCGAAGGTCGACGAGCTGGCCGCGAAGGCCGGCTCGCTGCGTGGCCTGTTCACCCTGCGCACCGGGGTTTACCCGCCGGTGCCGCTGGACGAGGTCGAGCCGGCCACCGAGATCGTCAAGCGGTTCGCCACCGGCGCCATGTCGTACGGGTCCATCTCGGCCGAGGCGCACGAGACCCTCGCCATCGCCATGAACCGCCTCGGCGGCAAGTCCAACACCGGCGAGGGCGGCGAGGACGTCGAGCGCCTGCACGACCCGCGGCGCCGCTCCGCGGTGAAGCAGATCGCCAGCGGCCGGTTCGGCGTGACCAGCGAATATCTGGTCAACGCCGACGACCTCCAGATCAAGATGGCCCAGGGCGCGAAGCCCGGCGAGGGCGGACAGCTCCCCGGCAACAAGGTCTGGCCGTGGATCGCCCGGACCCGGCACGCCACCCCGGGCGTCGGCCTGATCTCCCCGCCGCCGCACCACGACATCTACTCGATCGAGGACCTGGCCCAGCTCGTCCACGACCTCAAGTGCGTCAACCCGGCCGCCCGGGTGCACGTCAAGCTGGTCAGCGAGGTCGGCGTCGGCACGGTCGCGGCCGGCGTGGCCAAGCTCAAGGCCGACGTCATCCTGATCTCCGGCCACGACGGCGGCACCGGGGCGTCCCCGCTGAACTCGCTCAAGCACGCCGGCACCCCGTGGGAGCTGGGGCTGGCCGAGGCGCAGCAGACCCTGCTGCTCAACAAGCTCCGCGACCGGGTCACCGTGCAGGTCGACGGCCAGCTCAAGACCGGCCGGGACGTGCTGGTCGCGGCGCTGCTCGGTGCCGAGGAGTTCGGCTTCGCCACCGCCCCGCTGATCGTCGAGGGCTGCGTGATGATGCGGGTCTGCCACCTGGACACCTGCCCGGTCGGCATCGCCACCCAGAACCCGGTGCTGCGCGAGCGGTTCACCGGCAAGCCGGAGTTCGTGGAGAACTTCTTCCTCTTCCTCGCCGAGGAGGTCCGGGGATACCTCGCCGAACTGGGCCTGCGCACCATTGAGGAGGCCATCGGCCAGACCGAGCTGCTCGACGTCGTCGACGCCGTCGACCACTGGAAGGCCCGGGACCTCGACCTCGGCCGCGTCCTGCACCTGCCGGAGCTGCCACCCGGCGCCGCCCGGCGCGGCGTGCGGGCCCAGGACCACGGCCTGGAGCTGGCGCTGGACAACGAGCTGATCGCCCTCGCTGGGCCGGCGCTCACCGACGGCACGCCGGTGCGGGTCGAGGTGGCGGTGCGCAACGAGCACCGCAGCGTCGGCGCGATGCTCGGCGGCGAGGTCACCCGCCGCTTCGGCGGGGCCGGCCTGCCCGCCGACACCGTCGAGTTCCTGCTGCGCGGCACCGCCGGGCAGTCGTTCGGCGCGTTCCTGCCCAGCGGGGTCACCCTGCGCCTGCACGGCGACGCCAACGACTACGTCGCCAAGGGCCTGTCCGGCGGCCGGATCGTCGTCCGCCCGGACGCCGCCGCGCCGTTCGTCGAGGGCGAGGCCATGCCGGGCGAGCGCGCCGAGGACCAGATCATCGCCGGCAACACCATCCTGTACGGGGCCACCGCGGGCGAGGTCTTCCTGCGCGGCCGGGTCGGTGAGCGGTTCGCGGTGCGCAACTCCGGCGCGGTGGCGGTCGTCGAGGGCGTCGGCGACCACGGCTGCGAGTACATGACCGGCGGCACGGTGGTGGTGCTCGGCGAGACCGGGCGCAACTTCGCCGCCGGCATGTCCGGCGGTACCGCGTTCGTCTGGAACCTCGACCGGCGTCGGATCAACACGGAGCTGGTAGAGCTGTCGCCGCTGCGCGACGAGGAGCGGGACCGGCTGCACGAGCTGGTGCACCGGCACTTCGCCGAGACCGGCTCGGCGGTCGCCGAGGCGCTGCTGAAGCGCTGGCCGGAGGCGGTGGAGGAGTTCACCGCCGTGGTGCCCCGGGACTACCGCCGGGTGCTGGAGATCATGCGGACCGCCGAAGCCGCCGGCCGTGACGTCGACGACGCGGTGATGAGCGCGCTGGCGGCGACAGCCGCCCCGTCGGCGCCTTCCGATGCGTCCATGCCGCCCGCCCCGCGGGCGGTCGCCCAGGAGGTGGCTCGTGCCTGACCCGAACGGTTTCCTGCGTTACAACCGGCGGTTGCCCGCACGCCGCCCGGTGCCGGTGCGGATCAGCGACTGGCGGGAGGTGTACCCGCCGGCCGGCGAGGACCTCGTCCGCGAGCAGGCCACCCGGTGCATGGACTGCGGCATCCCGTTCTGCCACGACGGCTGCCCGCTGGGCAACCGCATCCCGGACTGGAACGACCTGGTCCGGACCGGTAGCTGGGACGCGGCGGTGGAGTCGCTGCACGCCACCAACAACTTCCCCGAGTTCACCGGCCGGCTCTGTCCGGCCCCGTGCGAGGCCGCCTGCGTACTCGGCATCGGTGGCGGCGACCCGGTCACCATCAAGCAGGTCGAGGTGGAGATCGCCGACGCGGCGGTGAACCGGGGCGGGCTGGAACCCCGCCCGCCGGCGGCCCCGACCGGCCGGTCGGTCGCCGTGGTCGGCTCCGGTCCCGCCGGCCTGGCCGCCGCCCAGCAGCTCGCCCGCGCCGGCCACGCCGTGACCGTGTACGAGCGCGACGACGCGATCGGCGGCCTGCTCCGGTACGGCATCCCCGACTTCAAGCTGGAGAAGCAGCACGTCGACCGGCGGCAGGCCCAGTTGGCGGCCGAGGGCGTGCGGTTCCGCACGGGGGTGAACGTCGGCGTCGACGTGACCGCCGAGCAGCTACGCGAGGCGCACGACGCGGTGCTGCTCGCCTGCGGCGCGCTCCAGGGCCGGGACACCCCCGAGACCCCGGGGCGGGAACTGCGCGGCGTCCACCAGGCGATGACGCACCTGGTCGCGGCGAACCGGGTGGTCGCGGCGGCCGGCGAGGGCAAGGCGGCGCTCGCCGTGCTGCCCGACGGCACCCCGATCGACGCGGCCGGCAAGCACGTGGTGATCATCGGCGGCGGCGACACCGCGGCGGACTGCCTCGGCGTGGCCCACCGCCAGGGCACGGCCGGGGTGCATCAGCTCGACCTGTACCCGGAGCCGCCGCACTCCCGCGACGCCGACCGGGACCCGTGGCCGACCTGGCCGTGGCTGCTGCGCAACTACCCCGCCCACGAGGAGGGCGGCGACCGGGTGTTCGCCGCCGCCGTGCAGGAGTTCGTCGACGACGGCACCGGCCAGGTACGGGCGGTGCGGATCGCCGAGGTGACCGTCGAGAAACGCGACGGCCGACGGATCGTCACCCCGCTGCCCGGCTCGGAGCGGGAACTCCCGGCGGATCTGGTGCTGCTGGCGATCGGCTTCGAGGGCACCGAGCGACAGCCGCTGCTGGAGCAGTTCGGGGTGGCCCGCAACGGTCGGGGCGCGATCGACGCCCGGCCGGACTGGCAGACCGACGCCGACGGCGTCTTCGTCGCCGGCGACATGCACCGGGGCGCCTCGCTGATCGTCTGGGCGATCGCCGAGGGGCGTGCGGCGGCCGCCGCGATCCACGCGTACCTCGGCGGGGTGGGCGAGCTGCCCGCCCCGGTCGACCCCGCGCGGCAGCCCCTGGCCGCCCGCTGACGGAGCTCGCTTGTCGGGCCGGGACCCGCGTCCCGGCCCGCCGGCCCCGCGCGCGTAGACCGTGGACACTTCGCGTCGCGGGCTGACGCGAACCGTCCACGGTCCGGGGGCCGGACGGCGGGGCCTAGGCGGGCCCGGCGGCGGCGCGCGGGGCGGGGTGTGGGGGCCGGGCGGGGCGGGTCAGACGGTGGCGAGCAGCGCGTCGAGCGGTCGGGGCAGCGTGTCCCGGCCGACCGCCGCCTCGACGAGCAGCCGCGCGTAGCGCAGTTTGCGGCGCGAGCCGCTGCCCAGGAACCGCCGCAGCTGCGCCTCGGGTTCCCGGCCACGCCAGGCGGGCTGGCCCTGCAACGAGCGGAGCGAGCTGAGGTCGCCCTGCGCGTCGAGGAGCGCCTCGACCTCCGCGACCCCCACGGCGCGGATCAGCTCGTCCTCCAGGTCGTCGACGCAGACGTGGAACCCGAGGCGCTCCAGGTCGGCGCGGGTGCGGGGCGAGCCGGCCCCGGCCGAGACCAGCCCGCGCCGGACTATCTCCTCCTCGCGCCGGTCGTAGAGGCCGGCGAGGCTTACCCCGGCGCCCAGGGGGCCCAACCCCGCCAGGACGCGGCCGGTCGCGTGCGCCCCGCCGATCGGCACGACCACCACCCGCTCCGCCCCGAGATCCCGGCCGCGCCCGGCGGCGGCGGTCTCCACGGCGATCTGGTCGCTGATGCCCTCGACCAGCACCACGGCCGTGGCATCGTGGACCTTCGCCAGGGCGTGGGCGGTGGCCACGGCCGGGGCGCCCGGGCCACTGAGGTAACCGTCGAGCGCCCTGCGGGCCAGCTCACGGCGGCTGGCCTCATCCATGGGGGTGCCCCGGTCGTCGGCTGGCGTGGGCACCGGGCGGGGCCGCCGGGCCGCCGGCGCCGGTGACCCGTGGTCGGCTCGTCCTGTCGCGGCCATGGCCGCAATCATGGGCCTGCCCCCGCGTGGCGACAAGCGCATAAACCGTCTGGGCCGTACGCGACGGCGGCGCCATGGCGGCATCCGAGGTGGTGCGAAGCCGCCATGGCGCCGCCGTGGCGCCCGATCGGGGTGGGTCAGCGGGCGTGGTGGGACTCGCGGATCTTGGCCCACGACTTCGGTTCGGCGGGCGCGGCGGCCGGCGCCGTGGCCCCGGACAGCTCCGGGCGGCCCCTGGTGAACAGCCAGGTGGTGAACACCGCGTCCAGGTCCTGGCCGGAGACCTGCTCGGCGAGGGCCTGGAACTGCTCGACCGTGCCGTTGCCGTGCCGGTGGGCGGCGGTCCACTGCGGCAGGATCCGGAAGAAGGCGTCGTCGCCGACGGCCAGCCGGATCTGGTGCAGGGCCATCGCGCCCCGGTCGTAGACCGCGCCGTCGAAGACGTCGTTCGCGCCCGGGTCACCCGGCGGGACCTGCCAGAAGTCGTCGTCGGCCGGGTAGGTGGCGTAGGTGAAGTCGAACAACTCCTGCGCCGTGCCCTCGCCCTGCTCCTCCGACCACAGCCACTCGGCGTACGAGGCGAAGCCCTCGTTGAGCCAGATGTGCCGCCAGTCCGCCACCGAGACCGAGGCCCCGAACCACTGATGGGCGTTCTCGTGGACGATCACGTAGGTGTTCGACCCGCGCCGCCAGAAGCCCGGCCCGTACACCGGGCGGGTCTGCGTCTCCAGGGCGAAGCCGATTCCGTCGACCGGCCCGGCCACGCCGCCCTGCGCCTCGAACGGGTACGGCCCGAAGATCGTGCTGCCCCAGTCGACGATCTCGGCGGTCCGCTCGATGCTGGCCCGCGCCGCGGGTGCGAGTGGGCCCAGCGTGGTGCTGTACGCGTTGACCACCGGCTGCCCGTTGGGGGCGGTGTCGGTGACGATGTCGTACTGCCCGACGGCCAGGAACGACTCGTACGTCGCACCGGGGCTGGTGCTGCGCCAGCTCCACCGCAGCCGGTTGCCCGCCTCGGCCAGCGGCGGGCGCGGCTGCACGCCGTTGCTGACGACCTCGACGCCGGCCGGCACCGACACCGACACGTCCCAGTTCGCCTTGTCGAGGGGGTGGTCGTTGCTCGGGTACCACCACCAGGCAGACTCGGGCTCGTTCACGGCGAGCCCACCGTCGGACGTGCGGGTCCAGCCGCTGTAGCCGTTGACCCGGGTCGTCGACGGCACGCCGGCGTACTTCACCACGATGGTCAGGGACTGGCCCTTGACGATCGGCCGGGGCGCGGTGATCGCCAACTCGTGGACGCCCTCCCGGGCGAAGGTGGCCGACCAGCCGTTGACCCGCACCGACTCGACGCCGAGCACAAAGTCCAGGTTGAACCGGGACAGGTCCTGGGTGGCCCGGGCCAGGATCGTGGTGGTGCCGCTGAGTTGGTCGGTGGCCGGCTCGTAACGCAGCCGGATGTCGTAGTGGTCTACGTCGTAGCCACCGTTGCCGTAGTCGGGGAAATAGCTGTCGCCCAGGCCGGGGCTGCCGGGGGTCGGCGCGGCGGGGGCGAGGACCGGCCGGCCCCAGCCCGATCGGGCGGCGGCCTGGCCGGGGGCGCCGGTCACGGCCGTGCCGGCGGTGGTGACGGTCAGTGCGGCGATGGCCGCCGCGAGAACGCGTCGCACGAGGTGGACTCCCTCCGTCGGGATGTACGCACACTCAAGCTAATCGACGGTTGTGAACATGTGTGTCCTCGCAGGCGAGTTCCCCGATCTATTCCTTCCATCTAGATGTTTCGATAGCATTACCGTCCAGTAATAACCATGAGCCTTGGCCACGCGCGCGGTCCCGAGGATCCACCACCCCTGTCCCGTGGAGGTTCTCCATGCCCCAACGCCCGCTGGCCAGCGCCCTGACCGCGCTGGTCGCCGTCCTCACCGCCGCCGTCGGGGCGGTGGCCGTCCCGGGTGCCGCCCAGGCCGCCGCAGCCGTCAACTACGTGGCCCTCGGCGACTCGTACTCCTCCGGCGTCGGCGCCGGCCCGTACGACCTGTCGACCTGTCTGCGCAGCGAGAAGTCGTACGCCCCGCTCTGGGCCGCCGCCCACCAGGTGACCAGCTTCAAGTTCCCGGCCTGCGGCGGCGCGGTCACCGCCGACGTCATCGACAGCCAGGTGAGCGCGCTGAGCACCGGCACCACCCTGGTCACCATCACCATCGGCGGCAACGACGCCGGCTTCGCCGACGTCATCACCAGCTGCCGGTTCGGCAGCACCAGCAGCTGCACGGACGCGGTGAACGAGGCGAAGGCCTTCGCCACCGGTGAGCTGCCCGGTCGGCTCGACCGCACCTACGCCGCGATCCGCGACCGGGCCCCGAACGCCCGGCTGATCGTGCTCGGCTACCCGCGACTGTTCGAGACGGGCTCGTGCGGGCTGCTCGCGATGAGCACCTACAAGCGCACCATCCTCAACGAGGCCGCCGACCTGCTCGCCTCGGTCACCGCCGGCCGGGCCGCCGCGGCCAGGGCCACCTTCGCCGACACCCGCCCGTACTTCGCCGGGCACGGGGTCTGCGCCGCCGCGCCGTGGATCCGCGACGTCAGCGGCGTCATCGAGGCGTACCACCCGAACGCTGACGGCTACCGCCACGGCTACCTGCCGGCGTTGACCGCCGTCACCGGCTGACCCGGGCCAGCCCCGCCGCCGTCCTGGCTGCGGGGCTGTCCGTCGCCGCCACGCGTCCGTTAGGGTTCGCTGGACCGGACGGCCATCGCGTGGGGGGCACAAGGGTGGGCAGGCTCGCGGCGGCGTACGGCCAGGCGGTCACCGCCCATCGGCAGGCCCGGGACCGGTTGGAACGGGCCCGGCTGGCCCTCGGCGCACCACCGGCGGCCGTGACCGGCGCCGCCGAGGTCGTCGCCCGGCTGGCCCGCCTCGGCGGGCGGCTCGCCGCGCCCACCCCCGGCGCGACCCCGCTGGCCGAGGTGCCCGCCGGAGTCCGGGTCGGCGAGGCGGCCACCCTGGACGGTGGCTTCCCGGTGCTCGTCCCGCTCGGCGGCGGCTGCCACCTCACCGTCGACGTCGACGCCCGCGATCCCCGCGTCGGTGAGTTGCTGCGCGCGCTGGTGCTGCGGCTGCTCGCCACCGCCCCGGCCGGCACGGTCCGGGTCGCCGGGATCGACACGGTGGCCTTCGGGGCCACCTTCCTGCCGCTGCGCCCGCTGCTCGACGCCGGGGTGCTCGCCCCGCCCGCCACCACCGCCGCCGAGGTCGCCACGCTGCTCGACGAGGCCGAGCGGCACGCCCGGGCGGCGCAGCACGCCGCCCCGGCCGCCCGGGAGCTGCTGGTGCTGGTCGCCGCCGCCGCGCCCCCGCCCCCGGAGCTGGCCAGGCTCGCCGCGCTCACCCACGCCGGCCCGTCCGCCGCGGTCTGCGTACTGCTCGCGGGTCACCCGCAGGCCGGCGCGGCCGACCCGCCGCCGCTGGGCGCGACCACCGCGCTGCGGCTCATGCAGCGGTACGCCCATGTCGGCGACCCGCCCGGGCATCCGTTCAGCGGCGACGGCTCCGGGCTGGCCGCCCCCGTCGTGCTCGACGGAGACCTGCCGCCGGCCACCGTGGCCGCCCTCGCCGGGCATCTCGGCCCGGCCGTGCGCCGCGACGCCCCGCCCACCTTCGCCGACCTGCTGCCCGCCCGACGTTGGGCCGGGTCGAGCGCCGACGGGCTGTCCACCGTGGTCGGCCGGGCCGGGCGGCAGCCGGTCACCGTCGCCTTCGACGACGCCACCCCGCACTGGCTGGTCGCCGGGCGCACCGGCGCCGGCAAGACCGTCTTCCTGCTCGACGTCCTCTACGGGCTGGCCGCCCGCTACTCCCCGGCACAGCTCCAGCTCTGGCTGCTCGACTTCAAGGAGGGCGTCAGCTTCACCGAGTTCGTCCCCACCGAGCGGGATCCGTCCTGGCTGCCGCACGCCCGCGCCGTCGGCATCGAATCCGATCGGGAGTACGGCCTCGCCGTGCTGCGCGAGCTGCGCCGAGAACTGAACCGGCGGGCGGGCGTGCTGAAGCGGCACGGCGTCACCAAGCTCGCCGACCTGCCCGGCGGCGCGGCGGTGCCCCGGATCGTGGCGGTCGTCGACGAGTTCCAGGTGCTGGTCGCCGGCACCGACGCCGTGGCGCGGGAGGCCGTCGACCTGCTGGAGGAGTTGGCCCGCAAGGGCCGCTCGTACGGGGTGCACCTGGTGCTGGCCAGCCAGGCCACCACCGGCATCGAGTCGCTGTACGGACGCGCCGAGGCGATCTTCGGGCAGTTCCCGCTGCGGGTGGCGCTGCCTGGCGGCGCGGGGGCGCTCGACCCGCTCAACGGCGCCGCCAACGCGCTGCCGATCGGCGCGGCCGTGTTGAACACCGCCGCCGGGGCGGCCGGCGCCGACACCGTGGTCCGCTTCCCCGACGCGTACGCCGCCCGCGCCGACCTGGCCCGGCTGCGCCACGAGCTGTGGCGGGACCGGCCGGCCGGCGACGGCCCCCCGGCCGTCTTCCGGGGGTACGAGCCCGCGCGGCTGGAGGACGATCCCACCTTCGCCGGGCTGCGCCCCGGTGTCGGGCCCCCGGTGGCCCTGGTCGGCCGCACGGTCGACGTGGCCGGCAGTACCGCGTCGTTCACCCTGGACGCCACCCCGGGCCGGCACCTGGCCGTGGTCGGCACCTGGACCGCCGGCGCGGACGTGCTGCGGGCCGCCGCCCTCAGCCTCGCCCGGCAGCACGCGCCCGGCGGGGCCCGGTTCCTGCTCGCCCCGCTGGTCGCCGCCGCGGGCCCGGCGGCCGACGACACCGCCGCCGCGCTCGCCGCCGCCGGCCACCCGGTCGAGCGCCTCGACCAGGCCGCCCTGCGGGACCGGCTCGCAGCCCTGGCCGCCATCCCACCCGCCGCGCCCGCCACTGCCGCGCCTGCTGTCGGGTCGGCCGTCGGCCGGACCTACCTGGTGCTGTTCGGTGCGGACGCGGCGTCGGCCACCCTCGCCGGCACCGACCCGGTCACCTTCCGCTCCGGCCACGACGACCTGCGCGCCCTGCTGCGCGAGGGCCCGGCCCGCGGGGTGCACCTGCTCGGCTGGTGGCGAGGGCTGCGCCGGCTCGCCGACGACCTCGGCGGATCGCACCACCGTGACGACGCCGCCTGCCTCGTCGCGCTGAACGTCCCGGGTGCGGAGCTGGGGCTGCACCTGGGCGAGCACGACCTCGCCCACACCCCGCGCGCCGACCGGGCGCTGCTGGTGGACCGGCACGACCAGCGCACCCGACTGATCGTGCCGTTCGCGTGGGCCGGGCACGAGCGGGACGAGGAGAGCTGACGGTGTCCACCTTCTCCGAGTACGCCGCCCTGGCCCGGCAGCTCGCCGACCAGCGCCGCGAGACCGACCAGGACGCCGCCGCCGAGGCCGGCCGCCGCCGCGCCCTGCACACCACGCTCGACCAGCTCACCCGGCGCCTCGCCGCCCAGTCCCACCGCCTCGGCCAGCTCGGCCACGCCATCGGCCTGCCCGCCGACCCGCCACCCGCCGCCGGGGGAGACCGCTCCGGGCCGACCGCCCCCGGAAGCAGCGCCCCCGGGGCGACCGTCGCCGCGGCGACGTCGTCCGGCGGGACCCCCGGGGCGGGGGCGGTGCCCGACGGCGGCGCAGCCGCCGCGCCGGGGCGGCCGGGCGTCGGGGCGTACCCACCGGGTGCCCCGGGCGGGGCGGTGGTGGCGCTGCCGACGGCGGCCGGGGTGCCCGCGCCCCGCGCCGGGGTTGCCGACCCGGCCGCCGAGCTGGCCGAGGCCCGGCGGCTCGCCGACGAGACCGACCGGCTGGTCCAGGTCAGCGAGGCCGTCGCCCGGCAACCGCCGCTGCTGCCGACCTGGTCGCCGCTGGCCCGGGCCCTGGCCGTGTACGCCGGCTGCGCGGCGGCCGGGGTGGTGCTGATGCTGATCATGGTGGTGGCCGCCGACCTGGCGATGGTGGGCCTCGGTGCCCTCTACGCCGCCACCTGCGCCGGGCTGCCGGTGCTCTCCTTCGTCGCCGGGTACCTGGTGCTGGGCCGGTGGGGGCGGCCGGCGCTGGGTTCGGAACAGCCGCCCCGGTTCGTCCCGCTCGGCTTCGTCACCTGTGTGCTGCTCGTGCCCCTCGCCTACTGCGGCTACCTGTTGCTGTTCCGCCTCGTGCGCTGACCGCCGGCCACCGGGCGGGGTCAGCCGTCCAGGGCGAGGCGAGCGACCTCGGCGGCGCAGCCCCAGGAGAGGGTGACCCCCGCGCCGCCGTGCCCGTACGCGTGCACGAGCCGGCCGCCGCCCGGTCCGGCCGGCTGCACCTCCACCCGGGGGCCGCCGTGCCGGGCCGGGCGGAGCCCGACCCGCTCGCCGAGCACCGGCGCCTCGGCCAGCTCCGGCACCAGCGCCACGCAGCGGCGCCGGATCGCCGCCGCCGTCTCCGGGTCCGGCCCGGTGTCCCCCACCCCCGGCTGGAACGTGCCGCCGAGCACCACGTCGTGCCGGCGCGGGTGCACGTAGGTGATCCCGGCCGGGTCGTCCTCGTCGCGGAACGAGGTGGTCAGGCCCGGGTTCGCGACCAGCACCACGTGCCCGCGCACCGGATGCACCGCAGGGTCGGCGGCGAGCCGGCCGGCCGCCAGCCCGGTCGCGTTCACCACGGTGGGGGCCGCCTCGAAGGCCTCGTCCAGCCGCTGCACCCGGCGGCGCAGCAGCCGCCCCCCGCCCGCCTCGACCCGCTCGGTCAGCCACGCCAGGTACGGCGTCATCTCCACCGTGGGCGCGGTGAACCGCAGCAGCGTCGTGTACGGCGCGGCGGCCGGCTCGACCGTCAGGTCCCCGGTCGCATCCGCCCACCACGGCGTGCCCGCGTCGGGGTGGCGCAGCAGCATCCGGGTCGCCCGGGCCACCACCCCCGGCACCCCGTCGGCCGCCTGGCGGCTCAGTTCCGCGTGGGTCTCCCGGGCCCAGCGCAGCACCCGGGGGTCCTCGTCGGTGTGGCTCGGGTACCAGACCGCGGCGGCCACCGTCGACACGATGTCGGCCGGATCGTCCGCGGCCCACACCGTCACCCGCGCGCCCCGCTCCTGAAGCGCCACGGCGGCAGTCAGCCCGATCACCCCGCCGCCGACCACCACCACGTCCGTCGTCTTCTCCGTCATCGCCCGTTCCCTCCGGTCGTCCACGGCCGTCGACGCCGTGGCTGTCGTTCGCTACCTGTCGTCCACGGCCGTAGCGTCGCGCTCTGTCATGCCGTGACTTCGGATCGTGCCCGGGCGGGCGGTGCGCCGTCCAAGACGGAAACTGGAGCTGGCGATAAGCGGCGCTTATGATGGCAGCATGCCCGACTCCTCGACCCGGGACCCCTGGTGGGACCTGCGCCGGCTGCGATACTTCGCGGTGCTCGCCGAGGAGCTGCACTTCACCCGGGCCGCCGCCCGCCTGCACATCGCCCAGCCGGCGCTCAGCCAGCAGATCCGCGCCCTGGAACGCCAGCTCGGCGTCCCCCTCGTGCACCGCACCAGCCGGGGCTGTGTCCTGACCGAGGTGGGGCAACAGGTCGCCGCCGAGGCCGGCCGGCTGCTCGCCGAGGTCGACGCCGGCACCGACCGCATCCGAGACCTGGTGCGGGGCCGGGAGGGCCGGCTCCGGCTGGCGTACACCCGCTCGGCCCGGGGCGGCCGGGTGGACGCCCTGGTGACCAGGTTCCGGGCCGCCCACCCCGACGTGGAGGTGGTCGCCGAGACCGCCTGGACCGCCCCGAACGTCGCCGGCCTGCTCGCCGGCCGGCTCGACGCGGCGTTCGTCCGCACGCCGGTCGAGGAGCCGGGCCTGAGGTGCCGGCTCGTCGACACCGAGGAACTGCTGCTCGCCCTGCCGGCCGGGCATCCGCTGGCCGCCGGCCGCCGCCGGATCAGCCGGGCCGAGGTGGTCGACCTGCCCGCGGTGATGTGGCCGCGCGAGAACGGCCCCGGCATGTTCGACCGGACCATCGCCCAGGTCTGGCCGCAGGGCGGCTTCCGCCTCGTCCGGCAGGAGCCGGACGACGAGCAACTGCTCCGGGCGGTCGCCGGGGGAGACGTGGTCGCGGCGGTGCCGGCCGGGCGTGCCCGCGCGGTGAAGGTCCCGGGGGTACGGCTGCGCCGGTTCACCGCACCGACCCCGACGGTGGACGTACGCCTGGCCTGGCCCCGGGACACCACGAACCCGGCCGTCCACCACCTCCTCGCCCTCCTCGACGACGCCTGACCGCCCCGGCCACGACATACCGCATTCGCTCTCGGCATTCGCGGACCTTGGACAGTTGGCGTCTGCTGTGGACGATAGGTGTCCAAGGTCCGGCGGCGGGCCGGAACAAGCGACGGGGAGGTGCCGGTGAGCGGCGAGTTGGACGGGTTCGTCATCGGGTACGTGCCGGCGGGAATCGGCGCGGAGGTGTCCGACTTCGCCAGCGAGTGGGAGGACGTGCGCTTCCGCACCCGGGTGTGGGAGCGGCAGGTCGAGGAGGGCTACCGGGTCGACCTGCGGGTGCACGTCCTGCGCGGCGGCGGGCTAAGCACCCTCGACGAACTGCGCGACTTCCTCGCCGGCTACCACGAGCGGGACGCGGCGCGGTGGCGGCCCACCGAGTTCGTCGACGGCGACGTCACCGGCCTGATCGGCGACGGTGAGGCGTTCCGGCTGGTCGAGCCGGGCGTGGCGGTCGACGTGCTGGCCGACCCGGAGCGGGTGCCGGAGGCGGAGCTGCGGGCCGTGCTCACGCAGGTTCACCGCTCAGCCTGACCCCTGCCCGCGCATGGGCACCGGCGGCGGATCAGCGCTCGCCGGTGCCGGGGGTGGCGAGCAGGAACGCCTCGAAGCCCATCAGCATCTCCCGATGTCGCCCGGGCTCTCCGGAGCGGTCAGCGTGGGAACCAGCGCGTCCTTCCCGCCCTCGGCGGTGGAGCACATCGCCGCGCTGCTGGAGGTCGACGGGCTGGCGGCGGTCGTCCTGCCGGACAACGTGCTCTTCGAGGGCGGCGCGGGGGAGGCCATCCGCCGCCGGCTGCTCAAGCAGCTGCCGGGCAGGGACCGGTCGGAGCGGGTGGAGACCGAGAGGTTCCGGGCCGCGTCGGGCTCGCGAGTCGACACGGACTGATCGCCGTCCCTTGAGGGCGGAGTGAGACGGCGGGCTGCCCGGCCAATCGGTCCGACCGGGCAGCACTCTTCCGAACTGCGCGCCAACTCGGTGGCGGTGCTCCGATCAGATCATCAGGACGGAGTGTAGTTCTTGACCTCGTCGTAGAATTCGCGCGTGCTCATCCCGTAGTAGGGCGAAAACATGTGTCCCCGAACACCGTCCACCGTGAAGGCGTTGTGCCCGTTCACCAGGCCGGTTACGCCGTTGAAGTCAGCCAGCCAGTAGCCGCCTGAGCTTCCACCGTTCATCCCGCTCAGCATGTAGCTGACGCTGGCTCCGGCGTCGCCTGACGGACTATTTGCTCGCCACAGAAGCTCCCCGTTGAACGGCGCTTCGGCCGGGTATCCGAAAGCGGCGATAGACGGGTAGTAGGGCAGGCTGAAGACGATGCCCTGCGAGCCCACCACATTTTGGAGCAGCTTGTCACCGCGGAACTGCATGATCACTGCACCGAGGTCACTGTACTGCCTCTTGTAGTCGATCCAGTCACGAGCGGCGAACAAGGCAGCGGCATACCAGATGCCG
Organism: Micromonospora sp. NPDC002296; assembly: GCF_040296145.1. NCBI lineage: Bacteria > Bacillati > Actinomycetota > Actinomycetes > Micromonosporales > Micromonosporaceae > Micromonospora > Micromonospora sp. NPDC002296. The sequence continues at coordinate 89,980 of NZ_JBEOWQ010000013.1, forward strand.
TAGGGGGCGACAGGATTTCCGGAAGAGTTCAGGGTGTAGTTCGGCACGAAGATCCAGTTGCGAGCCCAGGTGCCACTACTGCCACCCCCGTGCACGCAGTGGCCGGCGGTCCACACCAGCGCCTTGCCCGGGCTGGTCACCACCCCGGCCGAGCAGACCATTTCCTGTCCTCCCATGGTGAAGAAGACCTTGCCCATGGTCCGGGCCACCTGGTGACCCGTCGGGTAGTCGGGCAGGTAGGTGTTGGGGCTGGTGACCGGAGGGGGCTCGTTGGGCGGGATGGCGTTGGGGGTCACGCCGGCGTTCCCGTTGGTCGTGGCGACCTCCGCCGGGGGTGCGACCGTCGGGGCGGCCGGTGGAACGATGACAGGATCCTGGGCGCGATCGATCCCGACCCCGGCCGGGAGGGTGGTGCCAGGCTCCATGGTCTTACGCAGCACCGTCTCCACCGGGCGGGCGTTGCGCATCCGTTCCGGAGTCCAGTACTCGGCTAGAGCCCGGTTACGGGCGGCGGGGCCGGTGCCTTTAACCTTCCGGGCCACATCTGGGCTGAGCTGGGCCGAGGTCCCGGCCGCCTGCCTTAGCTGCGACGACGAGGAGCCGACCGCGTTGGCCGGCCCCGCTGCCGAGGCCACGGCCACCGTGAACGTTGTGATCACGATGAGACTGCGGCGCAGATTTCGCAGCATGCTACCTCCGAATGCGAGAAATGATGATCGAAGATTAGGGCATCCGGATGTCGCTGAACTGTCGCCTGCCGGACGATTTGATCATCGGGATTGAGTGGACGTCGGCAAGCATGATGTGCGTTGGGTGGCGGTGAGGCAGGGCCATTGCGTAGTCGGGTAACTACTGGTCACGGCGGTGATGAGGTCGTGGGGCGGCGGTTGGCGTATCGCTGCCGGACTCTCCTGGCGTGGCATGACCCTCGCCGTCGAGGGTGTGCTCGTGCCAAGGCGCCGCACGCCCGGGTGGAGCAGAGGTGGACTCCGGGCCGTCGGGCTTCCCTTGCGTGAGCGGTCCCGCCGAGTAGCGCAGGAGATGCTCGGCGAGAGCGGGAAGCTGTCCCCTGCGGGATGATCTGAGCCCGATCTGCCAGCGGTGCGGCGGTGCCCGGTCAGCCCGGCGTGTCGTCCTCGGTCGGGCGCGGCTGGCGGTACTTCGAGCGGCATCGGTGTTCGCCTTGGGGAATGGCGAGGCAGTCTCACCTTCGTGGAACTGCCACGGTCGCGCTTTGTCAACCTTACGTCTGTCGCGAGGCGCTGTTGGAATACCGGTAGCGAGATCCATTCGGGACAGGTAATGTGCCGACGTCGATTCCTGTCAGCGGGACGACGCCATTCTCCGTACCTGCGCAATTCCTCCGACGGTCGGCCGAGCCGCCCGTCCGATACGCCGTGCCCGTGAACCGTCCCCGCTCGCCACCCGCCCCGGTGGCGGCCGAGTCGAGGAGCCGCCGTGCGCGACCCGGAAACTGATCGGCAGGTCAGGCCCGCCGCCGTGGAGACACCCACCGACCCCGAGCCTGCCACCGAGCCGGCCGACGGCTCCCGGCTCGGCAGGAGCTTCGCCAACCGTCCCCTCGGCTACCCCAACGCCCTGGTCTGGCTGCGCGCCGGCATCCTGCGCGACTGGCGCGGCGTGCTGGGCGCGTTCCTGGCCACCTGGTTCTACGTACCCGTGGCCCTGCTCCTCGCGGTCTGGGGCGGAGTCGGCCTCGCCGCCTACGGCCTGGTCGCCGGCGGCAGCGGGTTCGCCGACGCCGTGCCGTCGGTGCTGCGCGACGCGCCCCTGGTGGGTGCCCTGCTCGACGCCTTCCTCAACCGGTCCGGCGGAGTGCTCGGCGGCTTCGCCGGCTTCGCGATCGGCTTCCTGGCCGGCTTCCTCGTGGTGCTGGTGCTGCCGTGGCGCGACGCGTTCGACGAGCCGGCGAACCTGTTCACCGGCCTGGCCGGGATGGTGGCGGCCGCCGCGCTGGTCGGCGTGCTGTACACCCTCTACCGGGTGCTGTGGGAACCCTGGCTGCTGACCGTCTCGGGGGCGCGTCAGCTCAGCCGCCGCGAGGCCGCACGGCTCCGACCCGTCCTGTACGACTGCGCGAGCGCCCTCGGCCTGCCCAACGTGCCCCGGCTGCTCATCGAGGACGACCCGGTGCTCACCAACGCCCGCGCGTACGCCCGGCACGTGGTGGTCACCACCAGTCTGCTCGACGAGTCCGACGAGGACATCGCCGCGCTGCTCAGCCACGAGCTGGTGCACTGGCACACCGGCGACGAGGTGACCGGCGCGTTCGTCCGGGGGGTGGCGCTGCCGCTGGTGCTGGTGCACGCGGTGCCGGCGTGGCTGATGCGGACCTTCCCGCACCCGGCCACCAACCTCGTGGTGTTCGTGTTCTTCTGGCCCGTGCTGCTCACCATGAAGTACGTGGTGCTGCCGCCGCACTCCCGGGACGTCCGGGCCGCCGAGTACCGTGCCGATGCCGGTGCCGTGCTCGCCGGCCACGCCCGGGGCATGCGGGACATGCTGGAGCGGCGGAAGTCCTTCGAGAGCGGGCGCAGCGGCTGGGACGAGGCGGTCTGCGCCACCCACCCCGCGTCCGAACTGCGGCTGGACCGGCTGGAGCTGCTCGCCCCGGCGGCCGACGCGGTCGACGGTGTCGAGCGGCCCGCCGGGGACGTCGCCCCGGTCACCGCCGAGGACCTGTTCGGGCGCCCGGGGGCGATCGCGTCCCCGCGGGCGGTGCTGGTGGCCGGCGTGCTGGCGCTGGCCTGCGGCCTCGGCGGAACCCTGCTCGGGGCGGCGCAGTGGGCGTTCTTCCGGCCGGCGACGGTGGTCGACGGGTACTTCTCGGGGCTGGCCGACCACGACGCCCGCGCGGCCCTGGAGTCGCTGGCCCCCGGCGTGCGACCGTCCGGCGGCGACCTGGAGCTGCTCGCCGCGCTGGTCGAGGCGAAGGACTACCAGCCGCCCGAGGACGTCGACGTGACGTCGATCGAGCGGGACGGCGACGAGGCGGTCGCCACGGTCGACTTCACCCTCGCCGGCCGGAAGACGACCGCGAAGCTGCACCTGGAGCGGGAGGAGTCCGCCACCCTGGGGGTCTTCCACGGCTGGGGGATCAGCGAGAGTTCCCCGTGGCTCGGCCTGCCGGCCGGGCAGGCGGGCCTGACGATCAACGGGGTGTCGGTGCCGGCCGGACCGCAGGGGAGGGGCATCTCGCTGCTGCCCGGCGGCTACACGGTGGGCGGGCAGTCCAACCCGCTCGCCGAGACCCCGCCGCAGGTCGTCCTGGCCGTACCCGGGCAGGAGCAGATCGGCGACGTGCGGCTGGAGCCGACCCTGACGCCGACCGCCCGGTCGACGGCCGATCAGGAGGTACGGAAGTACCTGGACGCCTGCGCCGCGAAGCAGGTGGCCGCGCCGGAGAACTGCCCGTTCCGCTACTACCCCGGGGAGACGGTCAAGAAGATCGCCTGGAGGATCACGGAGTACCCGAAGGTGGAGCTGACGCTGACCGGCCCCACCACGGCGCAGGTCTCGACGCCGTACGAGGCGCAGGGAACGGCCCGGGCAACCGGCACCACCGAGGGCTTCTACGGAACCAGCCCGTTCACCGAGGACGACACGTTCGGTGTCACCGGCGTCCTGTCGGTGGTGGACGGCAGGCTGACGTTCCAGCCCGGCGAGTGAGGCCGGCCGGCGATGACGGGAACCGCCCGCTCGCGGGTGGCCGGGGGAGTGGACGAGTGAAGGAGAGGGACGACGTGACCGAGACCCCGAACGGGGCCCGGCAGCCGGTGCGGCTGGTGCTCGTGCCGCGCACCGCCCGGCCACCCCGGGTGCCGCTGCTGACCTGGCTGCACCAGCGCCCCGAGTTCCGTGCCGGGGTGCGGGACTCCGGAGGGCGGACAGGCGGGCGACCCGGGTTCAGCGACGCGGTGGTCATCGCGGTGGTGGCCCAGGCGCTGCTGCCGGGGCTGTTCGGCCTGTTGCAGAGCTGGGTCGACCAGCAGCGCACCGAGGTCACCGTGCGGGTGCAGGTGGGGGAGTCCGAAGTGGAGATCCAGGTCAACGGCCGCACGGACGCCACGAAGCTGATCGACCAGGCGACCCGGGCGCTGCGGCAGGCCGGGGGAGCAGTGGCCGACCAGGCCGGCTCCGAGGTCGACCGGGCGCTCCCGGCGGCAGATGACCGGGCACTGCCGCCCGAGGACGGGCGGGCGCTCCCGCCGGCTGGCCCGGAGGGGGCCGGCCCGGCCGCCTGACCGACGAACCGAGCGGGCTCCGACGGCCCCGCCCCGCCCGTGCGGGGCGCGCATCTCCCGCACGGGCGGCCCGGACGGGGCCCCGCCCGCGTGGCACGACCGGGAGACCGGCGGTCAGGCCCGCTCGATCACCACGACCGGGATCTCCCGGTCGGTGTCGCGCTGGTAACCGGCGTACCGGGGGAAGACCTTCGTCATCAGCTCGAACAGCCGGGTCCGCTCCTCGCCGGAGACCGTCCGGGCCCGGCCCCGGAAGCGCTCGGGGCCGATCTGCACCTCCACCTCCGGGTCGGCGGCGAGGTTCAGGTACCAGTTCGGGTGCGCCGCCGCGCCCCCGTTGGAGGCGACCAGCACGATCCGGTCGCCGCCGTCCCGGCCGTAGTACAACGCCGTCCGCCGCAGGGTGCCGGACCTGCGGCCCCGGGTGGTGACCAGCAGCGCGTCGTAGCCCTGGTACCTGGCCCCCTCGGCGCCGTCGGTCGCCACGTACCGCCGTACGTGCTTGGCCACCCAGCCGACCGGGCTCTCCTCGATCGTCTCGCCCTGCTCCGGTGCGGCCATGCCGTCGCCTCCTCGCCCTCGCGGTACGCCCCCTGCGTCCCCATCGGAGGGTAACGACCGCCGGCCCGGCCGTGGGGCCCGGTGCGGGGTCGCCCGGCGCTCAGGTGGCCTTCGCCAGGGCCTCGTACTCGTCGGCGGTGAGCCGCACCTCGGCGGCGGCCACGTTCTCCTCCAAATGCGCCACCGACGACGTGCCCGGGATGGGGAGCAGGACCGGCGAGCGGCGCAGCAGCCAGGCGAGCGCGAGCTGCGCGGGCGTCGCCCCGTGCCCGGTGGAGATCGCGTCCAGCGGCCCGCCCGGCTTCGCCAGGTTGCCGGTGGCCATCGGGAACCACGGAATGAACGCCAGGTCGTTGCGTTCGCAGAAGTCGAGGACGCCCTCGGCGCTGCGGTCGGCCAGGTTGTAGAGGTTCTGCACCGACACGATCGGGGTGATCTCCCGGGCTGCCTCGATCTCATCCACGGTCACCTCGGAGAGCCCGATGTGCCGGATCTTGCCCTCCTGCCTGAGCAACGCCAGCTCGCCGAGCTGGTCGGCCAGCGGCACCTGGGCGTCGATCCGGTGCAGCTGGTACAGCCCGATGGACTCCAGGCCGAGGTGGCGCAGGCTCAGCTCGCACTGCTGGCGCAGGTACTCCGGCCGGCCCACCGGCCGCCAGTCGCCCGGGCCGGCGCGGGTCAGCCCGGCCTTGGTCGCGATGACCAGGTCGTCGGCGTACGGGTGCAGCGCCTCCCTGATCAGCATCTCCGAGACGAACGGGCCGTACGAGTCCGCGGTGTCGATGAAGGTGACGCCCAGCTCGTACGCCCGGCGCAGCACCCGCACCGCCTCGGCCGGGTCCAACGGATCGCCCCAGACGCCCGGCCCGGTGAGCTGCATCGCCCCGTAGCCGAGCCGGTCGACCTGGAGGTCGCCGCCGATCCGGTACGTGCCGGATGCCTTCGCGGGCTGCCTGCCAGCGTCGTTGCCCATGAGAGCACCCCAATTCCTGTGCGCCGTCGTCGGCGGACCCCGACGTCCTGCGGTGGCATTCCCCGGATCGCGGCCCGCAAGCCGATCGCGGGGTGTGCCCGGCGACCCCGGGTCAGGGCCGCAGGTGCAGGGGAGCGGGCACGTGGTCGGGGTGGGCGTGCCGGAACGGTTCCCACGCCCAGGGAGCTATGCCGCCGGTCCGACCCCCGTCGGCTGCGGCACCTGGCCCAGGATCAGGTCCGCCGCGTGCCAGGCCAGCGCCATCACCGGGGCGTTCAGATAACCCGACACCAGCACCGGCAGCACCGAGGCGTCCACCACCCGCAGCCCGTCGACCCCGCGCACCCGCAGCTCGGGGTCGACGACGTGCTCGTCGCCCGGCCCCATCGCGCAGGTGCCCACCGCGTGGTACCCGCAGTAGCCCAGCGCCAGCGTCGCCTCGACGATCTCCCGGTCGTCGCGCACCTCCGGGCCGGGCACGGTCTCCACCGCGATGCGCCGGGCGACCGGGTCCGTCGCGAACAGCTCCCGCATCCGCCGGAAGGCGTTCACGGCGATCCGCCGGTCGTGCGCGGTGTCGAGGTAGTTGGCGACGATCCGGGGCGGGGCCGACGGGTCGGCCGAGGTGATGGCGAGGCTGCCCTCGCTGTCCGGCCGGGTGACCGTGCACAGCCCCATCATCCCCGGCTCGGACTCCAGCTCCAGCGCGTGACCCGGGCGGCGTGGCGCCGCTGAGAAGGGCGCGACCAGCAACTGTGCGTCCGGATGATCGACGTCGGGGGTGGAGCGGAAGTGCGCCCCGATGTCCTGCACGGGCAGGCTCAGCGGCCCGCGCCGGGTCAGCGCGTACCGCAGTGCGGCCAGCCCCTGCCCGACCAGGCTGCCCAGCATGTGGTTGTAGCCGCCGTTGCCGGCCAGCCGGAACTGCACCGGCGTCGACCGGTGCTCGCGCAGCCCGCGTCCCACCCGGGACCGGTCCAGCAGCACGCTCACCCCGGCCCGGTGCAGCGTGTCCGCCGGCCCGATCCCGGAGACCTGCAACAGTTGCGGGCTGGCGATCGCCCCGGCGGCGAGGATCACCTCGGCCGAGGCGGCGTAGTCGACCGTCCGTCCCGCGCGGCGGGTCCGTACCCCGATGACCCGGCCGGCGTGGACGAGGATCCGCAGCACCTCCGTCTCGACGGCCACGGTCAGGTTGGGTCGGTCCCGGACCGGGTGCAGGAACGCGTCGGCGGCGCTGACCCGGCGACCGTCACGGATCGTCGCGGTGAGGTAGCCGATCCGCTCTCCGTCCTCGGCGTTCAGGTCGTCCACCCGACGCCAGCCCAGCGCCTCCCCGGCGCCGATCGTCGCCTCGCACAGCTCGTCGGTGCCGGTCGCCGAGGACAGCCGCAGCGGCCCGCCCGCGCCGCGCATCTCGGAGGCTCCCAGCGGGTGATCCTCCAGCCGCTTGAAGATCGGCAGCAGGGTGTCCCAGCCCCAGCCCGGGTTGCCCAGCCGCTCCAGCCCGTCCCAGTCGACCCGGTCGCCCCGGCCGTACACCATGCCGTTGATCGAGCTGGACCCGCCGACCAGCCGGCCGCGCTGCCACACCTCGCGCCGCGCGGGCGCCGCCTCCGCGGGGTAGTGCCACGCGGTGCGCCGGTCGTCCATCAGCCGGCTGAACCCCTTCGGCAGCCGTACGAAGGGGCTGCGGTCCCAGCCGCCCGCCTCGACCAGCAGCACCCGGGTCGCCGGATCCTCGCTCAGCCGGTTGGCCAACACGCACCCGGCGGCGCCCGCGCCCACCACGACGTAGTCGTACTCCTGCACGGGGCCTCCCGCTTCGACGGATACGAGAACCACTCAGAAGGTAGTTGCCCGATCACTGAGGGGAAAGGCCGGGGTCGCCCCGCGCGTCCGGCAGGTCACCCCGCGTGGCGGATCGGGCCGAGTGGCCCCGCCGCCGGCCCGCCCGTGCGACGCTGGCCAGGGGGAGGAGCGCCATGACGGGGATGCCGCAGGTCGACTTCGCGCTCGACACCTACGAGTGCATCGTGCTCTACCCGGGCCCCGCCGGGCGGGCCCTGCCCGACGAGACGGTCCAGCGGTTGCAGGCCGAGCACACCGAACACATGCGGGCGCTGCAACGACGGGGCATCGTGCTGGTCGCCGGTTCGATCGACGGCCCCGCCCGCGAGCCCGACCCGCCGATCGGCTTCGGGCTGGCCCGCACCGGCTCGGTGGACGACGTGCGCGGCGTCATGGAGGCCGACCCGGCGGTGCAGGCCGGGCTCTACCGGGTGGACGTGCTGACGTTCCTCTGCCCGGCCGGCGCGGTGGAGTTTCCCCTGGCCAAGACGGAGAGCTGACCGCTCGGCGGCCGGCGGGGTGTCGGCATCGTGACGGCGGTCGCGGCCCGTGCGCTGATACCGTCGCCCGGTGGCGGGGAGCGCGCCCGAGGGAGGTGACGCCGGGCGGTACGATTCCCGGCGCGCGGTCGCCGATGCCCGCCGACACGACGATTCCGGACGATGGTTCCGGATGTGAGTCCGCCCGCCGGGTGCGCGGGTGCGACGCGTCGTCGCAGAACTGTTCCGCAATCCGAAAGGGGTCGGCCCGTAGACCGACCCGGAGGAGAGACTAGCCTGATGGGCGTGACACGCCGCGCGAAGATCGTCTGCACTCTTGGCCCCGCCACCTCGTCCCCGGAGCGGATCCGGGGGCTCGTCGAGGCGGGCATGAACGTGGCGAGACTCAACTTCAGCCACGGCAGCCACGCGGACCACGAGGCGGTCTACCGACTCGTCCGCGAGGCCTCCGACGCCGCCGGCCGCCCGGTGGCCCTGCTCGCCGACCTCCAAGGCCCGAAGATCCGGCTCGGCCGGTTCGCCGACGGCCCGCACGAGTGGCGCACCGGCGACTCCGTGGTGATCACCGGGGACGAGATCCTCGGCACCAAGGAGCGGGTCTCCTGCACCTACCGCAAGCTCCCGCAGGAGGTGAAGGCCGGCGACCGGCTGCTGATCGACGACGGCCGGGTGGCCGTCGAGGTCAGCGACGTGGTCGGCAACGACATCCGCTGCCTGGTCACCGAGGGCGGCCCGGTCTCCAACAACAAGGGCGTCTCGCTGCCCAACGTGGCCGTCAGCGTCCCGGCCCTGTCGGACAAGGACGCCGAGGACCTGCGCTTCGCCCTCGGCCTCGGCGTCGACATGATCGCGCTCTCCTTCGTCCGCTCGGCGGAGGACATCAAGCTCGTGCACAACATCATGGCCGAGGAGGGCGTGTACCGGCCGGTGCTGGCCAAGGTCGAGAAGCCCGAGGCGGTCGACCACCTCGAGGCGATCGTGCTGGCCTTCGACGGTGTCATGGTCGCCCGCGGTGATCTCGGCGTCGAGATGCCGCTGGACCAGGTCCCCCTGGTGCAGAAGCGCGCCGTGCAGCTCTGCCGGGAGAACGCCAAGCCGGTCATCGTGGCCACCCAGATGCTCGACTCGATGATCGAGAGCTCGCGGCCGACCCGCGCCGAGGCCTCCGACGTGGCCAACGCGGTCCTCGACGGCGCCGACGCGGTGATGCTGTCCGGCGAGACCAGCGTCGGCAAGTACCCGGTGCTCACGGTCAGCACCATGGCCAAGATCATCACCACCACCGAGGCCGGCTCGATCGGGGTGCCCCGGCTCCAGCACGACCCCCGCACCCACGGCGGGGCGCTCACCGTCGCCGCGTCCTCGATCGCCCGGGCCATCGGCGCGAAGGCCCTGGTGGCCTTCTCGCAGACCGGCGACACCGTCAAGCGGCTCAGCCGGCTGCACTGCGACCTGCCGCTGCTGGCCTTCACCCCGGTGCCCGAGGTGCGCAGTCAGCTCGCCCTCTGCTGGGGCGTGGAGACGTTCCTGATGCCGTTCGTCGAGCACACCGACGAGATGTTCCGCCAGGTCGACCAGGCGCTGCTCGGGCTCGACCGGGCCAACCCCGGCGACTACGTGGTGATCGTCGCCGGCAGCCCGCCCGGCACCCCCGGCTCCACCAACACCCTGCGGGTGCACCAGCTCGGCTCGCTGGTCGACGCGGCGTCCGCGCGGGCGTTGCAGTGACCGACCCGGTCGCCGTCGGCCAGGCTGCCGTCGACCAGCTCCTCGAGGTCCTCGACCTGGAGCAGACCGACAGGATGACCTTCCGGGGGGTGAGCCCCCCGGTCGGTCCGCAGCGGGTGTACGGCGGCCAGGTCGCCGGCCAGGCCCTTGTCGCCGCCGGCCGCACCGTCGACCCGGAGCGGTTCGTGCACTCGCTGCACGGCTACTTCGTCCGGCCCGGCGACCCGTCCGAGCCCATCGAGTACCAGGTGGAGAACGTCCGCGACGGCCGGTCGTTCTCCGTGCGCCGCTCGGTGGCGCTCCAGCACGACCAGCCGATCTTCTTCATGTCGGCGTCGTTCCAGCGGGCCGAGGAGGGCCTGGACCACCAGGCCCCCACCCCGCCGGACGTGCCCGCGCCGGACGACGTGCCCACGATGACCGACCGGCTGTCCCGCTACCCGGAGCGGCTGGGCATCTGGGGGCAGATCCCGCGCCCGATCGACGTGCGCTACGTCGGCGAGCCCGGCTGGGTCCGCCCCGGCGACCGGCCCGCCGACCCGCACCAGCGGGTCTGGATGCGCTTCGACGGCAAGCTGCCCGACGACCCGCTGCTGCACGCCTGCGCCGTGACGTACGCCTCCGACCTGACCCTGCTGGACTCGGTGCTGTCGGTGCACGGCGAGGTGTGGGGGCCCGGCGGCGTGGTCGGGGCCAGCCTCGACCACGCCCTGTGGTTCCACCGGCCGTTCCGGGCCGACGAGTGGTTCCTGTACGACTGCGGCAGCCCGTCCGCCTCCGGCGCGCGCGGGCTGGCCACCGGCCGGATGTTCACCATCGACGGCCGGCACGTCGCCAGCGCCGTGCAGGAGGGCCTGCTGCGCCGGGTCGGCACCTGATCAGAAGCTGCTGACCAGCTTCACGAACGCCTCGTCGATCGTCGCCGGGTCTCTGGCGTCGAACGCCTTGCCGGCGCTGGCCTTGGCGATCCTGTCGAGGGTGGCGAAGTCGGATTCCTGATCGAAGGCGACGCAGAAGACCTTCACCGGCCGCTCCGGGTCCAGCGCGATGTCCTTCAGCAGCCGGGCGAGGTCGCTGTCCTTCGGGTACTCGTTCTTGCCGTCGGTGAGGACCACCACCGCGTTGATCCGGTCCGGGTCGTAACTGGCGAGGAGCCGGCGGTGCGCCGCGCGGACCGTCGCGTACAGCGCCGTGTTGCCGGCGGCCCGCAGGCCGGCGAGCTTGCGGGTGAATCCGGCCTGGTTGAACGGCGCGAGCCGGACCTCCTCGCTGTACGGCGTCTTCGGCCGTTGCTCCGTCTCCGAGGAGAACGACCAGAGCGCGACCTGGTCGGCCGAGTTGAGCAGGCGCACCGCCTTGCCCGCGGCGTCGGTGGCGACCTGGAGCCGGGACCGGCCGGCGACCTTCTTGGTCATCGAGCCGGAGACGTCCACGGCGAACAGGATGTTCGCCTTCTTGCGCAGCGTGCTCCACCCGCGCAGGATCGCGTCCACCACCTCCGGCTCCGGCGGAGCGAAGTAGTTGAGATTCCCGGCGGGCCCGCCCCGCACGGCGGCGACCAGCTCGTCCGAGGGCTGGCGTTCGTGGTCGCGGAAGCCGAGCTCGGCGAAGCTGCGCTGCTGCGCGTCGGCCTGGAGGAAGAGCAGGAAGTCCTGCGCCGCCGCGCGCTGCGTCTCGTCGGCCGAGGGCAGCACCACGTACGGGTGGTCGAGGTTGAAGGTGCCCTCCTTCGGGTGCACCGCCACCAGCGGAACCCGGGGCTTCTGGCCCGGAGTGGGGCTGAGCTGCCCCTGGTTGTACTGGTAGACCAGCTCCTCCTGCACCACGACCGCGCTCATGTCCCGCGTCCGCGCGTCACCGGCCGCGCCCAGGTCCGCCTCGGCGAGGTCACGCAGCAGGTCCACCGAGTCGTCGCTGTAGTGCGAGACGTTCGCCTCGATCTCGCGGACGAACCGGGTCACCGCGGGCTGCGCCAGGTCGGGCTCGGTCAGGTCACTGGAGCGCTGCACCGCCGCGTAGTAGGTCGCGATGGTGGCCGCCAGCCCCGACGTGGACAGGTTGGGGTTGTCCTTGCCGAAGGTGAACCGGCCCCACTCGGGGCGGCCGAAGGCCGCCCAGCCCTGATCCCCGGACAGCCCGAGGACGTCCGCCCAGCCGAGGGGGCCGCGCTGCTGCACCAGCTCGCCCTTCTCCCTGGGCATGGCGATGACCAGCGGGCTGTTCGCGATCGACGGGTACAGGTCGGGGGTCTGCACCGGCCGGCCGGCCTTCTCGTCGAGCAGCCGCAGCCGACCGGTCCACAGCGACGACGTCGGCAGCCACACCTGCGGCGCCGGGACCGCCGGCTGCTGCCTGGCCCAGCCGCCCGCCAGCGCCTCCATCGCCTTGCCCGAGTTGAGCCCGTGCACGGTCACCTGGGCGCAGCGCCCGCCGAAGCGCCGGTCGCTGTCGTTGTACTTCGCGGCGAGCTGGCCGAGCAACTGGTCCTTCTCCGTCGACGAGTTCACCTCCAGCGCCACGCACGAGGAGCGGTCCGCGCCGGAGTCCGGCCGCACGATCACGTACGCCGCGGCGATGACCGCGAGCCCGGCGACGACGGCCACCGTCAACGGCAACCACGGCCGGGCGGAAGGCTGACCGGTGGCCATCGGATCCTCCAGGGGTTCGGGTTCAGGCACCGGGGTAGGCCGCGGGGCCGCCCCGGTCGGACGTTGGCGCCCCGGACCTGTCCGGTGCGGGGCCGTCCGGTGCGGCGGCGTCCGGTGCGGGGGCTCCTGGCAGCGCGGTGGCGACGAGCAGACGGACACCGTAGACCACGACGAAGGTCACCGCCCCCACGGCGGCGGCGGTGCCCGCGGCGGTGGTCGCCACGTACCCGGCGGCCCCGCCGGCCGCGCCCAGGAAGATGGCGGCCGAGATCCCCCAGGCATCGGCGTACTGCCGGCGCACCCGCCGCGACCACGTGTCCCGCGCCGGCCCGCGCGCCGTCGGCCCGTACGTCGTCGGTGGGGGAGCCGTCGGCCCGTAGGTCGTCGGTGGGGGTGCCGTCGGCCCGTACGTCGTCGGCGGGGGTGCCGTCGGCCCGTACGTCGTCGGCGGGGGTGCCGCCGGCCCGTACGTCGTCGGTGGGTACCCGGTCGGCTCGTGCGTCGCCGGCTGGCGGGGAACCAACTGGGTGGCCGCCGCGTCGGTGCCCGCCCGCAGCGCCGTCTGGATCGGCACCGGCGCCCCGGCGTGCGGGGTGTGCCCCAGCAGGCGCAGCAGGACCTGCTCGGCCGGCGGCCGGGCCCGGTGGTCCTTGTCCAGGCACTGCCCGACCAGCTCGGCCAGCGGGCCGGAGAGGCCGGCCAGATCCGGCGGGTCGTGCAGCACCCGGTTCATCACCGCAACGACCGTCCCGGTGCCGAACGGCGGTCGGCCCGCCGCGGCGAACGCGATGGTCGCCGCCCAGGCGAACACGTCGCTGGCCGGGCCCACCTCGTCGTCGCGGAACCGCTCCGGCGCCATGTACGGTGCGGTGCCCATGATCCTGCTGGTCATCGTCTCGGTGACGTCGAGGGCCCGGGCGATGCCGAAGTCGATGACCCGGGCGCCGTCCGCGCCGAGGACGACGTTGTCCGGCTTGAGGTCGCAGTGCACCACGTCGGACTGGTGGATCGCGGCGAGCGCGGTGGCGGTGCCCACGGCCAGCCGGTGCAGGGCGTTGCCGGTGACCGGGCCGTACTCGCGGACGTGCCGTTGCAGGGTCGGGCCCTCGATGTACTCGCTCACCACGTACGGCGGGTCGTTGTCCACGTCCGCGAAGAGGATCTGCGCGGTGCAGAACGGCGCCACCCGCCGGGCGGCGGCGATCTCCTTGGCGAACTGGGCCTTGGCGCGCGGGTTGTGGTGCAGGTCGAGGTTGATCATCTTGACGGCGACGAACCCGCCCTGCTGTTCGCGGCCCAGGTAGACCACGCCCTGGCCGCCCGCACCGAGGCGGCCGAGCAGTTCGTAGGGGCCCGCCCGGTCCGGATCCCGCGGACCCAGCGGTGTCATGTCCGGCATCGCTGTCGCTGCCCCTATCGGCCTGGCTGTCTTCCGCTCTGCGCGCTGGTGCGCCGTCGGGTCCCCGTCGCGCGACGACATCGGTATGGTGCCACGACCGCGCCACCGACGAGAGCCGCCCGGCCGGGCGGTGGGACGACGGTGGTTCGGCCGTTCGGCCGAGGGGCGGCAGCCTGGCCGGCCGGCTCGCCGACTAACCTGACCGACATGCGCCTCTCCGCTCGGGTCGACTACGCCCTCCGCGCGGCCGCCGAACTCGCGGCCGTCGCCGACGGTGCCGGCGCCGGCCGGGCCCGCCCGGTGACGGCCGAGCAGATCGCCAAGACGCAGGAGATCCCGCCGAAGTTCCTGGAGAGCATCCTGCTGCAACTTCGCCGCGGCGGGATCGTGCACGCCCAGCGCGGCCCCGAGGGCGGGTACTGGCTGGCCCGGCCGGCCGCCGACATTTCCCTGGCGGAGGTGATCCGGGTGATCGACGGGCCACTGGCACACGTCCGGGGGCAGCGCCCGGAGCAGCTCGGCTACCTCGGCGCCGCCCGGGCGTTGCAGGACGTGTGGATCGCCCTGCGGGCCAGCGAGCGGGAGATCCTCGAACTGGTCACCGTCGCGGACGTGGCCAACGGAACGCTCCCCGCGCGGGTCAACGAGCTGGCCGCCGACCCGCGCGCCTGGAGCTGACCGGCGCCACCCGCGCACCCGCCACCGCCACGGATCGCCGGTCGCGCCACCGGTGGCGGCCGTCCGGCGCGTCCCATCAGCCGATCGGGGACTTGACCCGGGTCGACGCGTGCCGCATTGTCGACCAAGTCGATAGGATATGCCGCAAAGTCAGGGGGCGCTCGTGCGCAAGCTGCTGGTCCTTGCCCTGGTCGGGCTCGTCGCGCAACTGATCGACGGTTCGCTCGGCATGGCCTACGGGCTGACCTCGTCCACCCTGCTGCTCGTCGCGGGGGTCGCCCCGGCCGCCGCGTCGGCCTCGGTGCACCTGGCCGAGATCGGCACCACGCTCGCCGCCGGGGTGGCCCACTGGCGGTTCGGCAACGTCGACTGGCGGGTGGTCTCCCGCATCGCCGTTCCCGGCGCGCTCGGCGCGTTCGCCGGTGCCACCGTCCTCAGCTCCATCTCCACCGAGGCCGCCGCGCCGTGGATGGCCGCGATCCTGTTCACCCTCGGCGCGTACCTGCTGGTGCGCTTCTCCCGACCGCTGCGCGTCAACCGCGCCGCCGGTGGGCTGCGCGGCCGGTTCCTCGGCCCGCTCGGCCTGGTCGCCGGCTTCGTCGACGCGACCGGCGGCGGAGGATGGGGTCCGGTCGCCACCCCGGCGTTGCTGGTCTCCGGCCGGATGGAGCCCCGCAAGGTCATCGGCTCGGTCGACACCGCCGAGTTCGTGGTGGCGGGCGCGGCCAGCGTCGGCTTCCTGATCGGCCTCGGCACCGAGGGTTTCCTGCTGCCGACCGTCGCAGCCCTGCTGATCGGCGGCCTGATCGCCGCCCCGATCGCCGCCTGGCTGGTCCGGATCGTCCCCGCCCAGCTCCTCGGCGCCACCATCGGCGGCGTGATCGTGCTGACCAACGCCCGCACCCTGATCCGCGTCGGCGGCCTCCCCGGCGGGGCCCAGTGGCTGGTCTACGGGCTCCTCGCCGCCGGCTGGCTCGTCGCGATCGTCCTGGCCGTCCGCGCGCTGCGCCGCGTCCGCGACGCCCGCGCCACGGTCGAGGCCGCCGTCGCTGCTTCGGCTGCCCCGGTGGCGGACGACGCCCCGTCGCGGCCCGTCCCGGTGACCGCCACCGCCGAGGGCTGACGGTCGGAGGGCCCTGGGCCCTGGACTCAGGGTCGCTGGTCGCTGGTCGCTGAGGCGGTCCGGCAGAGCTGGGGGTACGCCTCGCCGGGCTGTGGAGCCGAAGCGTCGCCCGGCGCTCCTCGACGTTGCCCTGTGCCTCAGGACCATGGGAGGGCAGCTGCATGGGCTGTCGGGCTGCCTATGGAGCTGCCCCGTCTGCGCTACCGGTAGCGCATGTCCTCGGCCGACGCTGCCCACCGTGACGCGAAGATGCCCCGTTGGTGCGGGCAGCTCCATAGCGCCTGGAAGGCGTATCACCCCCGGCGTGCCGTCAGGCTGTCGCGGATCTTCAGCGGCTGGCTCCGGGCTCCTCCAGCATCGTCCCCGCGATGGTGGAGAGCAGCTCCCATGCCTCGTCCACGTGCGCCTGTGTGGTCAGTGGCGAGCCGACCGCAAGGCGCAGGGTGTACCGGCCGGCGACCCGGGTGTGGGTGAGCAACACCCGGCCCGTGGCGTTGACCCGGGACAGCAGTTCGACGCCGGCCTCGTCGCCGGCGGTGAGCCGGAAGCAGACCAGCGAGAACGGGTGCGGCGCGGCGAGCGTGAACCGGTCGTCGGCGCGGACGCGGGCGGCGAACCTGTCGGCGAGGGCCACCCCGGAGCGGATGTGCGCCCGCAGCCCCTCCACCCCGTACCAGCGCAGCACGAACCACAGCTTCAGGGCGCGGAACCGACGCCCCAGCGGCACCTGCCAGTCCCGGTAGTCGATCACCGCGCCGGTCTCGGTCGCCGCGTTGTGCAGGTACTCCGGCAGCACCGTCAGCGCCTCGATCAGCTCACCGGAGTCGGCCACCCAGAACGCGTCGCAGTCGAAGCCGGTGAGCAGCCACTTGTGCGGGTCGAAGCAGTACGAGTCGGCGTACTCCAGACCGACGTGCGACCAGCGCAGCTCCGGGCAGACCGCCGCCGCCCCGGCGTACGCGGCGTCGACGTGCAGCCAGACACCGAGCTCCGCGCAGATCGCGCCGATCTCCGGCAGCGGGTCGACGGCGGTGGTGGAGGTCGTGCCGATCGTGGCCACCACGATCGCGGGCACGTCGCCGGCGGCCAGGTCCGCCCGGATCGCCTCGCGCAGCGCGTCCGGGCGCATGGCCAGGGTCTCCGGGTCGACGTCGATCACCCGTACCCCGTCGAGGCCCAGCCCGGCGATCCGGGCCGCCTTCTCGATGGACGAGTGGCCCTGGCTGGAGGTGTAGGCGCGGTAGCGGCGGTCGATCCCGGCGGCCCGCCATCGGCCTCCGCCGGCCCGGTGCAGCGCGGCGAGGGTGGCCACCAGGGTCGCCGAGGAGGCGGAGTCCTGGATCACGCCGCCGCCGCTGCCGGTGGAGCGGAATCGCTGCGGCAGGTCGAGCAGCCCGGCCAGCCAGTCCAGCACCACCGTCTCCAGCTCGGTGCAGGCCGGGCTGGTCGCCCACAGCATGCCCTGCACGCCGAGCCCGGAGCTGATCAGGTCGCCCAGCACGCTCGGGCCGGAGGTGTTCGCCGGGAAGTAGCCGAAGAAGCCCGGGTGCTGCCAGTGGGTCAGGTGCGGGGTGACCAGGTCGTCCAGGTCGGCGAGCAGGGCCTCGACCGGCTCGCCGTGCGTGGTCGGGCCGGTCGGCAGCGCGGCTGCCAGCGTCCCCGGCGGGGCGTGCGAGGTGACCGGGCGCTGCCCGAGCGTCGCCCAGTAGTCGGCGATCCAGTCCACCGCCGCGTGCCCGGCCCGGCGGAACTCCTCGGGGTCCATGTGCTCAGCCATCCGCCGAGTTGATCAAATCCCGCCGCCGAGGGCAAGGCCCGCTCGGGGGCGCTTCCGGCAGGCGGGAAGGGCACGGCTGTTGCCTGCCGGAAAGCGTTGTCCTAGCATTCGTGCAGCGCGGAGTCGAACTACGGACGTCAATGCGTCCGCCCACCACCCCAGCGCGGCGCACCGCCACCGCCGGCCCAGGGCAGGCCGACGGGCATCGCGTCGCCGCGCGCCCGACCTCCCCGGAGGCACGCCCGTGCACCCCAGCAGATCCCGTCGCCGCGCCGTCCTGCTCGCCGCGGCGACGGCCACCGCCCTCACCGCCACCACCCTGACCGCCGGCACCCTCGGCGCCGTGGCGGCCTCGGCCGCCGCCGGCTGCCGCGTCGATTACAAGATCATCAACCAGTGGGGCGGCGGCTTCGGCGCCGATGTCACCGTCACCAACCTCGGCGACCCGGTCAACGGCTGGACCCTCACCTGGTCCTACGCCGCCGGTCAGCAGGTCGCCCAGGCGTGGAACGCCACCGTCACCCAGTCCGGTGCCCAGGTCACCGCCCGCGACGCCGGCTACAACGCCGCCATCGGCACCGGCGGCACCGCGAACTTCGGCTTCAACGCCTCGTGGAACGACGCAAGCAACCCCGTCCCGGCGAGCTTCGCGCTGAACGGCACGACCTGCACCGGCGCCACCACCCCGACGACCACCCCGACGACCACCCCGACGACCACCCCGCCCACCACCACCCCGCCCACCACCGCGCCGCCGCCCACCACGCCGCCCCCCACCACCCCGCCCGCCGGGGCGAAGCAGGTCGAGGACCTCGACCGGGGCCTGATCAGCGTCCGTTCCGGCAGCGGGAACCTCGTCTCCTGGCGGCTGCTGGGCACCGAGACCTCCGGGGTGTCGTTCAACCTCTACCGGGGCTCGACCAGGGTCAACGGCAGCCCGATCGCCGGTGCCACCAACCACCTCGACAGCGGGGCCGCCGCCGGGTCGGCGTACACGGTGCGGGCCGTGGTGAACGGCGTTGAGCAGGCGGCGTCGGGGCCGGCGCTCCAGTTCGCGGGCGGCTACCTCGACGTGCCGATCCAGCCGCCGGCCGGGGGCACCACCCCGACCGGGGAGGCGTACACCTACGCCGCCAACGACGCCAGCGTCGGCGACCTCGACGGCGACGGCCGCTACGAGATTGTGCTCAAGTGGGACCCGTCCAACGCCAAGGACAACTCCCAGTCCGGCTACACGGGCAACGTCTTCGTCGACGCGTACACCCTGACCGGCGCCCGGCTGTGGCGCATCGACCTCGGGCGCAACATCCGGGCCGGCGCCCACTACACCCAGTTCCAGGTGTACGACTACGACGGCGACGGCCGGGCCGAGGTGGCCATGAAGACCGCCGACGGCACCCGCTCCGGCACCGGTCAGCTCGTCGGCTCATCCTCGGCGGACCACCGCAACTCCAGCGGGTACGTCCTGTCCGGCCCCGAGTACCTGACCATGTTCGACGGCCGGACCGGCGCGATCCTGTCCACCGTCAACTACGACCCGCCGCGCGGCACCGTCTCCTCCTGGGGCGACAGCTACGGCAACCGGGTCGACCGGTTCCTCGCCGGCACCGCCTACCTCGACGGCCAGCGCCCCTCACTGATCATGGCCCGGGGCTACTACACCCGCGCCGTCATCGCCGCCTGGGACTTCCGCGACGGCACCCTCACCAGGCGGTGGACGTTCGACTCCAACGCCTCCGGCAACTCCGCCGCCGCCGGCCAGGGCAACCACCAGCTCTCCGTCGCCGACGTCGACGCCGACGGCCGGCAGGAGATCGTCTACGGCGCGGCCACCATCGACGACAACGGCCGGCTGCTCTACTCCACCGGCAACGGCCACGGCGACGCCCTGCACGTCGGCGACCTCGACCCCGGCCGCGCCGGCCTGGAGATCTTCAAGGTCGACGAGGACGCCAGCAAGCCCAGCTCCTGGTTCGCCGACGCCCGCACCGGGCAGATCATCTGGTCCACCCCTGCCTCCGGCGACAACGGCCGGGGCGTCTGCGCCGACATCTGGGCCGGCAGCCCCGGCGCCGAGTCCTGGTCCTCCGCCGTCGGCGGCCTCGCCGACACCAGGGGCCAGAACGTCGGCCGTAAGCCGTCCTCGGCGAACTTCCTCGCCTGGTGGGACGGCGACCCGGTGCGTGAACTCCTCGACGGCACGAAGGTCGACAAGTACGGCACCGCAGGCGAGACCCGACTGCTCACCGGCAGCGGCGTCAGCTCCAACAACGGCACCAAGTCGACCCCGGCGCTGTCCGGCGACATCCTCGGCGACTGGCGGGAGGAGGTCGTCTGGCGCACCAGCGACAGCACCGCGCTGCGCATCTACAGCACCCCGACCCCGACCGGCACCCGGATTCACACGCTGATGCACGACCCGCAGTACCGGACCGCGATCGCGTGGCAGAACACGGCCTACAACCAGCCGCCGCACCCGGGCTTCTTCATCGGGGACGGCATGGGAACCCCGCCCGTGCCGAACATCTACCTGCGCTGAGCGCTGGACGTCCTGCCCGCCGGGGACACCGGCAGGGCGGGTGGCAGGCACCGGGCCGCAGCCGCGGAATCCGCACAGCTCCGGCCCGGTGCACCACACCGCGGCACCCCCGACCCGTCCCGACCGGGGAGTGCCGTACCACCACCGGAACCAAAGTTACGCGCCGTCCGCGACGCGGGGGTGACGCCGTTATGAAGACCGTGTTTCGGGCGTTTCCCGCAGCTTCACCCGGCCCGGCGCAGTCCACCCGCCACCTTGTCCGCGATCAGCTCGTACGAGCGCACCCGGTCGGCCACGTCGTACACCAGCGTGGTCAGCATCAGCTCGTCCGCGCCGGTGCGCTCCAGCAGGCCGGTGAGCTGCCGGCGTACCGTCTCCGGCGACCCCAGCGCCTGCCCCTCCCGCCGGGCGAGCGCGAACTCCCGCTCCGCCTCCGTGTACGGGTACGCCGCCGCCTCGTCCGGCGTGGCGAGGGGCTCCGGCCGCCCCGAGCGCAGCCTCAGGAACGACAGCACGCTCGGCCCCGCCAGCCACTCCGCCCGCTCGTCGGTGTCCGCGCAGACCGCGTTCACCGCCACCATCGCGTACGGCTTCTCCAGGAACCGCGACGGCCGGAAGTGCTGCCGGTACAGCGCCAGCGCCGGCAGCGTGTGCTGCGCGCTGAAGTGGTGCGCGAACGAGAACGGCAGCCCCAGCAGCCCGGCGAGCTGCGCGCTGAATCCGCTGGACCCCAGCAGCCAGACCGCGGGCTGCAGGCCCCGCCCCGGCGTGGCCGTGATCGGCCCCGGGCGCTCCCCGGAGAAGTAGTTCATCAGGTCGGCCAGTTCCCGGGGGAACCCCTCGGCCGACAGCCCCTCCATCGTCCGGCGCAACGCGAGCGCGGTGACCTGGTCGGTCCCCGGGGCCCGGCCGATCCCCAGGTCGATCCGGCCCGGGTGCAGCGCTTCGAGGGTGCCGAACTGCTCGGCCACCACCAGCGGGGCGTGGTTGGGCAGCATCACCCCGCCCGAGCCCAGTCGGATCGTGGAGGTGTTCGCCGCCAGGTGCGCGAGCAGCACCGCCGGCGCGGAGCTCGCGATCGCCGGCATGTTGTGGTGCTCGGCCACCCAGAACCGGCGGTAGCCCAACTCCTCCGTGCGCCGGGCCAGCTCGGTGGTGTGCCGCAGGGCCGCGCCGGCGGTGGCGCCGGCCGCGACCGGGGCAAGATCAAGAACAGACATCGGTACGTTGATCACGCGATCGTCCAACCCGTCCCGTGCCGGAATTGTTCCCCTCGCCGGGTACGTGTGGCTCAACCCATCCCGCGCGCCTGCTCGAAGATCAGGCTGGTCTGGGTGTGCTGCACCGCCGGGTCCACCGCGAGATGGTCCAGCACGAAGTCCCGCAGCGCGTCCCCGGACGCCGCCCGCACGTGCAACACGTAGTCCTCCGCGCCCGCCACGTGGAACACCGACACCACCCCGGGCAGTCGCACCGACCGGGCCCGGAACGCGTCCACCGCCGCCCGCTCGTGCGCCGTCAGCCGCACCGACACCAGGGCCTGCAACGGCAGTCCCACCGCCGCCGGGTCCACCTCCGCGTGGAACCCCCGGATCGCCCCGCACTCCCGCAGCGACCGGGTCCGGGTCAGGCATGTCGACGGCGCCACCCCCACCCGGTCCGCCAGGGCGTTGTTCGGCAGTCGGCCGTCCACGGCCAACTCGGTCAGGATCGCGCGATCGACGTCGTCCAGGGCGGCGAAGGGCCGCACATCATTCGGTGCGAGGGGCATTCCACCATCCTGCTCCGAATCATCGCGTTGTCAAAGACCACCAAACAGAATCTTCTGCGATTCTCTTGCCGGTTCTCGCTCTGATGTTCGACGCTTCCCGCATGACGACCGTGGACACCAGAGCAGTGCACGCCGGCCGCGCCGACCTGGCCGCCCTCGGCGTCCACGTCCCACCCATCGACCTGTCCACCACCAACCCCCTGCCGTCGGTCACCGACGGCGGCGACGCGTACGAGCTCCTCGCCACCGGCGGCACCCTCCCGCCCGGCGGCAGCGCCGTCTACCAACGCCTCTGGAACCCCACCGTCGCGCGCTTCGAGACCGCCCTCGCCGAGCTCGAAGGCACCGCCGCCGCCGTCGCCTTCGCCAGCGGCATGGCCGCCCTCACCGCCACCGTCCTCGCCGCCACCCGGGACGGGAAGCGCCACATCGTCGCCGTCCGCCCCCTCTACGGCGGCACCGACCACGTCCTCGCCACCGGCCTGCTCGGCACCGAGGTCACCTGGGCCCACCCGGACGGCGTCGCCGCCGCCGTCCGCCCCGACACCGCCCTCGTCATCGTCGAGACCCCCGCCAACCCCACCCTCGACCTCGTCGACATCGCCGCCCTCGCCACCGCCGCCGGCGACGTGCCCCTGCTCGTCGACAACACCGTCGCCACCCCCGTCCTCCAGCAACCCGCCCGGCACGGCGCCGCGCTCGTCCTGCACAGTGCCACCAAGAGCATCGGCGGCCACGGCGACGTCCTCGCCGGCGTCGTCGCCTGCGACGACCAGTGGGCCGCCCGGCTGCGCCAGGTCCGCGCCCTCACCGGCGCGATCCTGCACCCCCTCGGCGCGTACCTGCTGCACCGCGGCCTCCAGACCCTGCCCGTGCGGGTCCGCGCCCAGTCCGCCGGCGCCGAGAAGCTCGCCGGCTGGCTCGCCCGGCACCCCGCCGTAGCCCGCGTGCACCACCCCGGCATCGACGACCCCGCCGGGCTCGTCGGCCGGCAGATGGCCGGCACCGGCAGCCTGCTCGCCTTCGAGGTACGCGGCGGCGCGTCCGCCGCCGCAGCCGTCGCCGGGGCGTGCCGGCTGATCACCCACGCCGTCTCCCTCGGCGGGGTGGACACCCTCATCCAGCACCCGGCCTCGCTCACCCACCGGCCGGTCTCCGGCGACGCCAAGCCGGTCGGCGGTCTGCTGCGGATCTCCGTCGGCCTGGAGGACCCGGAGGACCTGCGGGCGGACCTGGAGCAGGCGCTCGCCGCGCTCGCCTGACCGACGGGTGCTCGGGTCGGGCGGCGGTCCCGCCCAGCGGGGTCAGGACTTCGGGCCGACGTGCCGGTCCAGCGCGGCGACCGCCTCGCGCCTGGCCACCGACAGCGAGTTGCGGCGGCTCATCCGCCAGGCGACGCCCAGCAGGCCCAGCGCCCACTGGCACAGCCCCATGATGTCGGCCGACTCGTTGGTGAACATGTAGCGGGGATAGACGTAGCCTTTGCCGCGCACGGTCACCCGGTTGGCGAACCGGCAGCCGTCGGAGTGGAAGAGGCCGCGAACGAAGTCGCCGGGGTGGGCGGTGACGATCTCGCGCTGCCAGTCGGCGAGGACGATGGGCCGCTCGTGCTTTTTGCCCGGCCCGTGCTGCGGCAGCAGGCAGGGCCAGTGCACGCCGTAGCTCTGCACGCTGACGCACCCCTGCTGCTGAACCCGTTGCACTTTTGCCGCCAAGACCGCTCGCATGGCGGAGTCGCAAGCCTCGATAAGGCCCGGCCACACGTTGCTGCACGAGATCCTCAGGACCGGAACCCGACTCGAGGTGGTGAGGTGCCCATCTCCGAGGTAAAGCCCCAGGAGATAGGCATAGGCATGTGGGTCTGTCGAATTGCCGATACCGGGACCGCAGCGAAAACAGCGGAAGGCGGTGCCTTGCTGCTTCGGCTCAGGACGATGCCTGCACCACTGACGGACCGTCGCGTAGGCGAGGCCGACACTGCGGGCGGTTTCGGCAACCGTGGCCCCGGAGAGGTAGAGGCGGCGGGCGCGCGCTCGGATCTCAGGTGGATGCACCCACCCATCTTCGAACGCCTGTATGACAACTTCTGTGCCCCCGGTGGGACTCGAACCCACACTGTCGGAGGTTTGAGCTCCGTCTCTCTTCCGGTTGGAGTACAGGGGCTTCCGTGGTTCGGCCCTGACAGACTACCCACTACGCTAGGGGCGGCGACACCCGGCACGGCGGTGTCGGGCACAGACTGGTGGGAGTGGCTCGTGGCCGAGACGCAGACGGATGCCGAGCGCAGGCGGGTATTGATCGCCGAGGACGAGGCGCTCATCCGGCTGGACCTGGCCGAGATGCTGGTCGAGGAGGGCTACGACGTCGTCGGCGAGGCCGGCGACGGCGAGACCGCGGTCCGCCTCGCCGAGGAACTGAAGCCCGACCTGGTCATCCTCGACATCAAAATGCCGATCATGGACGGGCTGGCCGCCGCCGAGCGGATCGCCGGCGCCCGGATCGCCCCGGTGATCATCCTGACCGCGTTCAGCCAGCGTGACCTGGTGGAGCGGGCCCGGGCGGCCGGCGCTATGGCGTACCTGGTGAAGCCGTTCCAGAAGAGCGACCTGGTGCCGGCGGTGGAGATCGCGCTGTCCCGGTACTCGGAGGTCGCCGCGCTGGAGGCCGAGGTCGCCGGCCTGACCGACCGGCTGGAGATCCGCAAGACCGTGGAGCGCGCCAAGGGCGCGTTGATGACCACCTACGGGATGACCGAGCCGCAGGCGTTCAAGTGGATCCAGCGCACGGCGATGGACCACCGGCTGACCATGAAGGAGGTCGCCGAGCGGATCCTCGCCGAGACCGCCGGCGGCGAGGTGGCCCAGCCGGCCTCCTGACGGCCCCGTCGGGTGGGGTCCGCGCATCGCGGGCTCCCCGTCGTTGCGATTGATCGATACGATCGCGTCCATGCCTTCTCGGCGCCTGCGGGCGATGCCTGGCGTGGCGGCCGCGTGTGCGGCGCTGCTGGCCGCGTGCGCGGTGCTGCTGGCCGGGTGCTGGTCGGCCCCGCGTCCCGCGCCGGAGCCGACCCCGCTGCGTCCCGACTGGCGGGCGGTGACCCTGCCGACGCCGCCGGGCGCTCCGGGGCGGTTGCTGCTGCGCGACGCGGCGGCCTGCGGTGGGCGCTGGTTCGTGGTGGGCGCGGTCGCGGACGCGGCGGGCGCGACCCGGCCGGCGGCGTGGTCCAGCACGGACGGGGTTTCCTGGTCGGCGCTGCCGGTGCGGGGCGAGTCGTTCTACGGCCGCCAGCACGTGCTGTACGCGGTCGCCTGCCGGGACGGCCGGATCGCGGCGCTGGGGGCGAAGAACGGCGGGGTGCACGGCAACCCGCGTACGGGCACCTGGGTGCAGCGGCCGGACGGGTCGGTGCGCGAGGTGCTGGCGGGGTTCGAGCTGTTCGGCGGGCAGCGGGCCGTGGCGGCGGGCCGGCTGGCGGCGGGGCCGGGCGGCTGGTTGATCGCCGGCGCCCGGGTGGACGGGGCGGCGGTGTGGACGTCGCCGGACGCGTCCAGGTTCGCGATCCTGGAGGGCGCACCGGAGTTGGCGGGCGACGGTCGGGGTCGCACGGCGGCGTACGACGCGGTGGCCGGGTCGTCCGGATGGCTGGTGGTGGGCTCGCTGCTGCCGGCCGGTGGCGCGGCGCTGGCCCCGTTGGCGTGGACATCGGCGGACGGGCAGGCCTGGCGGCGGGCCGAGTTGCCCACCCCGGACGGGCGGGGCCGGGCGCAGCGGGTGGTCCTGCTCGACGGCGAGCCGGTGGCGGTGGGTCCGGTGCGGGACGGCTTCGCGGCATGGCGGCCGGCGGCGGCCGAGTCGGTGGGGGAGCTCAGCCCGTCGGGACCGCCCACGGAACCGGGCCGGGCGGCGCAGTGGCGGCGGGTCGGCGGGTTCGGGGCGGCCGGTCCGGGGGTGCTGTCGGTGGTCGGCCTGGCGGTGGTGGGGCGCCGATTGGTGGCGGTGACCGGCGACGGGGCCGGCCGGCGGTTGTGGGCCTCGGCGGATGGTGGCGTGTCGTGGCGGGCGGTGACGGTGCCGGGACCGGCGGCGGTGCCGGACAGCGGGGACACGGCGGTGGCGGTGGCCGGTGGGGAAGAGCGACTGTTGTTGCTGGCGGACGACGGTGGATCGTCCCGTGCCTGGTGGGCGGTGCCGCCGTGGATCGACCGGTAGCGGGTGGTCCGGCTGATGCCCGTTACCGATGCAGCGCAGGTGAGGACATTTCAGGATAGAAATTTCTTACAGCGATCGTCTCCGCTTCGCCACGGCGTGTAACGGTTCGGTCAACCCCGCTGCCTGGGGCTTACGTCACAGCTTCCTGGTGGGATAACGTCCCGCCCCAGACCGGCGACGACGGTCTGGTTCGTCCGCCCCCGCAAGAGCCAATGGGCAGCGGGTGGTTCGGGCCATGGGACGGAGGAGGGTTCGGGCCTTGAGGCAGAAGCTCGCACGCGTGATCGGTGGCGTCGCCATGCTGGCGCTCGTCGCCGGTGGCACCGCTTGCTCCAGCGGCAGCGACGAGGAGGAGGCCGGAGGCAGCGCCTGCGGCAGCAAGATCGCGTTCTTCGGCGCCCTGACCGGCAGCTCGGCCGCGCTGGGCATCAACGAGAAGAACGGCGTCAAGCTCGCGGTCGACAAGTACAACAAGGAGAACGCGGACTGCAAGGTCGAGCTCACCGAACTGGACTCGCAGGGCAGCCCGGACCAGGCCCCGGGGCTGGCCCAGAAGGCGATCGACGACACCAAGATCCTCGGCGTCGTCGGCCCGGCCTACTCGGGTGAGTCCGAGGCCGCCGGTCCGCTGTTCAACGAGGCCGGTCTGGTCACCATCACCGCCTCCGCGACCAACCCGAAGCTGGCCCAGCAGAAGTGGAAGACCTTCTTCCGGGCGGTCGGCAACGACCTGAGCCAGGGCCCGGCGGCCGGCAACTACATCAAGAACGTCCTCAAGGCCGACAAGGCGTACGTCATCGACGACCAGTCGGCGTACGGCGCGGGCCTGGCCGACGAGGTCAAGAAGGTTCTCGGCCCGGCGGTCGCCGGCTCGGACAAGGTCCAGGGCGAGGGCAAGCAGACCGACTTCTCCGCCGTGGTCACCAAGGTGAAGGCCGCCAACGTGAAGGCCGTCTTCTACGGTGGCTACTACCAGGAGGCCGGTCTGATCCGCAAGCAGCTCACCGCTGCCGGGGTCACCGCGCCGCTGATCGCCGGCGACGGCGTCAACGACGGTGCGTACATCACCTCCGCCGGCCAGGCCGCCGCCGAGGGCACCATCCTGACCTGCCCGTGCCAGCCGTCCACCGAGGCCCGGGGCACCTTCGCCGCGGACTACAAGGCCCTGAACGGCACGGACCCGGGCACCTACAGCGACACCGCCTACGACGCGGCGAACATCCTGCTCGCCGGCATCAAGGCCGGTAAGACCACCCGCGAGGGGCTGCTGGAGTTCGTGAAGGGCTACAGCGGCGAGGGCGTCGCCGCCAGCTACAAGTTCGTCGAGGGCGGCGAGCTGGACCCGGCGCAGGTCAAGGTCTGGGCGTTCAAGGTGACGGGCGGCAAGGTCGTTCCGGACCAGGAGATCCCCAAGTCCTGAAGCCGGTCGCTGCGACAAGCGATTGAGTAGTGATCGCGGGTGCGGCCGGGAGCTCGCTCCCGGCCGCACCCTCTTTTTCTCCACACCTGACGGAGCGTCCCTCCCTTGGACTTCGACGGACTCTTTTCCAACATCGGCACCCTGACCACGACCGGCCTGACGCAGGGCGCGATCTACGCCCTGGTGGCGCTCGGCTACACGCTGGTCTACGGCGTGCTCAGACTCATCAACTTCGCTCACTCCGAGGTCTTCATCGCGGGCGCGTTCGCCGCGATCTGGACCTGGAACGGGTTCGGTCTTGACCAGGACTCGTCAGTGAGCGGGCTCGGGTCGATCCTTTTCTATCTGCTGGTGGCCATGATCGCCGCGGCGATCGCATCGGCGGGCACCGCGACGGTGATCGAGCGGGTGGCGTACCGGCCGCTGCGCAAGCGCAACGCGCCGCCGCTGGCCTTCCTGATCACCGCGATCGGCGCCTCGATCGCGATCTCCGAGGCGTTCGGCGTCTACACCCGCCGCCTGCCGCAGGGCGCCCCCACGTTGGTCAGCCCAAAGCCGTTGTTCCACCTGTTCGGAGTGCCGATCGACGGGGTGCAGCTGCTCACCGTCGGCGCCGCGCTGGCGATGATGATCGCCCTCGACCTGTTCATCAACCGCAGCCGGACCGGCCGGGGTATCCGGGCGGTGGCCCAGGACGCCAACACCGCCGCGCTGATGGGCGTGAACAAGGACCGGGTGATCCTCATGGTCTTCATCGCCGGCGGCAGCATGGCCGGCGTGGCGGGCCTGCTCTACGACGTGCGGATCCAGACCCTGACCTACAGCGTGGGCTTCCTGCTGGGGCTCAAGGCGTTCACCGCCGCGGTGCTCGGCGGCATCGGCAACCTTCGCGGCGCGCTGGTGGGCGGCCTGCTGCTGGGCGTGGTGGAGAACTACGCCTCGGGCCTGTTCGGGAGCCAGTGGAAGGACTTCGCCGCCTTCGCCGTCCTGGTGGTGCTGCTGATGTTCCGGCCGACCGGCCTGCTGGGTGAATCGCTGGGGAGGGCACGGGCATGACGACGGTCCTGGAGAAGGTGCGCTCCGGCCGCGAGGCGGTCGGCGAGCGCTGGCACGGTGCCCCACGCTGGGTGCGCTGGGTGCTGCTGGCCGCGGTGATCGTGTTCTTCTACGCGCTGCCGAACAGAGAGTTCTACCAGTACCTGGGGCCGATTCCGACCCCGGGCTCGAACTTCACCCAGGTCCTGTTCACCGTCTCGATCTACGTGTTGCTGGCGGTCGGGCTGAACATCGTGGTCGGCTTCGCCGGCCTGCTCGACCTGGGCTACTTCGGCTTCTTCGCCGTCGGGGCGTACACCGTGGCGGTGCTGACCTCGCCGAGCAGCAACCTCAAGACACTGTGGCCGTGGCTGCTGGTGGTGCCGATCGCGATCGCCCTGACCATGGTCTCCGGTGTCATGCTCGGCACGCCGACCCTGCGGCTGCGTGGCGACTACCTGGCGCTGGTGACCCTCGGCTTCGCCGAGATGATCCGCATCGCGGCGACCAGCTCGGCGTTCCTCAAGGGGCAGCGGGGCTTCAACCAGATCCCGCACCCGCCCGGCAAGTACGCCGACGGCAAGCCGTACTTCGGCGTGCTCGACGCCCGGCCGTACTACTGGCTGGTGCTCACGCTGATCATCCTGGTGGTGATCGGGGTGCGGAACCTGACCCACAGCCGGGTGGGCCGGGCCTGGATCTCGATCCGGGAGGACGAGGACGCGGCCCAGCTCATGGGCGTGCCGACGTTCAAGTTCAAGCTGTGGGCGTTCGCCGCGGGCGCGGCGATCGCCGGCCTGGCCGGCGCGCTCTTCGCGGGCAAGCAGAACTTCGTGAACTCGCAGAACTTCGAGCTGCTCAACTCGATCATCATTCTCGCCGCGGTGATCTTCGGCGGATCGGGCAACATCGTCGGCGCGATCGTCGGCGGCGGCCTGGTGGCGTACATGATCGAGCGGTTCCGCGGCATCGAGTTGTTCGGCGTCGAGCTCTACGAGTACCGGTTCCTCTTCTTCGGCCTGGTCCTCGTGGTGATGATGATCTTCCGGCCGCAGGGCCTCATCCCGAACCGACGACGGGCGGCGGAGTTCAAGGACCGTCGCAAGGAGGTGATCGTCGGTGAGTGACACCGAACAGACCCCGGCCGTTCCGGCCCAGGCGGGTGCGCCCGCCGTCGAGGCGGTGTCGCGGCGCGAGCCGCTGCTGGAGGTCGACCACGTGACGCTGCGCTTCGGCGGCGTCGTGGCGCTGAACGACGTGGACTTCACCCTCTACAAGGGGGAGATCCTCGGCCTGATCGGGCCGAACGGTGCCGGCAAGACCACCTGCTTCAACGCGATGACCGGGATCTACCAGCCCACCGAGGGGCAGATCCGGTTCCGTGGCCAGAAGATCAGCGGCAAGAAGCGTCACCAGATCACCAAGATGGGCATGGCGCGGACGTTCCAGAACATCCGCCTCTTCCCGGAGATGACCGCGCTGGAGAACGTCCAGGTCGGCGCGGACGCGCACCACAAGACCAGCGTGGTCGCCGCGCTGTTCCGGCTGCCGCGGTACTGGAGGGAGGAGCGCGAGGGCCGGGAGAAGGCCGAGCGCCTGCTGGAGTTCGTCGGCATCCGGCACCGGATGCACGAGTTCGCCCGCAACCTCTCGTACGGCGAGCAGCGCCGCCTGGAGATCGCCCGCGCGCTGGCGACCGATCCGATGCTGCTGTGCCTGGACGAGCCCGCCGCCGGCTTCAACCCGGCGGAGAAGGAAGAACTGCTCCAGCTCATCCGGCAGATCCGCGACACCGGCGTCACCGTGCTGCTGATCGAGCACGACATGCGGCTGGTGATGGGCGTGACCGACCGGATCGTGGTGCTGGAGTTCGGGAAGAAGATCGCCGAAGGGCTGCCCGCCGAGGTGCGGGACAACCCGAAGGTGATCGCGGCGTACCTGGGGGTGCCGGACGATGCTGCTTGAGATCGAGGACGTGAGCCTGCTCTACGGGCGGATCCAGGCGCTGCACGGCATCAGCCTGACCGTGGACGAGGGCGAGATCGTCGCCCTGATCGGCGCGAACGGCGCCGGCAAGTCGACCACCATGCGGGCGATCTCCGGCATCCGGCCGATCGCCACCGGCGCCATCCGGTTCAACGGCGAGGACATCTCCAAGCTCCGCGCGGACCTGCGGGTCCGGCGCGGGCTGTGCCAGGCGCCCGAGGGCCGGGGCATCTTCCCCGGCATGACGGTGCTGGAGAACCTCGACATGGGGGCGTACACCCGGCGGGACCGGGCCGGCGTCGCCCAGGACCTCAAGCGGGTGCTGGAGCTGTTCCCCCGGTTGGCCGAGCGGCGCAAGCAGGCCGGCGGCACCCTCTCCGGCGGCGAGCAGCAGATGCTCGCGGTCGGCCGGGCGCTGATGAGCCGGCCGAAGCTGCTGCTGCTCGACGAGCCCTCGATGGGGCTGGCGCCGATGCTGATCCAGCAGATCTTCACCATCATCACCGAGATCAACCAGCAGGGCACCACGATTTTGCTGGTGGAGCAGAACGCCCAGCAGGCGCTGGCCCGCGCCCACCGGGCGTACGTGCTGGAGACCGGCCGGATCGTCAAGTCCGGTACGGGCGCCGAGTTGTTGCACGACCCGTCGGTCAAAGAGGCGTACCTCGGCGTGGCCTGACCGGCCGGCCCCCTCAGTAAGGAGTGTCCCCTCATGTTCCAGCTCAACGGTGGTCGGCGGGCGGCGTTCGGTGCCGCCGGCGCGGCAGTGCTCCTGCTCTCCCTCGCCGCGTGCGGTGAGGAGGAGAGCACCCAACAGCCCGGCGCCGGCCCCTCGGTCAGCGCCTCCGCCGACTCGTCCCTGGCCGACAAGGTGCCGGCCGCGATCAAGGCCGACGGCAAGATCGTCGTGGGCACCGACTCGACGTACGCCCCGGCGGAGTTCCTCGACTCGGACGGCAAGACGGTGATCGGCTTCGACGTGGAGCTGTTCTCGGCGGTGGCCCAGAAGCTCGGCCTGAAGGCGGAGTTCGTCTCGGCTCCCTTCGGCGACATCATCAACGGCGTCAACACCGGCAAGTACGAGGTCGGCGTCTCCTCGTTCACCGTCAACCCGGAGCGCAAGCAGCAGGCCAACATGGTCAGCTACTTCCAGGTCGGCACCCAGTGGGTGGCCAAGAAGGGCAACCCGGCGGGCGTCACCCTCGACAACGCCTGCGGCAAGAAGATCGCCGTGCAGAAGGACACCGTCCAGGTTGAGGACGTCCAGAAGCGGTCGAAGGCGTGCACCGACGCCGGCAAGCCGGCGATCACGGTGGAGCAGTTCCCGGGCCAGGACGCCGCGACGGCCGCGGTGGTGTCCGGCAAGGACGACGCCATGCTCGCCGACTACCCGGTCGGGGTGTACGCGGTCACCCAGTCCAACGGTGCCCTCGACCTGCTCGACAAGCAGTACGAGGCCGCGCCGTACGGCTACGTGGTGAGCAAGGACCAGGCGGCGTTCGCCGAGGCCGTCCGCGACGCCACGAAGGCGTTGATCGCCGACGGGTCGTACAAGACGGTGCTGGACAAGTGGAAGGTGGCCGACGGTGCCATCACCGACCCCGCGGTCAACCCGTAACCCGACATGACGACCGACGAAGCGACAACCGCACGGGCACGGCCGGAGCCGATCCGCGCCGTGCCCGTGCGGCATCCGGGGCGCTGGGTCACGGTGGCCGTGCTGGCCGTGCTCACCGCGATGTTCGTCCACGTGCTGGTCACCAACGAGGCCTTCAACTGGTCGTTCATGGTGGACAAGATGTTCCGCCCGCCGATCATCGAGGGCCTGCTGCGCGGCACCGTGCTGATGACGGTGTGCGCGATGCTGATCGGCGTCGTGCTGGGCGTGGTCATCGCGGTGATGCGACTGTCCGACAACCCGATCCTGCGTGGGGTCGGGTGGCTCTACACCTGGTTCTTCCGCGCGGTGCCCCGGCTGGTGCTGCTTGCGGTCTTCGGCAACATCGGCATCCTGTGGAGCCGGATCGAGTTCGGGGTGCCGTTCGACACCCAACTGGGCCAGCTCTTCGGCATCGACAACCTGCAACTGCGGCTGTTCGGCTTCTCCTCCCGGGACATCCTCACCGGGTTCATGGCCGGCCTGCTGGGGCTCGCGCTGTCCGAGGCGGCGTACATGGCCGAGATCGTCCGGGCCGGCATCCAGTCGGTGGATCCCGGGCAGACCGAGGCGGCCCAGGCGCTGGGCATGGGCCGGGGCCAGTTGCTGCGCCGGGTGGTGCTGCCGCAGGCGATGCGGGTGATCATCCCACCGACCGGCAACGAGACGATCGCCATGCTCAAGGACACCTCGCTGTTGCTGTACGTGCCGGTGAGCGTCGAGCTGTTCTTCCAGCTCGACGCGGTCGGCAAGCGGACGTTCCAGATTTTCCCGATGTATGTCGCGGCGTGCCTGTGGTATCTGTTCCTGACCAGCCTCCTGCTGGTCGGCCAGTACTTCCTGGAGCGGCACTTCGGCAGGGGGTACGGCAGCACCGGACGGGCCCGGCTGCGGCTGCGCGGGATGGCCGCGGAGACCGGCGGGAGCCCGGGGAAGGGGGAGCTGTGACCGAGCTGGTGGTCCCCGCCCAGGCCGACGCGCCAGCCGCCGAGTCGGACGTGATGGTCCGGGCCGAGCAGGTGCACAAGTCGTTCGGGCCGCTGGAGGTGCTCCAGGGCATCGATTTGGAGGTCCGCGCCGGGGAGGTGTGCTGCCTGCTGGGCCCGTCCGGGTCCGGCAAGTCGACCTTCCTGCGCTGCATCAACCATCTGGAGAAACTCGACGCCGGCCGGATCTGGGTCGACGGCGAGCTGATCGGCTACCGGGAGTACGGCGGGAAGCTGCACGAGCTGCGGGAGCGGGAGGTGGCCGCGCAGCGCCGCGCCATCGGCATGGTGTTCCAGCGGTTCAACCTGTTCCCGCACATGACGGTGCTCCAGAACGTCGTCGAGGCGCCGGTGCTGCTCGGGCAGGAGAAGAGGGCCGCAGCCCGGGAGCGTGCGGCGACACTGCTGGAGCGGGTCGGGCTGGGCGACAAGCTCGGCGCGTACCCCGCTCAGCTCTCCGGCGGCCAGCAGCAGCGGGTGGCGATCGCCCGGGCCCTGGCGATGCAGCCGAAGCTGATGCTCTTCGACGAGCCGACCAGCGCGCTGGACCCGGAGCTGGTGGGCGAGGTCCTGGACGTGATGAAGGACCTGGCCCGCGACGGCATGACGATGATCGTGGTGACCCACGAGATCGGCTTCGCCCGGGAGGTCGGCGACTCGCTGGTCTTCATGGACGGCGGCGTGGTGGTGGAGTCCGGGAACCCCCGTGAGGTGATCGCGAACCCGCGCCACGAGCGGACCAGGTCCTTCCTGGCGAAGGTGCTCTGATCGGCGCCCCGGCGCGGGCGGACGCCCGCGCCGGGGACGTGCCGGTGTCCCGGGTTGTCACCGCCCCGGGCTAGAGTCGCGGGCGTGACAGCTACGACGCCGCGCCTGCTTCTCGTCGACGGACACTCCCTGGCATACCGGGCGTTCTTCGCCCTGCCGGTGGAGAACTTCTCCACCACGACGGGGCAGCCGACAAACGCCGTCTACGGCTTCACCTCGATGCTGATCAACGTGCTGCGCGACGAGCAGCCCACCCACATCGTCGTCGCCTTCGACGTGTCCCGCCGCTCCTTCCGCACGGAGAAGTACGCGGAGTACAAGGCGGGCCGCAGCGAGACCCCGACGGACTTCAAGGGCCAGGTCAGCCTGGTCAAGGAGGTGCTGGACGCGCTCCAGATCCCGGTGGTGGAGATGGAGGGCTACGAGGCCGACGACGTCATCGCCACCCTCGCCTGCCAGGCCCGGGACCAGGGCATGACGGTGCTGATCTCCAGCGGCGACCGGGACGCCTTCCAGCTCATCGACGACAACATCACGGTGCTCTACCCGCGCAAGGGCGTCTCCGACCTGGCCCGGATGGACGCCGCGGCGATCGAGGCGAAGTACGGCGTCGGCCCGCAGCGCTACCGCGACCTGGCCGCCCTGGTCGGCGAGACCAGCGACAACCTGCCGGGCGTCCCCGGGGTGGGGCCGAAGACCGCAGCCAAATGGATCAACCTGTACGGCGGGGTCGACGGCGTCATCGCCCACGCCGACGAGATCAAGGGCAAGGCCGGCGACAGCCTGCGCGAGCGGCTCGCCGACGTGATCCGCAACTACGAGATCAACTGCCTGGTCTCCGACCTGGAGCTGCCGCTCCGCCCCGAGGACGCCCGCTGGGCCGGCTGGGACCGGGAGGCGGTGCACCAGGTCTTCGACACCCTGGAGTTCCGCATCCTGCGCGACCGGCTCTACCAGTACCTGGAGGCCGTGGAGCCGGAGGCCGAGGCCGGGTTCGACCTGACCGGCGAGAAGCTCACCGAGCCCGGCGCGCTGGCCGGCTGGCTCGACGCGCACGCCCCGGCCGGCGTCCAGGTCGGCGTCGCGGTGAAGACGCCGGCGAAGCCGACGACCCCCCGGGAGCGGTACGAGCCGCAGCTCGACGGCGTGGCCCTGGCGCTGGCGGCCGGCCCGGCGGCCTGGTTCGACCCGGCAAAGCTGGCCGAGGGCGACGAGCGAGCCCTGGCCGGCTGGCTGGCCGACCAGCAGCGGCCCAAGGTGGTGCACGACAGCAAGCACGCCCGGCTGGCGTTCGCCGCCCGCGGCTGGGACTTGGCGGGCGTGGCCCGCGACACCGAACTGGCCGCCTACCTGGCCCGCCCCGACCAGCGCTCCTACGACCTGACCGACCTGGCGCTGCGCTACCTGCACCGGGAGCTGCGGGTCGACGCCCCGGAGACCGGTCAGCTCACCCTTGACGGCCTCGGGGACGACGGCGAGGCCGAGCAGAACCTGATGCTCCAGGCCCGGGCCACCCTCGACCTGGCCGACGCGATCGACGCCGAGCTGTCCCGCGACGGCGAGCAGTCCGCCCGGCTGATGGCGGGGGTCGAACTGCCGCTGTCGGAGGTGCTCGCCACGATCCAACAGGTCGGCATCGCCGCGGACCTGGACTATCTCCAGGAACTGGAGTCGCACTTCGCGGGCGAGGTCAAGGCCGCGGCCCAGGGCGCGTACGCCGCGGTGGGGCGGGAGTTCAACCTGGGCTCGCCGAAGCAGCTCCAGGAGCTGCTCTTCGGCGAGTTGGGGCTGCCCAAGACCAAGAAGATCAAGACTGGCTACACCACGGACGCCGACGCCCTCCAGTGGCTCTACGCCCAGAACCCGCTGCCGGTGCTGGAGCACCTGCTGCGCCACCGGGACGTGGCCAAGCTCAAGTCGACCGTCGACGGCCTGCTCAAGTCGGTCTCCGACGACGGCCGCATCCACACCACGTTCAAGCAGACGGTGGCGGCCACCGGCCGGCTCTCCTCCACCGACCCGAACCTGCAGAACATCCCGATCCGCACAGAGGAGGGCCGGCGGATCCGCCGGGCCTTCGTGGTGGGACAGGGGTACGACTGCCTGCTCACCGCCGACTACAGCCAGATCGAGATGCGGATCATGGCGCACCTGTCGTCGGACGACGCGCTGATCGAGGCGTTCAACTCCGGCCGCGACTTCCACGCCGCCACCGCGTCGTCGGTGTTCGGGGTGCCGGTGGAGGCGGTCACCGCCGACCAGCGCCGCAAGATCAAGGCAATGAACTACGGCCTGGCGTACGGGCTGAGCGCGTTCGGCCTGTCCCAGCAGCTCGGGATCACCGCCGAGGAGGCGCGCGGGCTGATGGAGAACTACTTCGCCGGCTTCGGCGGCGTCCGCGACTACCTCAACGAGGTCGTCGCCCGGGCCCGGCACGACGGCTACACCTCCACCCTCCTGGGCCGCCGGCGATACCTCCCCGACCTGGTCAGCGACAACCGGCAGCGCCGGGAGATGGCCGAGCGGATGGCCCTGAACGCCCCGATCCAGGGCTCGGCGGCCGACATCATCAAGGTCGCCATGCTGCACGTCGACGCGGCGCTGCGCGACGCCGGCCTGCGGTCCCGGATGCTGCTCCAGGTGCACGACGAGCTGGTCTTCGAGGTGGCCCCGGGCGAGCGGGACGCCCTGGAGGCGCTGGTCCGCAAGGAGATGGGCGGGGCGTACCCGCTGTCGGTGCCGCTGGAGGTGTCCGTCGGGGAGGGCCGCGACTGGAACAGCGCCGACCACTGACGCTCCACCGGGTCGCCGCGGCGGTCGGTCGCCGCGGCCCCGGTCGACGTGCACCGGGGGCCGCGGCCCGTTCACTTGAGCGGGTCGTGGCCCCAGTTCATCAGCGACCACCGCCACTTCGTGTCGCGCACGTTCCCGGACGGCCGCTGCGCCATGTGCCGGCGGACGTACCCGACGACCTTGCGCATGTGCTGGTAGTCGGCCTCGGAGAGCCCGTCCCGGCCGCGCCGCAGCAGGTTGATGATCTTCCGGCCGGACTCGTGCCCGACCGACTCGCCGCCGCCCGCCCGGCCGCCCTTGTGCGAGCCGACCTGCTTCGACTCGTCGGTCTCCAGCCACGTCGACAGCTCGCCCGGCTTCATGTTCACCGCCTCGGCGAACTCCCGGTAGGTGTCGCGTCCCCGCTCAGCCCTGCTCACGGCGCAGCACCTCCGGCCGGTGGGCGACGTCTCGTCCCGAGTCGTCGACGCGGATGCGGTACTGCGGCTCGTCCTGCGACGCGTTCACGGTGTGCCCGCGCACGTGCGTTCGCTCGGTCAGCTCCTCCCGCACCACTCCGTGGGCGCGGCCGCTGTGGCTGGCCCAGGAGACGTGGTCACCCCTGCGGAACTTCTTCTCGGCCATGGAGGCTGGCTACCCGGGGTGCCCCCGGCCAAACGGGGGGGCTACGCGGTGAGCTCGGCGACCGGCAGCTTGATCTCGAACGGCTCGGTCAGCTCGGTCAGCTCCGCGCTGTCGGCCACCAACTCGTACTGCCGCTCACCGCTCAGGCTGAGCCGGCCGCTGAGCCGGTACGCGTACACGTGCACCGGGTCCTGCTCGATGCGCCAGTAGAACGGGATGCCGGCGGCGGCGTACTCGCCCGGCTTGGCGAAGCGGTCGACCCGCCGGGTGCCGGGGGACACCACCTCCACCGCGAGGACGACGTCCTCCGGCAGGAGCAGGGAACGGTCGGACCGCACCTCGGCGCGGCGCAGCAGCACGTCCGGCTGTCGGCTGGTGTTCACGTTCAGCGCCACCCCGACGGCCTGCGTGGCGCGGAGGTGGTCGGGCGCGTGGGACCGCAGCCACAGCCAGAGCAGGCTGGCGATGTCCTGATGGCCCAGGGTGGGGGAGGGTGTCACCTGGATGACTCCGTCGACGAGTTCGACGCGCGGGGCGTCGTCCGGCAGGTCGGGCAGGTCTTCCAGCGTGTAATCGGCACGCTGCTGCCGGATCGGGTCCGGACACCAGGGGTCAGGTGGTGTCGCGATCGGCTCGGCGCTCACCCGGTCAGCGTAACCCCGGCCCCCGCCCGGGGCGTCGCACCTGCTGTGCGACTCCGCTCAGCCGGCGGGCTTCTCCGCGACGAAGATGGCGGTGCCGGGGAAGAGCCGGCCGCGCAACGGGCTCCACTGCCCCCAGATCCCCTCGTGCTCCTCCGGCCACTCCGGCTCCACCAGGTCGACCAGCCGGAACCCGGCGCCGACCAGCTCGCGGACCCGGTCGCCGAGGGTGCGGTGCTGCTCGACGTACGTCGCCGCGCCCGCCTCGTCCTGCTCCACGTAGGGGGAGCGGTCGAAGTACGAGTGCACGGCCGTCAGGCCGCCCTGGCCCGGGTCGTCGAGGAAGACCCAGCGCATCGGGTGGGTCACCGAGAACACCCACCGGCCGCCGGGCCGCAGCACCCGGAACACCTCGCGCATCACCGCCGCCGAGTCGGCCACGAACGGGATCGCCCCGAACGCCGTGCACGCGGTGTCGAACGCCGCGTCCGCGAAGGGCAGCGCGAGCGCGTCGGCCTGCACCAGTGGCACCCGTACACCCGAGCGGTCGGCGGCCGCCGCGGCGTGCCGCAGCATGCCGATGGACAGGTCCAGCGCGACCGGTCTCGCCCCCGCCGTGGCCAGCCAGCGGGCGGCGGCCGCCGCCCCGGCGCCCACCTCCAGCACCCGCCGCCCGGCGACGTCGCCGAGCAGCCGGGCCTCGGACTCCCGCAGCCCTTCGGGGCACCAGACGAACTCCACGTCGCCGAGGAACGCGCCGTGCTCGGCCTGGTAGTCGTCGGCGTCGGCGTCCCACCAGCCACGGTTGGCCCGCCGGCTCTCCGCGTCGGTGACCGGGCGCCGCAGCACGCCCGGCGGGTCGGCGTGGGTGGCGGCACCCGCCCGGTCGTCGGTCATCGCGGCAGTCTAGTGGCCACCCGGCCTGCTCCCCGGTTCCGCGCCGACGCGGCCCGCCGCCCGGGCGCGGCGCCGGCCGGACGGGGCAAAGCACCGCCTGTCGGGACGTAAGAGGCGGCGCATCGCGAAAGCGGGCT
This sequence comes from Micromonospora sp. NPDC002296, assembly GCF_040296145.1. Lineage (NCBI taxonomy): Bacteria > Bacillati > Actinomycetota > Actinomycetes > Micromonosporales > Micromonosporaceae > Micromonospora > Micromonospora sp. NPDC002296. Next base: position 128,946 of record NZ_JBEOWQ010000013.1, read on the forward strand.
GGATCACTTATGCCCGGGGCTTGCACGCTGTGGTAATGCACACGGTAGGCTGGACGATGCGCTCGCGGATCGTGTGCCTCGGCAGGGAGCAGGTGCGCGGTCGACGGAGCCACATCAGGATCTCACTCAGCGATCGTTCGGTGTGCCCGGCGACGGATCCGTTGGCGCGAACAGGTCACCGCGACACCAGCCTGCTGTGACAACCCAAAACCCATCCGACCGGAGCAACCGCCCACATGACGAGCAGCATCGAGGCCCCCTCGAGCGCCACCCGGGTCACCCACGACGATCTCGGTTCCGAGGAGGCTTTCCTCGCCGCGATCGACGAGACCATCAAGTACTTCAACGACGGCGACATTGTCGAAGGCACCGTCGTCAAGGTCGATCGGGACGAGGTCCTGCTCGACATCGGCTACAAGACCGAGGGTGTCATCCCCTCTCGGGAGTTGTCGATCAAGCATGACGTGGACCCGGCCGAGGTCGTTTCGGTCGGTGACCACATCGAGGCCCTGGTCCTCCAGAAGGAGGACAAGGAGGGTCGTCTGATCCTCTCCAAGAAGCGGGCGCAGTACGAGCGGGCCTGGGGCACGATCGAGAAGATCAAGGACGAGGACGGTGTCGTCCGCGGCTCGGTCATCGAGGTCGTCAAGGGTGGTCTCATCCTCGACATCGGGCTCCGCGGCTTCCTGCCCGCGTCCCTGGTCGAGATGCGGCGGGTGCGTGACCTGCAGCCGTACGTCGGCCGTGAGCTCGAAGCCAAGATCATCGAGCTGGACAAGAACCGCAACAACGTGGTCCTCTCCCGCCGGGCCTGGCTGGAGCAGACGCAGTCCGAGGTGCGCACCGAGTTCCTCAACAAGCTGCAGAAGGGCCAGGTCCGCAAGGGCGTCGTGTCCTCGATCGTCAACTTCGGCGCGTTCGTCGACCTGGGCGGCGTGGACGGCCTGGTGCACGTCTCCGAGCTGTCCTGGAAGCACATCGACCACCCGTCCGAGGTCGTCGAGGTCGGCCAGGAGGTCGAGGTCGAGGTCCTGGACGTCGACCTGGACCGCGAGCGGGTCTCGCTGTCGCTGAAGGCGACCCAGGAGGACCCGTGGCGGCAGTTCGCCCGCACCCACGCGATCCAGCAGATCGTGCCGGGTAAGGTCACCAAGCTGGTGCCGTTCGGCGCCTTCGTCCGGGTGGACGACGGCATCGAGGGCCTGGTCCACATCTCCGAGCTGGCCGAGCGCCACGTGGAGATCCCGGAGCAGGTCGTCCAGGTCGGCTCCGAGGTCATGGTCAAGGTCATCGACATCGACCTGGAGCGTCGTCGGATCTCGCTGTCGCTCAAGCAGGCCAACGAGGGCTTCGTCGAGGGCGAGGAGCACTTCGACCCGACCCTCTACGGCATGGCCGCGACCTACGACACCGAGGGCAACTACATCTACCCGGACGGCTTCGACCCGGAGACGGGCGAGTGGCTCGAGGGGTACGACAAGCAGCGCGAGACCTGGGAGAACCAGTACGCCGAGGCGCGTCAGCGCTGGGAGGCCCACACCAAGCAGGTGCAGACCTCCCGGGCCGCCGACGCCGAGGCCGCTGCCAACCCGGCTCCGGCGGTGTCCACCGGTGGCACCACCACCACCTCGACCAGCTCGGCCCCGAGCCGGCAGGCCGAGGAGCCGGCCGGCACCCTGGCCACCGACGAGGCGCTCGCCGCTCTGCGGGAGAAGCTCGCCGGCGGCAAGTGACCCGCTGACGACGACGGGCCCCGTCCCCGCGATCCGGTTTCACCGGGTCGCCGGGGGCGGGGCCCTCGCCGTGCCCGGCCCTGCGGGATGCCCGGCGCCTGCAGGGTGTCGGGCCCGTCCCGCGTCGTGCCGGTCCGTGCTTCTGCTCGGCCCCCATGATCGAGCCTGACCGTGGGCCACCAGCGGCACCCGGCACCGGCCGTGGGGCCGGTTTGGCTCGGCGCACGGGATCCGGTTGACTGGTCCGGTGTTGAAGGTGGGACTGACCGGCGGGATCGCGTCCGGCAAGAGTGCTGTCGCGGCGCGGCTGGCCGCGCTCGGCGCGGTGTTGATCGACTCCGACCGGATCGCCCGGGAGGTGGTCACCCCGGGCAGCGAGGGACTGGCGGAGGTCGTCGCCGCCTTCTCCGACCGGGTGCTCGGCCCCGACGGCGCACTGGACCGGGCCGCGCTGGGCGCGGTCGTCTTCGCCGACGAGGCGGCCCGCCGTCGGCTGGAGGCGATCACCCATCCCCGGGTCCGGGCCCGCAGCGCCGAACTCGTCGCGGCGGCGGCCCCGGACGCGGTCGTCGTCAACGACGTGCCGCTGCTGGTCGAGGTCGGGCTCGCCCCGACGTACCACCTGGTGGTCGTCGTGCGGGCGGAGGTGGCGACCCGGCTGGCCAGGCTGGAGCGCGACCGGGGCATGGGCCGGGCGGATGCCGAGCGGCGGATCGCCGCGCAGGCCGACGACGCCCGCCGCCGGGCGGCGGCCGACGTGGTGCTGTCCAACGACGGCACCCTCGACGAGTTGCACGCCGCGGTGGACCGGCTGTGGCGGGACAGGCTGCTGCCGTACGAGGCGAACGTGCGAGACCGGCGCGCGGTGCGCGCCGAGCGGGTGAGGCTGGCCGAGCCCGACCCCACCTGGCCCCAGCAGTACGCCCGGCTGGCGGCCCGGATCCGGCACGCGATCGCCCCCGCCGACCTGCGGATCGACCACATCGGGTCGACCGCCGTGTCCGGCCTGGCGGCCAAGGACGTCATCGACATCCAGCTCGCGGTGCCGAGCCTGGCCGAGGCGGACGGTCCGCTGGCGGACCGACTCGCCGCCGCGGGGTTTCCCCGGCTGCCCGGCCAGTGGTGGGACAACCCCCGGCCGGAGGGCCGCGACCGGTGGGAGAAGCGTCTGCACGGCAGCGCCGACCCCGACCGGCCGGTGAACCTGCACCTGCGTCCGGCTGGCTCGCCCGGCTGGCGCTACGCCCTGCTGATGCGGGACCACCTGCGCGCGGACCCGGACCAGCGGGCGGCGTACCTGGCGCTCAAGCGGGAACTGGCGGCCAGCGCGCCGGACACCGTGACGTACACCGCCAAGGATCCGTGGTTCGCCGAGGAGCACCACCTCGCCGAGGAGTGGGCCGAACGGAGCGGCTGGCGGCCCTGACCCTCGTATCCGTCCTGCGCCCCGGGCCGGGGCGGTGGCCGGGCGTCAGCGCCCCGGCCCGCGGGCGGGCGGGACGGGCGAGGGCAGCGCCGGCGCCCGCCCCGGCACGAGGTCGAGCTGGGCGTACGTGCCGAGCCGGGTACGCAGCTCCAGCCGGCGGAGCAGGCCGGTCCTGTCGATCCAGTAGCGCAGCCGGCCGTGCCGGGCGTCCACCTCGATGACGTCGACGGTCCGGTCGGCGAGGCGGTCCCCACGGATCCGGGTGGCCGGCCGGGGCGGCCCGGTCGCCGAGCCCACCCGCAGCGCGGCGGCCAGCAGCGCGTCGACGTCGTCGGCACCGGGCCCGTCGCGTTCCCAGGTGTGTCCGGTGCGTGGGGGCGGCAGCGGCGGCGCGCCGAGCGCGTCCCCGGCGTACGGCGCCGACCAGACCCCGGCGGCGTCGTAACGGCGCAGGGTCCGTCCGGCGGGTGCGTCGCGGGTGCCGACCGACAGGTACGCGGCCCGCTCGGTCCAGCTCACCCAGCCCGTGCCGCGCAGGGTGACGCCTGGGGCGACGGGCGCGGTGAGGGTCGCAGCCGCGCCACCCTCGGCGCGCATCCGGGCGGCCGCCCGCGCGAGCCGGTCCTCCTCGGGCCCGGTGAGCGCTCTGGGCAGCCCCGCCCGGCCGCCCAGCGCCGCCACCGGCCACAGCACCGGCCGGTTGGCCCGTTGCAGTTCCACCGTCACCGGCACGCCGCCGGGGAGACGCCCCTCCAACCGGTGCAACCGGGCGTCCCGATCGATCCACCATCGTGCGGCCCCGTCGAGGAGAGCGGTCCCGGCGGGCCTGGCGGCTGCGGCCGGCAGGCTCACCGCCGGGCCGGGCCAGCCCGCGGGCCGACCTGCGGTGCCGGATCGCGGTGGGGATGCTGTGGGCGGGCCCGTGGAGCCGGATGGATGGGAAGCGGTGCGGGGGGTCGACGTGGCGGGTCGACCGGCTTCCGGGGCGTCCGGTGATCCTTGCCGGCGGGCATCGGCGGGCAGCGGGGCCTGCAGGACGTCCACGGGCTGCCTGCCGGCCTCGGCGCGGGCCAGCCACCGGGCGGTGCCGGCAGGGATCGCCCCGGCCGGCTCGGTCCGGGGCGCGGCGAGCGCGAAGAGCAGGTCGAGGGTGGGGCGCAGGGGGCGGGCGGCGGACCCGTCGGCGACCCGCCACCCGTCGACCGGGGGCACCATGGGCGGGGATGCCGGGGCCGGCACCGCCGTGGGGTCGGGCCGGGCCATCAGCAGCCCGGGGGTGGCCTGGATCAGGCCCCGACCCCGTCCGGCCCCCGGGCCGCCGACGTCCAGGTAGGCCAGCGGCCGGGACCAGTCGACCCAGCCCACCACGTCGGTGCGGGCGGCGGCGGTGCCGATCGTGATCCGCAGGCCGGACCGGACGTCCCGGTGGTTGGTGACCCGGACGGCGGCGAGCCGCTCCGCCTCGGCGGGGGTCAGCGGCCGGGCCGGCTCCGGGGCCGCCGGCGCCCAGCTCAGCAGACCGGCGGCCAGGCCCACGGCGGAGGCGACGGCGATCACCCCGAGGGCGACCACGGTGGTACGCCGACGCCGGCTGTCGTACCGGTCGCTCGCGCCGTCGGTTGCCGAAAGGTGACGGTTCCGGTCGGGTACGGCGTCGGCGCCCGGCCCACGCGGGTCCCGGTCGGATTCGGCGCCGCAGGCGCCCGGTGGGCGGCGGTCCCGGTCGGGTCGGGGCGTCGGGTCGGGGGAGTTGTCCACGGCAGGATGAACTTCTGGCGCGCGTGACAGGTGACGCACGAATCGCCCCCTGGTGGGGGCGCTCGCGGCGGCCGGTCTGCGCGTGGCGCGACCACCGGGGGTGCGCACGCCGGTGGTGTCCGGGTGCTGCGACCCCCTGTGCCGGGGGCGCCGGCCGTTGAGGCCAGGCCGCCGGCCCGGACGGCCGCCGCGAGCGGCCTACGGCCCATACCCTAGCGCGGTGAGATGTGCCACACAATGCGAATATTGAAGCCGATCACTGACTGACGGTGGTCGCCGCGTTGTGTCGGGCCCCCGGCGTACGGTTGGGGTCATGGCGCTCGACATTCCCCGGCTCGACGGCCGATTCCAGGTGGTCAGCGATTTCCAGCCGGCCGGCGACCAGCCGGCAGCCATCGACGACCTGGAGCGTCGGGTGCGGCGCGGAGATCGCAACACGGTCCTGCTCGGCGCGACCGGCACGGGAAAGAGTGCCACCACGGCCTGGCTCGTCGAGCGGTTGCAGCGCCCCACCCTGGTGCTCGCCCCCAACAAGACGCTCTGCGCCCAGCTGGCGAAGGAGTTCGGCGAGCTGCTGCCGCACAACGCGGTGGAATACTTCGTCTCCTACTACGACTACTACCAGCCCGAGGCCTACATCCCGCAGACCGACACCTACATCGAGAAGGACTCCTCGGTCAACGAGGAGGTCGAGCGGTTGCGGCACTCGACGACCATGTCGCTGCTCACCCGCCGCGACGTGGTCGTGGTGGCCACGGTCTCGGCGATCTACGGCCTGGGCACCCCGGAGGAGTACCTCGACCGGGCCGTCCGGGTCGCCGTCGGGCAGGAGCTCGACCGCGAACAGCTGCTACGTCGCCTCGTCGACATCCAGTACACCCGCAACGACATGTCCTTCCAGCGGGGCACGTTCCGGGTGCGCGGCGACACGCTGGAGATCATCCCGGCGTACGAGGAGCTGGCCGTCCGGGTCGAGCTGTTCGGCGACGAGGTGGAGAAGCTCTACTACCTCAACCCGCTGACCGGTGACGTGGTCCGCGAGGTCGACGCTCTGATGATCTTCCCGGCCACGCACTACGCCGCCGGCCCGGAGCGGATGGAGCGGGCCACCCGCGACATCGAGGCCGAGCTGGCCGAGCGGCTCGCCGAGCTGGAGCGGCAGGGCAAGCTGCTGGAGGCGCAGCGGCTGCGGATGCGCACCACCTACGACCTGGAGATGATGCGTCAGGTCGGCTTCTGCTCCGGCATCGAGAACTACTCCATGCACATCGACGGCAGGCAGCCCGGCAGCCCGCCGCACTGCCTGCTCGACTACTTCCCGGACGACTTCCTCACCGTCGTCGACGAGTCGCACGTGACGATCCCCCAGATCGGCGGCATGTACGAGGGCGACGCGTCCCGCAAGCGGATGCTCGTCGACCACGGCTTCCGGCTGCCCAGCGCCGGCGACAACCGGCCGCTGCGTTTCGACGAGTTCCTGGAGCGGGTCGGCCAGATGGTCTTCCTCTCCGCCACCCCCGGCCCGTGGGAACTGGAGCGGGCCCAGGGCGAGTTCGTCGAGCAGGTGATCCGCCCGACCGGCCTGATCGACCCCGAGGTGGTGGTGAAGCCCACCCGGGGGCAGATCGACGACCTCATGCACGAGATCAAGCTGCGCACCGAGCGGGACGAGCGGGTCCTGGTCACCACGCTGACCAAGAAGATGGCCGAGGACCTGTCCGACTACCTGCTGGAGAACGGCATCCGGGTGCGCTACCTGCACTCCGAGGTGGACACCCTGCGCCGGGTGGAGCTGCTGCGCGAGCTGCGCAAGGGCGACTACGACGTGCTGGTCGGCATCAACCTGCTCCGGGAGGGCCTCGACCTGCCCGAGGTGTCCCTCGTGGCGATCCTCGACGCCGACAAGGAGGGCTTCCTGCGCAGCGGCCGGTCGTTGATCCAGACCATCGGCCGGGCCGCCCGGAACGTCTCCGGCCAGGTGCACATGTACGCGGACAAGATCACCCCGTCGATGGCGACGGCGATCGAGGAGACCAACCGGCGCCGGGACAAGCAGATCGCCCACAACAAGGCGCACGGCATCAGCCCCGAGCCGCTGCGCAAGAAGATCCACGACATCCTCGACGACATCTACCGGGAGGCGGAGGACACCGAGAACTCCCGGATCGGCGGGGCGGCGCGGCAGCTCTCCCGGGGCAAGGCGCCGGTCAAGGAGACCCGCAGCCGCAGCCGGATCGGCGCGGCGGGCCCGTCCCGTGAGGGGATGGCCCGGGCCGACCTGGCCCAGCTCATCCAGGAGCTCAACGACCAGATGTTGGCCGCCGCCCGGGAGTTGCAGTTCGAGCTGGCCGCCCGCATCCGCGACGAGGTCTCCGACCTCAAGAAGGAGTTGCGGGGGATGGACGCGGCCGGCGTGAAGTGACCGAGGGCGGTTGACCGGGGAAGCCACCTGCGCCCGTTGCGGACGGCGAGCGAGGTATTGCAGCGTGTGATCGATCTGCGTACTCTCCGTCCTGGGAGGCGGGGATGCCGTTGCCAACGAGTCCGGTGATTCGACGTGCGCGACTCGGTGCCGAGTTGCGCCAGCTACGCAGGCGGGAGGAGCTCACCCTTGAGCAGGTCTGCGAGCGGCTGGGCTGGGCGTCGACCTCCAAACTGTCCCGCATCGAGTTGGGCCAGAGCCGCCCCGATCTCGCCGACGTGCTCGACCTGCTGGACGTCTACCGGGTCGCCGCCGACGAACGCGACGCGCTGATCGTCATCGCCCGGGACGCGGCCACCGGTCGTGGCTGGTGGAAGGCCCTCGGCGGGATGGGCGAGCGCCAGCGTGCGTACGCCGAGCTGGAGGCCGGGGCGGCGACCGTGGTGGAGTACCAGCCGGCGGTCGTGCCGGGCCTGTTGCAGACCCCGGCGTACGCCCGGCTGCGTCTCGGGGTCGCCCGGCTGCTGCACCCCGACGTCGACGTGGAGGCCGACGTACGGGCCCGGCTGGTTCGGCAGGAGGTTCTGCACCGGGCCGAGCCGCCGCAGTACACGGCGTTGCTGGAGTTCGCCGCCTGCGGCCCGGGTGGGTTGCCGGAAGGGGTCTGGCGCGAGCAGGTCCGCCACCTGGCCCTCCTGTCGCGCAAGCCGAACGTGACGATCAGGGTGGTGCCGCCCGGCGTCACGACCGGCGGCGTCCATCCGCTGACCCCGTTCGCCCGGTACTCCTTTCCCGACCCGGCCGACCCGCGCACCGTGATGCTTGAGGCGTTGACCACCGATGTCCGCCTGGTCTCCGCCGCCGACCTCGCCTGGTACGACACCGTGGTCGACCGGATGCTCGACGCCGCCCTCCCGGCAGCCGAGACGACGGCGCTGCTGGCCCGGCTGGCCGACGATCCGGCGCTGCCGTCGCCGACCGGTCCGGGCGGCCATCCACTGGCCTTCCGCGTGCGGCCGGAGGAGGTGGCGGCGGTGCCCCGGCCCCGCCCGCCGCAGGACTGAGCCCGGATTGTCGCCGCGCCGCCACCGGGCCCGGCGGCCCCGAGCCCGTCGGCACCGGTGGCCGGCGCGTCAGGCGCACCGTAGGCGGGGGGTACGACATTCCGCGGCCGGCCGCTGCGGCGGGCGCATCCGTTGAGCGCCGCCGCGGGCGTACCAACGGTGTCGGGGTGGCTCAGGCCGGGACGTCGACGAAGTGCTCGACCAGCGGCGGGCCGGCGAAGTGTGGACCGATCAGCTCCCGCCACCGGGTGAACCGCTCGGTGCCCCGGAAGTTCGCCTCGTGCGCCTCGACGGAGTCCCACTCGACCAGCAGCACGAATCGCGACGGCGACTCGATGCCGCGGGTCATCCGCACCGAGCGGCAGCCGGGCGTCGTCGCGAGGATCTCGTGACCCTGCGCGTACGCGGCGGCGAACCTGTCCTCGTGTCCGGGCACCACATCGATGAGCGCGACCTCAAGCACCATGTTCCTGAGCCTGCCACGCCCCTGGTCGGGATGGACGACGCGGGGGGACCGTCCCGCCCATCGGACCCCTCCGATCCCGCCCACCCCGCGCCCACACCGCCCCTTCCTCCCCGCCCGTTCGAGCACGATCGCGCTCGAACACGGAAAGAGTGGCCTCGCAGCGATTCGAGGCCACTCTTTCCGTGTTCGAGCAACAAACCGGGGCGTGCGGGGCGGTGGCGGGAAGGCGTCGACCGCCGAGCGGGGCCGCGCCGGTTCCGGGATGGCCTCCTAGGAAGATCTGCGGGCGGAGACTTCCGTCACGCCGGACGTGGTGGGACCCGTCCATGTGCGGTCCCGGAGATGCGGCCAGAGGCCTCGATGGTGAAGAATGGGGGCGAAGGAGGGGAGTATTCCCCCGTGACGGAGTCGTCAGCACGGTCGAACACCGACCCCCGGTGGCGCGACCCGGCTCCGTCGGTCAGCGGTCCACATGTGGGCCGGTGGCGGAAGAGACCTCCGACAGTCACCAGTGTCCGCGTTGCCGCAGCCTGCTCGCCCGCACGGGGCGTACGGTGTGCCCGACGCCGCGTGTCTGCCGGAGGATTGGATTGAACGTGTCCGGATTGGTGTGGACGGTAACCCTCGTCGCACTGACAGCGGTTCTGGTCGTCGACCTGCTGATCATCGGTCGCCGGCCGCACGAGCCGAGCGTCCGCGAGTCGAGTCTCTGGGTCGGCTTCTACGTCGGGCTGGCCCTGGTCTTCGGCGGGGGGCTCTGGCTCGCAGCCGGCCCCGGCGTGGCCGGCGAGTTCTACACCGGCTGGCTCACCGAGTACAGCCTCTCGGTGGACAACCTCTTCGTCTTCGTGATCATCATGGCCCGCTTCGGGGTGCCCCGGCCGTACCAGCAGAAGGTGCTGCTCATCGGCATCGTGCTGGCGCTGGTCATGCGCGGCGGGTTCATCGCCGCCGGTGCGGCGCTGATCTCGCAGTTCTCCTGGGTCTTCTACCTGTTCGGCGCGTTCCTCATCTACACGGCGATCAACTTCTTCCGGCAGGGTGAGCCGAACGAGGACGACTTCTCCGAGAACCTGCTGATCCGGTGGAGCCGGCGGGCGCTGCCGATCTCCCGGGACTACGACGGCGCGAAGATGACCACGCACGAGCGCGGCCGCCGGCTGTTCACCCCGATGCTGGTCGTCATGATCGCGATCGGCACCACCGACCTGATCTTCGCGCTGGACTCGATCCCGGCGATCTTCGGCATCACCCAGGAGCCGTACCTGGTCTTCACCGCGAACGTGTTCGCGCTGATGGGGCTGCGCCAGCTCTACTTCCTGCTGGGCGGGCTGCTGGACCGGTTGATCTACCTGAGCATCGGGTTGTCCGTGGTCCTCGGCTTCATCGGCGTCAAGCTGGTGCTGGAGGCGCTGGCCGACAACAACCTGCCGTTCATCAACGGCGGGGAGCCGGTGGGCTGGGCCCCGCACATTCCGATCTGGCTCTCCCTGGTGGTCATCCTCGGCACCCTGCTGGTGGCGACCGTGGCCAGCCTGATCAAGTCGGCCCGGGACCGGCGGCGAGAGTTGACCGCGGCCCGGGGCTGACAACCCACCCGACGCCCGAGGGGCGCTCCCGCACCGGGAGCGCCCCTCGGGCGTCGGTGCCGGGCGGATTGCGCCATGCCGCAGCGTCGTTACGTCCCGGTCGGTCGCACCGGGTCCGCAGTGTCGTGGGACGCCGGTCGGGGGTCGCGCCGCGCCGCAGCGCCCGGCTGGCGGGCTGGGCCCGCTCCGGCTGGGCCCCCAGCCCGCCAGCCGGGCTTGGGCTTGGGCTGGGGTGGGCGACGGGTCAGACCCGGTGCGCGCCGACCAGTGTCGCGGTCCGGCCGGCCGGCATCGCCTCCTCCACCACGCCCCGATGCTGGTAACAGGCGTGCAGGAGGCGCCGGTTCGCCGCGGCGTCCGGCTCGGCGCTGACGAAGCCGATGTGGTGGATCTGTTGGCCGGGCCGGGCGAAGAAGTACAGGTCGCCGGGTCGTTCGGCGCCCGGCGGCAGCGGGGTGGTCGCCCGGGCCTGGTCGGCGGCGTCGCGGGGCAGCACGACGCCGAACCGCCGCCAGGCCAGGTGCACCAGGCCGGAGCAGTCGATCCCGTACGTCGACAGTCCGCCCCAGACGTAGACCACGTCGCGCAGCCGGGCGGCGACGGCCAGCACGTCCCGGGCGGGCGGCGGCTCGGTGGGCAGGGGCACGAGGTGGCCGTCGGGAAGCCAGAGCGGCCGGTCGTGCCCGGCGGCGTGCACCGGGCGCCAGCCGTCGGCCGGCGGGCCCGCCGGGGCCAACCGGGTGCCGAGGACGACGCCGGCGACGACCGACTCGCCGCCCGGGGCCGTACGCAGGGCGGTGACGGTCGCGTCGACGACCCAGGGGGCGTCCGGTCCCTGCGGGGCGTCGGATGCGACGGCGGCGAGCTGGGCGACCGGCAGCCAGCCCGGGTAGCCGCGCGGGTCGTGGTTGGCCGCCGGCTGCTCGACGGCCACCACGTGCGCCCAGCCGTCGGGGCGCAGCGCGGTGACCAGCACCCGTTCCCCGAACAGCAGCTGGCTCAGGACGCAGTCACCCACCTGCTGCTCGGGGTCCATGCCGGAGATCCAGGCGGCGACGTCGGCTTGCGGGTCGAGGGCGGGACGGTCGACGGGGCGTACCTTTTCGGGGCTGGTCCACAGGGTCGCGACCGCGACCCGGACGACGGCCTCATGGCCCGGTTGCAGTTCCACGTCCACTCCCACTCCTCTGTCACCTGCCGTGACCCTATGAAAGAAAGTGTCGAGCATCAACTGGAAGACTGCATATTTGCTACAGACACGGAGGCGATGCCCAGGCCGGGGGCGTCCGGCAGCAGCACCGTCGCCCCGTCGTACCGGATGCCGCCGCGTACCGGCGACCAGGCCAGCCACCAGGCGGCGTCGAGGTCGGAGACGGCGGTGGTCCGGTACGCGGCGACCAGGCTGGCCGCGGCCCCCACCCCGACCTGGCTCTCCATCATCGAACCGACGATGGTGCCGACGCCGTGCGCGGCGGCCAGGTCGAGCAGGGTCCGGGCGGCGTGCAGGCCACCGCACTTGGCGAGCTTGACGTTGACCATGTCGGCGGCCCGGCGGCGGATGACCTCGACCAGGTCGCGCACGCCGAACACCGACTCGTCGGCCAGGATCGGCACGCCGACCCGGTCGCTGACCCAGGCCAGCCCGTCGAGGTCCCAGCGGGCCACCGGCTGCTCCACCAGCTCCACGTCCAGCCCCGCGTCCTCGATGCCGCGGATCACCCGGACCGCCTCGCGGGGCGTCCAGCCCTGGTTTGCGTCCAGCCGGATCTGCACGCCCGGGCCGACGGCGCCGCGGACCGCGCGGACCCTTTCCAGGTCGCCCGCCGCGTCGGTGCCCACCTTCAGCTTCAGCACCGCGAATCCCTCGGTCCGTCGCTGCCGCGCGGCGGCGGCCAGGTCGGCGGCGTCGCCGGCGGCCAGGGTGACGTCCGTCGGCACCCGCAGGGCCGTGCCGCCGAGCAACCGCACCAGGGGTACGCCGAGCCGGCGCGCGGCCAGGTCGTGCAGCGCGGTGTCCACCGCGGCCTTGGCGGCCTCGTTGCCGGCCACCGCGCGCTGCACCTCGACGCAGCGGGCCACCAGGTCGTCGGCGTCCCGCCCGACCAGGACCGGTGCGAGCATCTCCCGGACGCAGGCCTCGGCACCGACCAGCGACGCCCCGGTCACCTGCCACACCTGCGGCGCCTCGCCGAACCCGGACCGCCGGTCGTCGTCGACCAGCTCCACGATCAGGGTTTCCACGGTGGTGGTACGGCGCAGCGCCGTCACGAACGGGGTGTGCAGGGGCGCGGAGAGCCGGTGGGTGCGTACCGCGGCGATTGTCATGTGCGGCACCCTATACGGCAGCGTACGACGACAGGGGAGGCCGGATGACGGGGCAGGGCTGGGAGCTGGTTGGCGCGCCGAACGCGCGTGACCTCGGCGGCATGGTGGCCGCGGACGGGCGGCGGGTGCGGACGGGCCGGTTGATCCGGACACCGGCGCTGGGCCGGTTGACCGACGACGACCTGGCGACGCTGGGGAGAATCGCCCCGGCCTGCGTGGTGGACCTGCGCGACGACTCGGAGATCGCGGCGGCCCCGCCGAACCGGCTGGCCGGCGAGCCCCGGGTGGTTCGACTGCCGGTGTACGACGAGGCCCACCCGGTCTTCACGGCGGTGGCGGAGGTGCTGCTCGGGCACGACCTGGGCGCGGAGGCGACGCTGGCCATGCAGGGCAGCCCGGCGGCGATGGCGGGGATCTACCGGTGGTTCGTCACCGGGGAGGCGGCCCGGGTGGGCTTCGGCGCGGCGGCCCGGCTGGCGGCCGACGCGGGGAACCTGCCGCTGCTGTTCCACTGCTCGGCAGGCAAGGACCGTACGGGCTGGCTGTCGGTGGTCCTGCTCACCGCGCTGGGCGTGGACGAGGCGGCGATCCGGGCGGACTACCTGCGGACCAACGCGCAGACGGAGAGCCTCAAGGAGGTCATCCTCACCGCGATGCGGGCCCGGCAGCCGGAGCTGGCGGAGGCGGCGATCCGGCCGCTGATGGAGGTGCGCGGTGAGTACCTGGACGCCGCGTACGCCGAGGTCCACCGGGTGCATGGCTCGTTCGACCGGTACCTGCGCGACGGGTTGGGGCTGACCGACGCGCACCTGGCGGCGCTGCGGGACAGCCTGCTGGACTGAGGCCGACGCGCGGCGGGGATCAAAGCGCCTTCGCGCCGGCCTGCCGGGCGTGGCGGGCCGGCGCGGCGCCGGCCGGGCGCGTGGCCGGGCCGAGCGGTACCTGCCGGGTGCGTGGCGGGCCGCGGTGGCGGCGCCCGCCGGGGGTGGGTCTAGCCGGCGGGGCGCAGGTCGTGGCGGGCGGCCCAGGCCCGGGCGGAGATGTCGGCGAGCACCAGGCAGGCGTCGTCGGAGGGCTCGTCGCCGGTGGCACCCCCGTCGGCGAGGTCGGTGGTGGTGCAGACGACCAGCACGTACGGCGGGGCGTCCGGCGGGTAGATCACCCCGGCGCCGTGCCGGACGCCGCGTACCCAGCCGTTCTTGTGGGCGATGCGGACCCCCTCGGGCAGCCCGGCGGCGAGGTCCTCGCGGAACTCCTGGGCGAACAGGACATCGAGCATGGCGGCGCAGCCGGCGGGGGAGGCGAGCGGCCCGGGCCGGATCGCCCCGGCGGCCAGCCCACCGAGCAGGGCCGCCAGGTCGGCGGCGGTGACCAGGTTGGTGATCCCGGCCTCCCGGGCGGCGAAGTCCTCGATGCCGCGCCCGGTGACGCTGTGCCGGGCGCCGGCGAGCGCCCAGGCGTCGGCCACGGCGGGCCGCCCGACGTGGCCGAGGCAGACGTTGGTGGCCAGGTTGCTGGAGCGCACGATCATCCGCTCGGCGAGCCAGCGCAGGGGTGCGCCGTGGCCCTCCCGCTGCCAGACGGCCTCGTCGTTGTCGTAGTGCCGGGCGCAGGAGAACCGGGGCGTGCCGGGCCGGGCGGAGTCGAACTCGTTGCGTACGTCGACGGGGGCGGCCAGATCGAGGGTGCCGGCCTCGGCCGCCCGGTGCAGGGCCAGCAGCACGGCGACCTTCATGGTGCTGGCCGCGTAGTGGGTGGCGTCGGGGTGGCGGGTCCAGGTGGGGGCGGCGTCGAGCCGGCCCAGGTACGCCGACACGGTGCCCGGAAGCGTGTCCAGATGCGCGTCGAGCTCGTCCCAGATCATGCCGGTGACCGTAGCGGATCCGGCCGCCGGCGGGCCGGGCGAGGGGGCGGACGCGGAGCGGGCCGGGAGGTGGTCCCTCCCGGCCCGCTCGGTACGTCGTGCTCGGCCGTCAGCCGGTGTGCTTGCGGCGGGCGGTCGCGCGGGCGCGCTGCGTCTGGTCGAGGACGACCTTGCGGATGCGCACGGATGCCGGGGTCACCTCGACGCACTCGTCCTCGCGGCAGAACTCCAGGGCCTGCTCCAGGGACAGCTTGCGCGGCGGGATCAGCTTCTCGGTCTCGTCGGAGGAGGAGGCCCGCATGTTGGTGAGCTTCTTCTCCTTGGTGATGTTGACGTCCATGTCGTCGGAGCGGGAGTTCTCCCCGACGATCATGCCCTCGTACACCTCGGTGGTCGGCTCGACGAAGAGCTGGCCGCGCTCCTGAAGGTTGATCATGGCGAACGAGGTGACCGCGCCGGACCGGTCGGCGACGAGCGAGCCGTTGTTGCGGGTGCGCAGCTCGCCGAACCACGGCTCGTAGGACTCGAAGACGTGGTGCAGGATGCCGGTGCCCCGGGTGTCGGTCAGGAACTCGGTGCGGAAGCCGATCAGGCCGCGCGCCGGGACCAGCCACTCCATCCGGATCCACCCGGTGCCGTGGTTGACCAGCTGCTCCATCCGGCCCTTGCGGGTCGCGAGGAGCTGGGTGATCGCGCCCAGGTACTCCTCCGGCGCGTCGATGGTCAGCCGCTCCACCGGCTCACAGGTCTTTCCGTCGATCTCCCTGGTGACCACCTGCGGCTTGCCGACGGTCAGCTCGAAGGACTCGCGGCGCATCTGCTCGACCAGGATCGCCAGGGCCAGCTCGCCGCGGCCCTGCACCTCCCAGGCGTCGGGCCGCTCGGTGGGCAGCACCCGCAGCGAGACGTTGCCGACCAGCTCCTTGTCGAGGCGGTCCTTGACCATCCGGGCGGTGACCTTGGCGCCCTTGACCCGGCCGACCAGCGGCGAGGTGTTGGTGCCGATGGTCATCGAGATGGCCGGCTCGTCGACGGTGATCAGCGGCAGCGCGACCGGGTTGTCCGCGTCGGCGAGGGTCTCGCCGATCATGATCTCCGGGATGCCGGCGACCGCGATGATGTCGCCCGGTCCGGCCGACTCGGCCGGCCTGCGCTCCAGGCCCTCGGTCATCAGCATCTCGGAGATGCGGACCCGCTGGTTGGTGCCGTCGGTGCGACACCAGGCGACGGTCTGGCCCTTGGCGATGGTGCCCTGTCGGACCCGGCACAGGGCCAGCCGGCCGAGGAACGGCGAGGCGTCGAGGTTGGTCACGTGCGCCTGCAACGGCGCGCCCTCCTCGTACGCGGGCGGCGGGATGGTGTCCAGCAGGGTGCGGAACAGCGGCTCCAGGCTCTCGCTGTCCTGGGGGACCGAGCCGTCGGCGGGCTGGGTGAGCGAGGCGATGCCGTCGCGGGCGCAGGCGTAGACGATCGGGAAGTCGATCTGCTCCTCGTCGGCGTCCAGGTCGAGGAAGAGTTCGTAGGTGTCGTCCACGACCTCCTTGATCCGGGCGTCGGGGCGGTCCACCTTGTTGATCACCAGGATGATCGGCATCCGGGCGCGCAGCGCCTTGCGGAGCACGAAGCGGGTCTGCGGCAGGGGGCCCTCGCTCGCGTCGACGAGCAGCACCACGCCGTCGACCATGGTGAGGCCCCGCTCCACCTCCCCGCCGAAGTCGGCGTGCCCGGGGGTGTCGATGATGTTGATGGTGACCGGGTCGGAGCCGTCCGCCGGGAGGTACCGCACGCCGGTGTTCTTGGCGAGGATGGTGATGCCCTTTTCCCGTTCCAGGTCCCCCGAGTCCATCACCCGCTCGGTCGTCTCACCGCGGGCGCCGTAGGCGCCGGCCTGCCGCAGCATGGCGTCGACCAGGGTGGTCTTGCCGTGGTCGACGTGAGCGATGATGGCGACGTTACGGAGGTCGGTGCGAAGCTGCATGGGTTCCATCCTCCAGCCTGTGCGGATCAGGGGCCGCGTCGGGGTCACCCCGGCGCTTCCCCGATCTGTGCCGAAACCGCTGTCGCCCTGCTCGTCCCGGCTGGCATGCTGGCCGCCGTGACCCCCGGGCTGTCGTGCACGATCTGTTGAACTCGGTGCGGGACCTGCCGCCCCTGCTGGTCTACCTGGCCGCCGCGGCGATCGTGGCCGGCGAGACCGCCGTGATCGTCGGGCTGCTGGTGCCCGGGGAGGCGACCCTGCTGCTGGTCGGCTTCCTCACGTACACCGGTGCCCTCCGGTTGGGCCCGGCGCTGCTGGTGATGATTGTCGCAGCGGTGACCGGCGACGCGGTGGCATTCCGTGCGGGTCGCCGGTACGGGCCTCGGCTGCGGGCCTCGGGGCTGGGCGCCCGGGTGGGACCCGGCCGCTGGCGGCGGGCGGACGAACTGCTGGAGCGGCTCGGCGGGCGGGGGGTCCTCGCCGCCCGCTGGATCGCCTTCGCCCGGACCCTGGCGCCCCGGCTGGCCGGGGCCGCCGGCATGCCGTACCGCCGGTTCGCGCCGTGGAACCTCGCCGGGGCGACGACCTGGGTGGGCGGGTCGGTGCTGCTGGGCAACGTGGCCGGGGAGTCGTACGGGACGGTGTCCCGACTGCTCGGGCGGGCCACCGGGGCGGTGCTGGTGCTGCTCGGCGGGCTCCTCGCCGTGCTGCTGGTCGGCCGCTGGTTGGGCCGTCACCCCGACCCGGCCCGGGCGCTGCTGGCCCGGGTGGCGGCGCTGCCGCCGGTGCGCTGGCTCTCCGCCCGGTACGGCGTGCTGTTCTTCCTGCTGGCCGTACGGATCGGCCCGGCCTGGACACTGTTGATCAACCTTCTGGCGGGGCTCGTGCTCCTGTTCGCCGCCGGTTTCGCCATCGCCTGGCTGCTCGGGGCGGCGATGCGGTGGAGCGGACTGGCCGCGGTCGACGACGCGATCGCCGGCTGGTTCACCGACCGGCGCACCCCCGGCGCGGCCGACGTCGCGTTCTCCCTGGTCTGGGTGTTGCGCGGCTCGGTGCTGATCGGGCTGGTCGCGGTGGTGGCCGCCGGGTCGGCCTGGCGGCAGCGGCCGTGGCGGGCCGACCTGCTCAGCGTGGTGGGCTCGGTCGGGGCGTTCCTGCCGCTGGTGGTCCTCGCCGTGGTCACCGACCTGACCGCGCCGGGGCGGGCCGTGTCGGGGGAGGAGAGCGCGCTGTTCCCGACGCAGAACGCCGTCGTCGCGGCGAGCCTGTGCACGCTGGCCTGGCTGCTGTCCCGGGGCGCGCGCTGGCCGGTGGCGGTGGCCGCCTGGACGGTGGCCGCGGCCGGGGTGTCGGCGATCGGCGGCGCCCGGCTCTACCTCGGGCTGAGCACGGCCAGCGGCACCGTCACCTCGGTGCTGCTCGGATCGGCCTGGACCGCGCTGTTCATGGTCGCCTGGGCCACCCGGGACCGGGCTGCGGGTGGCGCCGGGGGAGCGCCCGAGGTGATCCCCGCGCAGGGCCCGCCGCCGGCGGTCGACGGCGGGGCGCGGCCGGGCCGCTGCGCCGGTAGGGTGCAGCGGCCCGGCACGGGGTAGGACCGGGACCGGAGGTGCGGGCGGTCAGTCGCGGGTGGCGGTCGGTGCGGCGGGCCCGCGGCCCCGGTCCGCCGGGGCGTCTTCGGACGTCCGGTCGATCCGCCCGGGCCACCAGAAGCGTTCGCCGAGTACGAACGCGAGCGCCGGGACCAGCACCGTGCGTACCAGCAGGGTGTCGAGCAGCACCCCGATGCACACGATGATCCCGATCTGGGTCAGCGTGATCAGCGGTAGGACGCCGAGGACGGCGAAGACCGCGGCGAGCAGGATGCCGGCGCTGGTGATCACGCCGCCGGTGACACGCAGCGCCGACAGCATGCCGTCCCGGGTGCCGGTGCGCCGGGCGTCCTCGCGGGCCCGGGTGACCAGGAAGATGTTGTAGTCGACGCCCAGGGCGACCAGGAACACGAAGGCGAGCAGCAGGACGCCGCTGTCCAGCGCGGGGAAGCCGAGGACGTGGTCGAACAGCAGCCACGCCGCGCCGAGGCTGGCGAAGAACGACGCGATGACGGTGAGCACCAGCAGCAGCGGCGCGACCAGGCCGCGCAGCAGCAGCACGAGCACCGCGCCGACGAGCAGCAGGATGATCGGCAGGATCAGCCACAGGTCCTTGGCGTCGGCCTTGTCGGAGTCGTAGGTGGCGGCCACCGTGCCGCCGACCACGGCCCCGCTGAACGGGTCGGCGCCCTCGACGGCCGGCGGCGCGGAGCCGGGGACCGCGGCGACGGCGTCCCGCAGCGCCTCGACCACCCGGTCCGAGGCGGCGGTGCCCGGCTCGGCCTCCAGCACCACGTCGACCTGGGCGACGCTCGTGCCCGCGTCCCCCGGCCGGGCCGTGGCCACGCCGGGGACGCTCGCGGCGGCGTCGGTGACGGCCGCCACGGCGGCGGGGGTGGTGAGCACGGCAACCGGCTGGGTCGTGCCGGCGGGGAAGGCCTTCGCGAGGGTCTCCGCGCCGGTCACCGCCTCGGGCTTGACCCGGAACTGCTCGGTCTCCGACAGCCCGGTGCGGATGCCGAGCCCGCCGAGGGCGAGGCCGGCGAGCAGCAGCGTCGCGAGGGCCGCGACCGGCACGGGCCGGCGGACGACGGCGGCGCCGAGCCGGCCCCAGAGCCGGCCCTCGCGGGCGGGGCCGCCGACCCGGGGCACGAACGGCCAGAACAGCCCTCGGCCGAAGATCACCAGCACGGCGGGGAGGAGGAACAGCGCCGACAGCATGGCGAACACCACACCGGTGGCGCAGGCCACGGCGAGGGCCCGGTTGGTCTCCTGCTCCGACAGCAGCAGGGTGAGCACGCCGAGGACCACGGTCCCGCCGCTGGCCAGGATGGGTTCGGCGGTGCGTCGCAGTGCGGCGCGCATGGCGGCGAAGCGGTCCTCCTCGCGGCGCAGTTCCTCCCGGTACCGGGCGATGAGCAGCAGGGCGTAGTCCGTGGCGGCGCCGAAGACCAGGACGCTGGCGATGCCGGTGACCTGGCCTTCCTGGAGGTTGATGCCGAAGGCCGGGACGATGGTGTCCACGGCCCGCAGGGTGAGCTGCTCGGTGGCCGCCACGACGACGAGCGGCACGATCCACAGGAACGGGCTGCGGTAGGTGATGAGCAGCAGCAGGGCGACGACGCCGGCGGTGACGGCGAGCAGCGTGATGTCCGCGCCGTCGAAGACCTTCGTGAGGTCCGCGGAGAACGCCGGCGCGCCGGTCACCTCGGCGGTGAGCCCGTCGGGCAGGCCGTCGAGGGCCGCGCGGAGGTCGGCCACCGTCGTGGCGACGGCCTCCTGGCCGCCGGTGGTGGACAGCGGGACGGCGATGAGCGCCACGGTGCGGTCCGGGGAGATCTGGGGCGGGGCGACCCGTCCGCCGACGGCGAACCGACCCAGCTCGCCCGAGATGCCGGTGGCCGCGGCGCGGTCCGGCTCGGTGAGCGGCCCGTCGTCGGCGCGGCTGACGACGACGATCGCCGGCTCGACGTCGCTGGCGGGCAGTTGCTCCTGGAGCCGTTCGACCTGGGTCGACTGCCACTGCACCGACAGCCCGGTGGACGAGACGGGGGCGGGGTTGTCCGGCTCCGGGAACCCGAAGACGGCCGCGCCGAGGACGATCGCGACGGCCACGGTGAGCCAGGCGGCGAGCCGCCCCCGGGCGACGCGGGTGAACACAGACATCGAGTTCCCTCTGGGTTGCCGGGACTGGGGCCCGGGTACGGCGGTGCGGTGCGACCCGGCCGTGCGATTTAGCACGCCTGTCGAGTATCTTGACAGGCGAGATTATCCGCCGCTCATCTATGCTGCAAGCGGGACCGCAACGGCAGGGGAAGCGACGCGTGACACGGCACGGCATGTATCGGCGGCGCGACAGCCGGCGCGACCAGCTCGTCGCCGAGATCACCAACGACCTGCGCCGGTACTCCGTCGACGCCCAGCACATCGGGCACGCCTTCGCCGGGTTGCACGGGCTCAACCCCACCGACCTGCATGCCCTCATCGCCGTCATGGACGCCGAGCTGCTCGGCACGCCGATCACCCCGGGACGGCTGGGTGAGCAGCTCAACCTCTCCTCCGGCTCGGTCACCGCGCTGGTCGACCGGCTGGAGCGGGCCGGCCACATCCGCCGGGACCGGGACACCGCCGACCGGCGCAAGGTGTTCCTGCACTACGCCGACCGGGGCGCTGCGCTGGCCATGGAGTTCTTCCAGCCGCTGGGCCGGCGCACCGACCACGTGATGGCCGACTTCGGCGACGCCGAGCTGGAGATCGTGCACCGCTTCATGGCGACGATGGTCACCGCGATGCGGGAGCACCGCGACACCGTGCGGGCCGCCCGCCCCGCCCCGCCCCGCGGCCCGGCCGGCTGACCGCGCACCGCTTAACCGACCGCGCACCGCCTGACCGACCGCGCACGGGTTGGCCGCGCCGGTCGCCACCGGGGCGACCCCGCCGCGACATCTCCGCCCGGTTGGCGGATCGTTGCCCTATTCGAAAAACAGACCTCTGACCTGGCAAAACGCCAGATGGTCCGGCTACTTTCGAGTCACCTGCCCGACGCCGTGCACCCCGGCCGGGCTCCGCTTCGACCCAGGATCACGGGTCACCACCGCCCGGCCTCCCCGCTACTGGAAGGGGGGCGCCATGACCCGGGCCCCGACGAACCTGTTGGCAGTCCGAAGTCTCCTGCTGACCCATCTCGACCTCGACCCCGCCGCCGCACGACCCGAGGACCTGGAGCCGGCCGAGGTCGGCATCGTCGGCGATGCCGACCACGTCGGGGGCTACCACTGCGGCTCCGACCGAGTCGTCGCCGGCGACTACTCGGTGGTCGAGTCGCCCCGGGACGCCGCGGGGCTCACCCTCGACGCCTCCGCGCTGGACATCGGTCGATTCTCGGTCACCTCGGGCGGAGACGTCCACAACCTGCGTTCCTTCTCCGCCTGGTGCGTCGCGCAGTGCGTCGCGGGGGCGGACGACACCCGGGACATCCGCGAGATCATTTACTCCCCGGACGGGATCACGGTCCGGCGGTGGGACCGGCTCGGGCGGCGCAGCACCGGCGATGCGAGCCACCTGTGGCACACCCACCTCAGCTTCTTCCGCGACTCGACCAAGGCGGGCCGGGACCAGACCCCGCTGTTCCGTCGCTACCTGACCACCATCGGTCTCCTTGAGGAGGACGACATGAGCGCACAGGCCGAGAACCAGATCAACAGCATCTTCAACGCCGTGTTCAACGGCGGGTCAAGCATGGGACGCCGGGTCGACCCGGACGGCCCGGGCCCCGGCACGGAGTCCAACAGCGTCGTGGCCAAGCTGGACTACACCATGTACCGCCTCGACGCGGCGATCGCGCAGCTCGCCGTCCTGTCCGACAGGGACTTCACGGACGAACCCGCGATCGTGGCCGGCGTCCTGGCCTCGCTGACCCCGGAGAAGATCGCCGCCGCCCTGCCGCCCAGCCTGGCGCGGCAGGTGGCCGACGAGATCGCCCGGCGGCTGGCGGCCTGAGGTTGGCCGGCGGCGGGGTGGACGATCCCGGGCCGGCGCGCGCTGTGACGGCGGCCGGGTTCACCCGACCGCCGCCACCGGCACGAAGCTAGATCGGACGGACGTTGTCCGCCTGCGGGCCCTTCTGCCCCTGGGTCACGTCGAACTCGACCTTCTGGCCCTCATTGAGTTCCCGGTAACCGCTGGACGCGATGGCCGAGTAGTGGACGAACACGTCCGGACCCCCGCCGTCCTGCTCGATGAAGCCGAAGCCCTTTTCCGAGTTGAACCACTTGACCGTGCCGGTAGCCATGCATTTCTCCCTGTTCAAAGCGGGAGACCACCGACCGCCGGCCGATGATCGCCCTGTACCTCCCTGACAGTAACCGGCAAAACCCCGATCCGCTGGTCGAAGTGCCGCAGGAAGGCCGGTAAAAAAAACTCACACCGGCCACGCCGGGGGGAAAGCCGCCCGGAGATCGGGCCGCTCGGGCATGCTTGCCCGGTGAAAGGACCCGTAGCCGACGCGCTGTCTGAGCTGGAACGCGAGGTCAGCGCGCCCGGGGACGGGCTGGACCGGCTCCGGCTGGTCGCCACCCCCTTCGTCCCCGAGGTGCGGCTGTACCTCGCCGAGGACGCCATCGTCTGGTGGGCCCGGATGGAGGCAGCCTCCGGGCACGCCCTGCCCGCGCCGTACTGGGCGTCGGTCTGGGCCGGCGGGCAGGCCCTCGCCCGGCACCTGCTGGACCACCCCGAGCTCGTCGCCGGCCGCCGCGTGCTGGACCTGGCCGCCGGCTCGGGCCTGGTGGCGATCGCCGCCGCGCTGGCCGGCGCGTCCCGGGTCGTGGCCAACGACATCGACCCGTACGCCGTCGCCGCCGTCACGCTCAACTCGGGGGCCAACCGGGTCACCGTCGCCGCCACCGGCGAGGACCTGCTCGGTTCCGACCCCGACGACGTGGACCTGCTGGTCGCCGGGGACGTCTTCTACGACGGGGAACTGGCCGGGCGGATGCTGCCGTTCCTGCGCCGCGCAGCCGCCCGGGGCAGCCACGTGCTGGTCGGCGACCCCGGCCGCGGCCACCTGCCCCGCGACCGGCTGGACCTGGTGGCCAGCTACCAGGTGCCCACCACCGAACCAGCCGTCGACACCCCGGTGCGCCGCGTCGAGGTGCTCCGCCCCCGCTGACGCCCCGGCTCAGGGGAGCACCCGAGAAGGGATCAGGACGCGGTGGGCTGCGGCGAGCCGGCGCGGGTGCGGCGCGCCGCAGCCGGGGTCACCAGCCGCGTGCACGCCACTGGGGCAGCGACGGGCGTTCCGCGCCGAGGGTGCTGTCCCCGCCGTGACCCGGGTAGAACCACGTCTCGTCCGGCAGCCGGTCGAACAGGCGGTGCTCCACGTCGTCGACGAGCTGACCGAAGCGCTCCGGGTCCTTGTCCGTGTTGCCCACCCCACCGGGGAAGAGCGAGTCCCCGGTGAACAGGTGCGGGGTCCCGGCCGGGTCGCGGTAGAGCAGGGCGATCGAGCCCGGGGTGTGCCCCCGCAGGTGGATGACCTCCAGCTCGCGGTCGCCGACGGTCACGGTGTCCCCGTCGGCGAGGGTGTCCGCCTCGATGGGCAGGCCGGCGGCGTCGTCGGCGTGCACCAGCGGCCGGGCGCCGGTCTTGGCGACCACCTCCTCCAGGGCCACCCAGTGGTCCATGTGCTGGTGGGTGGTGACCACGGTGGCCAGGCCGGCGTCGCCGACCAGCTCCAGCAGCCGGGGGGCCTCGTTGGCGGCGTCGATCAACAACTGCTCGCCGGTGCCCGTGCACCGCAGCAGGTAGGCGTTGTTGTCCATCGGCCCCACCGACACCTTGGTGATGGTGAGCCCGTCGAGTTCGCGTACGGCCGGCGCGCCGCCGGGGCTGACGTCTCCGCTGTAGGTCATGGTTTCTACATCCATTCCGGTGGGTTCGGCAGGGGGCCGTCGGGGGTGACGGCGAGCGTCTCGCCGGCACCGCGGCCGGTCAGCCAGGCGGCGAGCTCGGGGGCGGGGCCGGTGATCGTGGGCGCCGCCCCCCGGTCGCCGACGGTTAGCTCGTGGTGGCTGCCGTCGAGGCGCAGCACCATCGCCGGCGCGTCGGGCCGGCCGGACAGGCCGGTCGCGACCTCGTGCAGCAGCCGCTGGGCGAACGCCTCCGACCAGTCGGCCGGGCGGTACCCGGTGGCCAGGTCCACGTGGTGCACCTCGATCTCGCGCAGCCGCCCCCAGACCAGCATGGCGGCCGGCCACGGGCCGCGTCGCGTCTGCACCGTGGCCGCCCACGCCTCGACCGGCATGGCCGCGACCGCCTCGTCGAACCGCTCCGCCGAGCGGCGCAGGTCGTCCAGGTGGGCGGTGGGCGGCCGGGACGCGCCGGCGGAGATGTCGGCGGCGCGGGCCGCGGTGCTGGCGTACATCGGGATGTGCTCGCCGGTGCGGGCGGCGGTGAGCAGGTTGACGAACCCGTCGGCGTTGCGGGCCAGGTGGGTCAGCACGTGCCCCCGGGTCCAACCGGGCAGCAGGGACGGCCCGGCGACGCCTGCGTCGTCGAGGGCGGCCGCAGTGCGTAGCAGGCGGGCCGTGGCGTCGTCGAGGTCACCGGTCAGCAGCAGCGGATCCGCGGTCACGACCCGACCCTAGCGGTCGGTTCCCCCCGCGTCGCCGTGGAAATCGCTTTCGGCGCGTCGGCCCGCCCCCTACCGTCGGCGTCGTACGCGGCACCCGGGACGTCGGAGGAGGTGGTGCCCATGCCGGTCGTAGCACGCGAGTCGCGCCACTGTTCACCCCGACACCGGAGAGGTTCCGATGACCATCGACCTGATCGCCCTCGGCTGGGACGCCGAGTGGGCGGCCCACGTACGTGATCGCACCCGCCAGCGGCCGGGCCGGGTGGCCCGGGTCGACCGCGGCGTGTGCACCGTGCTCGGCGCCGACGGCCCGGTCCGCGCCACCCTGGGCGCGGCGGTGCTGGCCGCCGCCGCCCGTGACCTGACCCGGCTGCCCTGCGCGGGGGACTGGGTGCTCCTGCACACCTGGCCGGACGGGCCGGTCACCATCGAGGCCGTGCTGCCCCGGCGCACCGCGCTGGTGCGCCGCACCGCCGGCAAGGACGCCAGCGGGCAGGTGCTCGCCGCCAACCTGGACGCCGCCGCCGTCGTCGAGCCGGTGCACCCGGAGCCGGACGTCGCCCGCGTCGAGCGGCTGCTCGCCCTGGCCCACCTCTCGGGGGCCACCCCGCTGGTGGTGCTCACCAAGGCCGACCTCGCCGCCGACCCGGCGGCGATCGCCCGGCAGTTCGCCGGGGTGGCGCCCGGGGTGCCGGTGCTGCCGGTCAGCGCCGAGCGGGGCGTCGGCCTCGACCCGCTGCGTGCCCACGTGGCCCCGGGCCGCACCCTGGCCCTGCTCGGGCCGTCCGGGGCCGGCAAGTCGAGCCTGGTCAACGCCCTGGCCGGGGCGGTGGTGATGCCGACCCAGGCGATCCGCCGGGTCGACGGCAAGGGCCGGCACACCACCACCTGGCGGGCCCTGGTCCCGGTCCCCGGCGGCGGCGCGGTGCTGGACACCCCGGGGGTGCGGGCGGTCGGCCTGCTCGACGCCGCGGTCGGGCTGGACCGGGCCTTCGCCGACATCGCCGAGCTGGCCACCGACTGCCGGTACGCCGACTGCGCGCACGACGCTGAGCCGGGCTGCGCGGTCCGCGACGCCCTCGCCGCCGGGGAGCTGACCGCCCGCCGGTACGACAGCTGGCGCAAGCTGCAACGGGAGGTGGCCTTCGAGACCCGGCGGCGGGAGACCCGGCTGGCCGCCGAGCGCCGGGGCGGCTGGCGCGGCGGGCGCCGCCGGACGGGCCGACCGTGACGCGGGTGTCCGCACCGCCGCTCCTCCCTCGCGGGTGTCGTGACGCACGGTTGCCGTGGCGTCGCCCCGCGCGCTCGGGTGGGCCGGGCTGCCCGGGCGTCGCCGTGGCCGGGTCACGCCGCCGCCGGTGGCTGCCCGCAGGGCGGGGCGACGGTCCGGCGCGACCGGCATGAGCTGGGGGAATGTGCGGGCGCGGGAAGTTGTCGTACCTCGGGGCTAGAGTTGCCGAGGCGCTTCTTCTGCGCCCGCACAACCGCTCAGGGCCGTCCCGGAAGCCCCCGGACCGCCCCGGAGCGGACAGATCCTCCTCGCCTTCTTCTCCCGGGAGTACACGGACCGTGGCCGACCGACTGATCATCCGTGGCGCGCGCGAGCACAACCTGCGTGACGTCAGTCTCGACCTGCCCCGGGACGCCCTGATCGTCTTCACCGGGCTCTCCGGCTCCGGCAAGTCGAGCCTGGCCTTCGACACGATCTTCGCCGAGGGGCAGCGCCGGTACGTGGAGTCGCTCTCCTCGTACGCCCGGCAGTTCCTCGGCCAGATGGACAAGCCGGACGTCGACTTCATCGAGGGGCTCAGCCCCGCCGTGTCCATCGACCAGAAGTCCACCTCGCGCAACCCGCGCTCGACCGTCGGCACCATCACCGAGGTCTACGACTACCTGCGCCTGCTCTTCGCCCGGGTCGGCGTGCCGCACTGCCCGGTCTGCGGCGAGCGGATCTCCAGGCAGAGCCCGCAGCAGATCGTCGACCGGGTGCTCGCGATGGCCGAGGGCACCAAGTTCATGGTGCTCGCCCCGGTCGTGCGGGGCCGCAAGGGCGAGTACGTCGACCTGTTCGCCGAGCTCCAGGGCAAGGGGTACGCCCGGGCCCGGATCGACGGCGTGGTGCACCCGCTGACCGAGCCGCCGAAGCTCAAGAAGCAGGAGAAGCACACCATCGAGGTGGTGATCGACCGGCTCACCGTCAAGCCCAGCGCCCAGCGGCGGCTGACCGACTCGGTGGAGGCCGCGCTCGGCCTCTCCGGCGGCCTGGTGCTGCTCGACTTCGTCGACCTCGCCGAGGACGACCCCGACCGCGAGCGCCGCTACTCCGAGCACCTGGCCTGCCCCAACGACCACCCCCTGGCGATCGAGGACCTGGAGCCCCGGGTCTTCTCCTTCAACGCCCCGTACGGCGCCTGCCCCGAGTGCACCGGCCTGGGCACCAGGAAGGAGATCGACCCGGAGCTGGTCGTCCCCGACCCGGAGCGCAGCCTGCGCGAGGGCGCGATCCAGCCCTGGTCCACCGGGCACAACCTGGAGTACTTCCTGCGCCTGCTGGAGGCCCTCGGCGAGGCCGAGCACTTCGACGTCGACACGCCGTGGCGGGCCCTGCCGGCGCGGGCGCAGAAGACCATCCTGCACGGCTCCGGCGACCAGGTGCACGTGCGCTACCGCAACAAGTTCGGCCGTGAGCGTTCCTACTACACCGGCTTCGAGGGCGTGGTGCAGTGGATCGAGCGCCGGCACACCGACACCGAGTCGGAGTGGTCGCGGGAGAAGTACGAGGGTTACATGCGCGACGTGCCCTGCGCGGCCTGCGGTGGGGCCCGGCTCAAGCCGGAGGTGCTCGCGGTCACCCTGGCCGGCAAGAGCATCGCCGAGGTCTGCAACCTGTCGGTGGGCGAGTGCGCCGAGCTGCTGGCCGGCATCGAGCTGACCGACCGGCAGAAGATGATCGCCGAAAGGGTGCTCAAGGAGATCAACGCCCGGCTGAAGTTCCTGCTCGACGTCGGGCTGGACTACCTCTCCCTGGACCGCCCGGCCGGCACCCTCTCCGGCGGCGAGGCGCAGCGCATCCGGCTGGCCACCCAGATCGGTTCCGGCCTGGTCGGCGTGCTCTACGTGCTCGACGAGCCGTCCATCGGCCTGCACCAGCGGGACAACCACCGGCTGATCGAGACCCTGATCCGGCTGCGCGGCCTGGGCAACACGCTGATCGTGGTCGAGCACGACGAGGACACCATCCGCGCCGCCGACTGGATCGTCGACATCGGCCCGGGCGCGGGCGAGCACGGCGGCGCGATCGTGCACTCCGGCTCGGTGCCCGCCCTGCTGGAGAACCCGGAGTCGGTCACCGGGGCGTACCTGTCGGGGCGCCGGGAGATCCCGACGCCGAGCCGGCGCCGGCCGCAGACGCCGGAGCGGGAGCTGGTGGTGCACGGCGCCCGCGAGCACAACCTGCGAAACCTGACCGTCTCGTTCCCGCTGGGCCAGCTCATCGCGGTCACCGGGGTCAGCGGCTCGGGCAAGTCGACGCTGGTCAACGACATCCTGCACGCCGTGCTGGCCAACCAGATCAACGGGGCCCGGCACGTGCCGGGCCGGCACACCCGGATCACCGGCCTGGAGCACGTGGACAAGGTCGTCGGCGTCGACCAGTCGCCGATCGGCCGCACCCCACGCTCCAACCCGGCCACCTACACCGGGGTCTGGGACCACGTCCGCAAGCTGTTCGCCGAGACCACGGAGGCCAAGGTCCGGGGGTACGGGCCGGGCCGGTTCTCGTTCAACGTCAAGGGCGGCCGGTGCGAGGCGTGCTCCGGTGACGGCACGATCAAGATCGAGATGAACTTCCTGCCCGACGTGTACGTCCCGTGCGAGGTCTGCAAGGGCGCCCGGTACAACCGGGAGACCCTGGAGGTGCACTACAAGGGCAGGACCGTCTCCGACGTGCTGGAGATGCCGATCGAGGAGGCGGCGGAGTTCTTCTCCGCCATCCCGGCCATCCACCGGCACCTCAAGACGCTGGTCGACGTGGGCCTGGGCTACGTCCGGCTGGGCCAGCCCGCGCCGACGCTGTCCGGCGGCGAGGCGCAGCGGGTCAAGCTCGCCTCCGAGCTGCAGAAACGCTCCACCGGCCGGACGGTGTACGTGCTCGACGAGCCGACCACCGGCCTGCACTTCGAGGACATCCGCAAGTTGCTGATGGTGCTGGAGGGCCTGGTCGAGAAGGGCAACACCGTCATCACCATCGAGCACAACCTCGACGTGATCAAGACGGCCGACTGGCTGATCGACATGGGGCCGGAGGGCGGCCACCGGGGCGGCAGCGTGCTGGCCACCGGCACCCCGGAGGAGGTCGCCGAGGTGCCCGAGAGCCACACCGGCCAGTTCCTGCGCCAGGTGCTCAGGCTCGACGGCGAGGCCAAGGGCGCCAAGGCGGCCACGGGTCGGGCCGCGAAGGCCAACGGCACCACCCGCGCCCGGTCCGGCCGCAAGGCCACGGCCGGGGCGCGCTGACCCCTGGACCGGCTCCGGGCCGGCGACGCGGCGGTCTCCCGGCGGCGGGGACCGCCGTCGCCGGGTCGGGCGCGACCGGCGGCGTTCCCGTCGGGTCCGCCGGCGGTCACCGACCCGGAGCGATCACGATGGTCGATTCGTTGAACCGTCAGGCGCCGTGATTCGTGGACAGCGGGTACGGCCGCGGATCGTGACGGCGGCAGTCGAGAGAGAGGCCAGACATGAGTGACGAGCAGGCGCAGACTCCTTCGGGCACGCAGACACGCCGCGCCCTCCTCGCCGGTGCCGGTGTGGTGGGCGCGGCGGTCGTCCTGTCGGCCTGCGGGAGCGACGACGATGACACCGCCGGCGGCTCCGCCCCGACCAGCGGCGGCCCGGGCGCGACCGGCGCGGGCGACGCCGAGGGCGGCAACCGGGACACGTCCGCGCCGCTGGCCCGCACCGCCGACATCCCGGTCGGCGGCGGCGCGGTGTACGCCAGCAAGGGCGTGGTGATCACCCAGCCCGAGGCCGGCACGTTCAAGGGCTTCGACCCGATCTGCACCCACCAGGGCTGCCCGGTGTCGAACGTCGACGGCGGCACCATCAACTGCACCTGTCACAACAGCAAGTTCTCCATCACCGACGGCTCGGTGAAGCAGGGCCCGGCGACGAAGCCGCTGGCGGCCAAGGAGATCAAGGTCGACGGCGACCAGATCACCCTCGCCTGACGGCGGCGGGGGGGCCCGGTTTTTCGGGGCGGGCGCCCCCCCGGGGGGGGGGGGGGGGGGACCCCCAAAAACCCCCCCCCGCCGACCGACACGGGGGCCCCGGGGGGGCCGCA